>JAUYUB010000017.1 GCA_030692765.1 Sulfuricurvum sp.
CGAGACAGGCCACTTTGAGCCCCTGGCGGTTTTCAATGGTTTGAATAAACATACTGGCTTCCAGCAGACTCTCGTGCGTACCGGTATCAAGCCATGCATAGCCGCGCCCCATGAGTTCAACTTTGAGTGCATTTTGTGCAAGGTACTCTTGGTTTACCGTCGTGATTTCTAACTCTCCTCGATCAGAGGGTTTGATATTTTTTGCGATCTCGACGACACTGTTGGGATAAAAATACAGCCCGATAACCGCATATGAACTTTTAGGCTTCAGCGGTTTTTCTTCGATAGAGAGGACATTGCCTGCTTGATCAAATTCAGCGACACCATAACGCTCAGGATCTTTGACCCAGTAGCCAAATACGGTTGCTTTTTTCTCTTCGGTGACATTGCGTACCGATTGTGCCAATAGTTTAGTCAGTCCATGACCGTGGAAGATATTGTCTCCCAATACCAGACATACATCATCATTGCCGATAAAATCTGCACCAAGGATAAACGCTTGAGCCAGACCGTCAGGACTAGGCTGTACACAGTATTCAAAACGCATTCCGATATCGCTTCCATCTCCCAAAAGTTCTTCGAAACGGGGTAAGTCAGTTGGGGTAGAGATAATCAGTACTTCCGTAATCCCTGCGAGCATCAAAACTGAGAGAGGATAATAGACCATCGGTTTATCATAAATAGGGACGAGTTGTTTGCTTACCCCTTTGGTGATTGGGTAGAGTCGCGTTCCGCTACCGCCGGCTAAAATGATCCCTTTCATTGATCTCCTCCATAGTTGGTATTAGTTTTATTTTTACTCTTTTCAAAAAAAAGTTTCACATAAACGTGAACGGTATCATCAGCTATCAAATTTTGCGCTGATAGCCAATGGTATTCGTCGTGTTTCGAATGAGGAAGAGCAGAGAGATCGATCGAGGCCAGAGGAGTGTTCTCTACGACAGTGGCAAAGGTGTTCGAATCAAGATAAGACATCAAATATAGCTACTCCAGATAATTATAGTATTTTACAATAAAAAACTATGTTTATCATAAAGATTACTCTAAGGTAATATCTATAGTTAATGAAAGCTGGTCGATGTATTCCAATGCTTTGTTAATCCGTGCGGTTTCGATACAGACCATATGGCGATAATCGTCTGAACTAATATCTGCAATTTGTTCTGAACGCTCAACCCATGGATTCCATACAACGATATCGCTGTACCCCTCGTGCGTGAGATGGATAGTTTGTTTAGGCGTAGTGAGTATGTTTTTATGATTGGAATGCGTATAGATACGGTCAACTTCACGATCTATTTTGAGAGTAGAGAAGTCTCTTGTGATAGTGGTGTTCTCTTGCAGTGAATCAAGATAGCGGCTTCCAAGACCTGTGATAGATGACTGGGTGATATCGGATGTGGCAAGATAGGTGTGAAACGCTCCCGTCGTGGGGACAGGGGCATCAATATGCAGTGTGAGGGAACAGGTGGAGCCCAGTTTCATACGAAGAATGAGGGTAAAAGCGTGGGGCCAGATCTCAAAGGTTTGGGGAGAATCGCTCAGTTGAAATTCCAACACAACGCACTGCGCTGTATCCTCTCGGTTGGTCAGTTCCCATGGCATAAGTCGGGCAAATCCGTGTGCGGGAGAGCGAGCTTTTCCAAACCATGGCCAGCAGATAGGTATACCGCCTCGAAAGGCTTTACCACTGTGATAATGGGTGATATCGCTAGACCAGAAGATATTTGACGCGCCGGCGGGAATCCAGCTGATGAGCTGTGCTCCTTGAAGTAAAATCGTGGCAGTGCATAGCGGGTGATCGATGTGAAGTACGTCAGGCATTACTTTTAGGTGCGTTTAAAATCATCGTCGATGCGGACAATATCGTCTTCACCTGTGTATTCGCCTACTTGGGCTTCGATGAGGACGAGATCGATCTTGCCGGTGTTCTCAAGGCGGTGCAGTTCGCCCATTTTGATATAGGTTGATTCGTTTGGGCGTACCAGGAAAGTGTTCTCGCCTACGGTGACAGTGGCGGTGCCGCTGACAACGATCCAGTGCTCGTTTCGGTGGAAGTGCTTTTGCAAGCTTAGGCGCTTGCCAGGGCGTACGACGATGCGTTTGATCTTGTATCCCGGGGTATCTTCAAGTACCGTATAGGTTCCCCATGGACGATGGGCGGTTAGATGGATGTTAGGGAGATGCGAATCACGTTTTTTAAGTTCAGAAACGACCTCTTTGACCTTTTGAGAAGAGCCTTTTTTCGAGATGAGGAGGGCATCTTCGGTATCGATGATGATCAGATCATCTATGTCGATCGTTGCGATCGTCTTGTGTGCGAGGATAAGGTTGTTGTGAGAATCGATGCTGATGTGGTGAGTATTGGCAGTGTTGCCATCTCCATTTTTCGGTAGCTCATCGTACAAGGCATCAAAACTGCCAAGATCGCTCCAGGCGATGTCGCTTGGGATGACTTTGACACAGCTGCTTTTTTCCATAACCGCGTAATCGATACTGTCTTCGGGGATGGCGGCCATATCAGTGTGCGCTATACGGATCAAATCATAGCCCAGGCCACCCTCTCTTCTTTCAGAATTCACCTTGTCTTTTAGAGCATTTTCATACGCGATTTTTGCGGTATGGTAGATCTCTGGTGAATAACGTTCAAGTTCATCGAGGAAAAGACCCGCTTTGAAACAAAACATACCGCTGTTCCAATAGTAGTTCCCCGCATCGATGTACTGCTGGGCAGTTTTGGCATCGGGTTTTTCTTTGAACGATTTTACATCCAAACCTGCTGCTTCAATATAGCCAAAACCTGTCTCGGCGTAGCTTGGTTGGATCCCAAAAGTGACGAGATTGTCCTGAGAGGCTTGTTCTTTTGCACTTGTAAGTACCTCTAAATAGGCTTTTTCATCTTTGATAAGATGATCAGAAGGGGTAACGAGGACAATTTCGTCAGGGTCTAAAGCCATACATGCTAATGTAATAGCAGGAGCGGTGTTGCGTCCTACGGGTTCAAGTAAAAAGCTATTTTTTGTGACGTGAAGTCGTGCCAGCTGGTCTACAGCCAAAAAATACTGTTCCGCATTGGAGACGATCATCTGAGAACTGCATGCTTTTTGGTTGCGCAGGACGGTGAGCTGGAAGAGGGATTTGTCATTAAAGAGCTGGACAAATTGTTTGGGCATGAGGGTTCGGCTGATGGGCCATAATCGTGTACCGCTTCCGCCGCAGAGGATAATGTTCGTCATTGGGCCAGGTACCATGCGTAGACGCGTCTAATCCCTTCTTCTAGCTGGACTTTGTGTTTCCACCCAAGGGCATGGAGTTTTGATGGATCTGTGAGTTTTACCATCGTCCCATCGGGCTTGGAGGTGTTGTAGACTAGTTCACCCGTAAAGCCAACGATGTTTTTAATAAGTAAGGCTAAATCGGCAATGGAGATGTCTTCGCCTGTGCCGATGTTGATGTGGGTATTTCGGATTTCATTTGTTGTACTGTAGGTGTCTTTGAAATCACGGTTTTCCATGAGATAGATACACGCATCCGCCATGTCTTCATTGTACATGAACTCACGTCGGGGTTTACCGCTTCCCCAGATCTCGACGGAGGGGGTATTTGCGAGTTTGCCTTCATGAATCTTACGCAAAAGTGCAGGGAGGACATGGGAGGTGTGGAGGTCAAAGTTGTCGCCGATACCATACAAGTTGGTAGGCATGACGCTGATATAGTTGGTTCCGTACTGAAGATTGTAGCTCTCGCACATCTTGATACCGGCGATTTTGGCAATGGCATAGGGTTCATTGGTGTACTCGAGGGTATCGGTCAAAAGACAGTCTTCTCTCATCGGTTGGGGAGTGTTTTTGGGATAGATGCAGGTACTGCCTAAAAACATCAGTTTGGTCACGTTGTTAAGATAGCTTTGGTGGATGATGTTGTTTTGGATCATCAGATTTTCATAGATGAAATCTGCGCGATAGGTGTTATTGGCAACGATACCGCCTACTTTGGCAGCGGCAAGGAAAACATACTCGGGTTTTTCAGCAGCAAAAAACTCGGCAACGGCACGCTGATCCAGAAGATCGAGTTCTTGATGCGTTCTAAAAACTAGATTGGTGTACCCTTTGGCCGTAAGGTTGTTTACAATGGCACTGCCAACGAGGCCGCGATGACCTGCAACATATATTTTGCTGTTTTTTTCCATGATTTACTCGAAATAGCTCATCGTTTTGTAGCCGCCCTCTTGCAAATAGACGTCTTTTGTCATCAGTTTGAGATCGCTTTTCATCATCTCGTCTACCAGCTCCTGGAGTTGGTATTCTCTCTTCCATCCGAGTTTTTGTTCTGCTTTGGTTGGATCACCTAACAAGAGGTCAACTTCCGTCGGACGGAAATAACGCGGATCGACGGCAACGACTTCACTGCCTATGGTGACTTGGTACTCAGGGTTGCTGCACGATACTACGTAGCCTTTTTCCTCAACACCCTCACCACGAAACTCTAAAGTAATTCCGGCGTACGCAAATGCCATACTTACAAAATCACGTACTGTTGTAGTGACCCCTGTCGCAATAACCCAGTCTTCAGGCTCAGGTGCCTGCAGAATCATCCACATCATGCGAACGTAGTCTTTTGCATGACCCCAGTCACGTTTGGCATCGAGGTTACCCAAGAAAAGCTTATCCTGTAAACCAAGAGCAATTTTTGAAGCGGCACGGGTGATTTTACGTGTAACAAAGGTTTCACCACGAACCGGAGACTCATGATTGAAAAGGATACCGTTACAAGCGAACATCCCATACGCTTCACGGTAGTTTACGGTGATCCAGTAGGCGTACATCTTGGCAACTGCATACGGGGATCGAGGGTAAAAAGGGGTCGTTTCGCTTTGTGGAGTTTCTTGTACTTTTCCATAAAGTTCAGACGTTGATGCTTGATAGATCTTTGTTTTTTTAGAGAGGCCGAGCAGTTTGACCGCTTCTAAAATACGAAGCGTTCCGGTACCGTCTGCATTGGCAACATATTCAGGGGTTTCAAAAGAGACAGCAACGTGGGACATAGCAGCGAGGTTATAGATCTCATCAGGCTGTACCTCTTGGATAATACGGGTGAGATTCATAGAATCGGTCATATCACCATAATGGAGGAATAAGTTGCGATTATCAACATGGGGATCCTGGTAAAGATGGTCAATACGGTCAGTGTTAAATAACGATGTACGGCGCTTGATGCCGTGAACAAGATAGCCTTTTTTGAGCAAAAATTCTGCGAGATAACTCCCGTCTTGACCTGTAATTCCTGTGATTAAAGCGACTTTTGGCATTTTATTCCTTTTTAGTTTTTGAGTGATTGTTGATAAAGTTCTACGGTTGCTTCTACGTACCCATCGATACTACCGCAGTCATAGCGTTTGCCCTGGAACTTGCAAGCGATAACATTGCCAGCAAGCGCTTGTGCCATGAGAGCATCGGTGATCTGGATTTCTCCCCCCTTGCCCGGCTGGGTGGTTCGAAGGATATCAAAGATATCAGGGGTGAGAATATAGCGTCCGATGATAGCAAGATTGGTCGGGGCATCTGCGGGAGCAGGTTTCTCGACCATCGTGCTGACACGGTAAATACCTGGTTCGATCTCAACACCAGCGATGACACCGTATCTGTCTGTTTGTTGAGGGTCAATCTCTTCGATTGCTACGATAGAACATTGGTATTTCTCATACAGTTTTACCATTTGTGATAAAACGCCTTCGCCCTCGTTTACACAGAGGTCATCGGCTAGAATAACGGCAAAAGGCTGATAACTGACAAGCGGTTTTCCTGTCAGAATAGCGTGACCTAACCCCTTCATCTCTTTTTGTCGTGTATAGGAGAAGGTACACTTATCGATAATATGTCGGATATCGGCGAGCATTTTTTCTTTGGAAGTGCCTTTGATTTGATGCTCTAGCTCATAACTGATATCAAAATGATCCTCGATCGCTCGTTTTCCACGTCCTGTGACGATTGCCATCGTGTTCATCCCGGCTTCCATCGCCTCCTCAACACCGTATTGAATGAGAGGTTTGGTTAGGACGGGAAGCATCTCTTTTGGCATCGATTTAGTTGCCGGTAAAAAACGTGTTCCGTATCCTGCAGCTGGGAACAGGCAGACGTGTATAGGAGATTTTTTTTTCATACGTATCCTTGAGGGTTTTGAGATTGAAAGTTCCATGTGTCACGGCACATTTGGTCTAAGTTGCGTTGCGCACTCCATCCGAGAAGGTTTTTTGCTAATGTTGGATCTGCGTAAAATTCTGCAATATCCCCTTCTCGACGGGGAGTAATGATGAAAGGAATCGGTTTGTCAGTCGCTTTTATAAACGCATTGACGAGATCCAGAACGCTATAACCAATACCAGAACCGAGATTAATAGCTGTGCATTGTGGAAACGTTAAGGCTTCTAGCGCTTTGAGGTGACCTGATGCTAAATCCATAACATGTATATAGTCACGTACTCCTGTCCCATCGTGTGTATCATAATCATCTCCGAAAACATTGAGGCTTTCTCTGCGTCCAATGGCGACTTGGGCAACGAAAGGCATTAGATTATTAGGGAGTCCTTGCGGGTCTTCACCGATGAGACCGCTTTCGTGTGCTCCTACGGGATTGAAGTAGCGCAATATCATGATCTTCCAAGAAGTATCAGATTTATAAAGGTCACGTAGTATTTCCTCGATAACGAGTTTGGTTTGACCATAGGGATTGGTGGTGCGTAGAGGATGAATTTCATCAAAAGGTAAATACTCAGGGTCGCCATAGACGGTAGCTGATGAGCTAAAAACGATGGTTTTGATGTTATTAGATTGCATGGCACGCAATAAACACAGGGTGCCATAAACGTTGTTCTCATAATAATCCAGAGGTTTGGCTACAGATTCGCCCACTGCTTTGAGCCCTGCAAAATGGATCACGCCATCGCATCCCTGTATGGCCTCGGTTGTTACAGTTTCATCGCGTATATCGCCTTGAATAAACTGAACAGATTTTCCCGTGATTTTCTCTACACGTTGGAGTGCTTGTGGTGAACTGTTGGACAAGTTGTCATAAACTACTACTTCATACCCTGCATTGAGCAGTTCTACGCAAGTATGTGAGCCAATGTAGCCAGCGCCTCCCGTGATAAAAATCTTCACACATTCTCCGTATAGAGAGGAGAAGGATTTGTGATCTCATCTTCAAGCATATCGGGTATCTTTCCACGTAGGGCACGCTTGTGTTTTTTAGTTTTTTTTGAACTTTTACGACGTTTTAGGCGTTGGTCAAAAAGGCTAAGGAAAACAAAAAAAAGCAATCCAAATAAGAAGATGGATAAAAAATCGTTAGAGTTTTTAAGTTGGAAACCAATGATGGAAAATATGGCTTGGATGGATAGGAGTAAAAAAACTGTAAAGCGTATATCTCCTTTAATACCATAAAGGAAATGATGAATGTGATTTTTGTCTGCTTTAAAAGGGGATTGCCCACGTTGGATACGACGGGTCATGACGATAAAAGTATCCAGTAAAGGTATGGCGATAATAAAGAGAATTGAAGCCGGGGAGATGTATTTTATAGAAAGAATACTCAGCAGCGCAATGACAAATCCAAGGGTTAATGATCCACTATCCCCCATAAAAATTTTGGCTGGATGCCAATTAAACAGTAAAAATGCGAGTAGTACAGTAATAAATGAAGAGGTAAGTGTGATGATAAACAGATCGTTGTATGTTATCCCAATGACTAAAAAAGTGACAAACATGATCAGTGCAACGGAACCTGCAAGCCCATCCAATCCGTCTATGAGATTAAGGGCATTGGTAAACCCTGCAATGGCAAAAAAGGTAAAAGGAAAAATCAATATTACAGGAAGAGAGATTTCATAGCCGAAATAGTTACCAAGAGTATCAATATGGACACCATTGAAATAAATAAGGGCTGTTGCAAAAAAGATAAAAACAAATTTGAAACGAGGCGATACATCATAAAAATCGTCAAGAACCCCGATAATAAATACTAAAGAGATGGCACCATAGATAGGAGCATAGGTGATTAAGTGATCATAATTTAAAAACGCTTGAACCGACATGATGGATAAAAACATAGCAACACCGGCACCTCTAGCGATTTTGGTTTTATGCATGCTACGCTCATTGGGAATGTCAACTAGCCCAAAATATAAGGCAAAATCTACCATTACATAGTGTAATGCGAGTGCGGTAAGAAAAAGAGTAAGTATAAATGTTAGATCCATGAGGGCAATAATAGTAAAATATACGTTATGCTTTGCTTAATGAAATCTATTATTTATTATTAGTTTGTAACATAATTGTTACAATCTCAAAATATAATCGTGACCCCCTGTAAGCCGATTTTTGCTATAATCCTGACAATATTAAATAAATGAGACAAACAAAAATATGGACAACATTCGCAACTTTTCAATCATTGCACACATCGACCACGGTAAGAGTACACTAGCTGACCGTATCATCCAAGAGTGTGGAGCAGTGAGTGACCGTGAGCTATCAAAGCAGATGATGGATACCATGGATATTGAGCAAGAGCGTGGGATTACGATCAAGGCACAAAGTGTCCGTTTGGATTATGTCAAAGACGGTCAGCACTATGTCCTTAATCTCATCGACACTCCGGGCCACGTTGATTTCAGTTACGAAGTTTCTAAATCGCTTGCATCCTCTGATGGGGCACTGCTGATCGTAGATGCGGCACAAGGAGTTGAAGCGCAAACCATCGCCAACGTCTATATGGCAATGGAAAATAACCTAACCCTTATCCCTGTTATCAATAAGATCGATCTTCCAGCAGCAGAGCCTGAACGTGTTGCAGAAGAGATAGAGACAACGATAGGTATTGATGCAACCGATGCAGTATTGATCTCCGCAAAAACGGGTGTGGGTATTCGTGAACTCATCGATGCTATCGTAGACCGTATCCCGGCGCCCGTAGGTGATCCAAGTGCGACCACTAAAGCAATTATCTATGATTCGTGGTTTGATGCGTATCAGGGAGCTATGGCACTTGTGCGTGTATTTGATGGCGAAATCAAAATGGGTCAGATGATCAAGCTGATGCACAATAATGAAAATCACTCGGTGTTGGAGCTGATGTACCCTCATCCTTTGAAACGCCAAAAGACGCAAAGCATTAAAAGTGGCGAAATCGGGATTGTGGTTCTGGGTGTCAAAGAAGTGGGAAGTATCCGCGTAGGCGATACGATCACCGACGCTAAAAACCCGGCGAAAGAACCCGTAGGTGAGTACGCTCCCGCTAAACCGTTCGTATTCGCGGGTCTGTATCCGATCGATACTGATGAGTTTGAAGCGGTACGTGACGCGTTGGATAAGCTCAAGCTCAATGACAGTTCTCTCAGTTATGAGCCTGAAACCTCGGTTGCCCTCGGATTTGGTTTTCGTGTAGGGTTTTTGGGAATGCTGCACATGGAAGTTATCAAAGAGCGGCTGGAGCGAGAGTTTAATCTCGATCTCATCGCCACAGCCCCGTCGGTTATTTACAAAGTACATAAAACAGATGGTACGATGATCCAAGTGCAAAATCCAAGCGAACTTCCTGAACCGCAGTTTATTGATAAGATAGAAGAACCGTATGTTCGCGCAACGGTGATCACTCCGACCGACTATTTGGGCAATGTTATTACGTTATTGACGAACAAGCGCGGGATGCAGGAAAAGATGGAGTATATCAATGAGACACGTGTTATGCTTATCTACGTCATGCCTATGAATGAGATCGTGGTTGATTTTTACGACAAACTTAAATCGACATCGAAAGGGTACGCGAGTTTTGACTACGATCCTATCGAGTTTCGTGATGGCGATTTGGTCAAGCTCGATGTCCGTGTTGCGGGCGAAGTAGTCGATGCATTGAGTGTTATCGTCCCACGTACCTCTGCAGAACACCGTGGACGGGCACTGGTGAGCAATATGAAAGAGATTGTCCCTCGACAGCTGTTTGAAGTAGCGATCCAGGCCTCGATCGGTAATCGTGTCATCGCCCGCGAAACCGTCAAGTCAATGGGCAAAAACGTGACAGCAAAATGTTACGGCGGAGATATTTCCCGTAAACGCAAGCTTCTCGATAAACAAAAAGAGGGTAAAAAGCGGATGAAGGCGATCGGAAAAGTGCAACTTCCCCAAGAAGCATTTATGTCTGTTCTCAAAATGGACTAATTCATTATGTTATACACTAAAACGAATACATCCGTTTCAGTGGCAGGGACAAATTGTTCCTTGCATCCCCCTAAAGCTACGAAAAACAAGTTTTTCGAGAATTAATTATGAGATGTATGTTATGCGAGAAGTG
Organism: Sulfuricurvum sp.; assembly: GCA_030692765.1. Lineage (GTDB taxonomy): Bacteria > Campylobacterota > Campylobacteria > Campylobacterales > Sulfurimonadaceae > Sulfuricurvum. Next base: position 10,345 of record JAUYUB010000017.1, read on the forward strand.
GTCGATCTTCTCGCATATCTGTAACACCTGTCAGAGTGACTTTTTAACACCCACTCTCTACAAACGCAAAATATTAGGTTCTATCCCCGTTTACTCTTTTTTTTCCTACAGCGATATTGAACCCTTACTTCTCACTAAACACACCGATTTGGGTTATTACCTATACACCATCATGGCAAAGCGTTCGATGCAACAGTTTTCTAAAGAATGGAGCTATGATAAAAAGGTGGCCTCGATCGGAATAGATGATCATGCCGTGAGCGGTTACGCACATACGGCAATTCTCAACCGTGCACTTAAATCATCGCTTATTACACCGTTGTATGGAAGACTGCGTGCCACAAAGCACCATAAATATGCGGGAAAGAGCGTGGAAGAACGGCTGATGAACCCTAGAGAATTTCAGTATGTTGCGTTTAGCGAAGAAGAAGTGATATTGGTCGATGATATCGTCACGACGGGAACTACCCTCACCGAAGCTGCGGAAATGCTTCATGCACAGGGCAAAAAAGTGATTCTGTGCCTAACGCTTACAGATGCTCAGACAAAGGATTGAGATGGGCATACGGTTCTAGCGTAGCAAGCCGTGTATCGACGATAGCACGGCCGATGGTGAAGTGGTATAAGCTCTGATATCGCTCGTTCGTGATTCCTAGTAGCTGGTGCATCTCATCGTCCAAGAAACAGCCGATACCCGTAGCACTTAGCCCCATAGTGGTCGCTTCACAATAGAGCATTTGCCCCAATGCACCGCACTCATGGTAGAGGTGCTTATAACCATAGGAGCCCTGTTCCTCAAGTGTTGAGGCAAAACGGCACAGCATTCCCATGCTAAAGGCACTTTCTTTGGCGATGTCTTGGTTACAAGAGATCATTTTGGCAGCTCCCCGATAATCGCCAGCGCGTAGTAAGAAGAGGCGGTTTTCCAATACATCCTGTGCTTTCCAGTCATAGTCTGGACTCATAGACTCACGAAGAGCGTTTAGTTCATCGTTGTTTCGGACAAAGAGATACAGACCGGACTCCATGCCTATGACACGATGTACGAAGAGGACGAAGTGAACATCGGGAGTGTCGTGTAGATCATCACACGAATCCAATAACTGGACAAATTGTTCTTTTGTTATGGATGAACCGTCCATGGCTTGCGCACTGCGGCGTTTGAGAAAGATCTCTGCCGAACCGCGAGAAGGCTCTGGTGTGGTTCGTTGGGTGATTAACGGTCTTGAATGGGTGTAGCTTCCTTGTGTTGCTTCGTCGATCACTGCCAAAATCGGCCATGGATGATGATCTGGGCTTAATACATTGGCTTTGGAGGAAAGCTGTGGGATACTTGGAAGGGCAAGCGTAGTTGGTACCTCTTGGGGGGAAATCCACAGTAGCATATCAGCAGATTCAAGCTCATCCGCATGAAATCGATCAAGTTGATCCAATCCGCACACTTTTGCAAGTTCAAAAGTGTCTGCACTCATTAAGATACTGTTCCATCCTAGACTTTTGGCGCTAAGACGCAAAGCTTCTTGCGCATGACCTGCATCGAGCTGACAATATCTCCAACAACGTTCACCGTATTTCCAGGCTTCTCTCCAGATTACTGAGCTTATAATAACGAGATAACCGTTTTCTCCCATTCCCTCGACGGGTGTGTCAAATGTGTGCAGCACTTCCAGCGTATGGGTTTTTGGTGCATAATGGGTAAGAGTATAGGACTCAGATAAGCCTTGGGTATGTGGAGCTATGACATAACACTCTGTTGGATGGAGGTTTCCGCTGGAAGCATTGCATCTCAGGGCCCAAGAGGAAGTTCCCTGCTGTTTGATTGCGGCAAGTCCCAGTGAATAACGTAGAAGATGGGAGAGAGACTCGAGACACGTAGGTGCTTGTGGCAAAGCGTTTGGTTCAAACAAAAGGTGATATGGAGGATCAATGTGGGAAAAGACCAAAGGGATACTGGGCGTACCATGATAGGAGCGAAAAGGATTGGGTTGGGTTTCCCAGTCCATATAGCCTAAACTCGCAGCGTATCGGTGTGAATGGTGTTTGGTACGATTGTGATAATCGAGAACAGTGGATAAATTTTTCATGGGGGATTGTCTACTATAATGGTTAAATACCCCCTTTGATTAACAGACTAGGGGATGACCTTCAGCATATCCTGCAACATACGCTCATGCGTTGTGGTGTTATCGAAGTTGAGATGTGTGACTTTGGAAGTAAAATTTCCTCGATAGTGGATAGCATTGGATAGGGATTCGACATTGAGAGAGATGCTTCCTCGTGTAGGAGATTTTTTAGAAAAGAGATGAAAAAGGGCATCGGCATCGGCATGTTTCACATCGGCATAGAAATAGAAAGGGCGTAATTTCTTCCAATGAACACGTGCATGGGTTACGCTTTTGGCAATGTCTGTTCTGGTATCAAGGACGAGGCGCTCTTGATCTCCTTGTAGCGTGCTACTGAGGTTGGCGCTTCCGCGTAGAGGAAGCATGGCGAATTGTTCTAAGATTCCAAGCTCATCTACCGATGCATTTAGAGTAAGATTGAGATGAAAGGGCTGAATTAACCCTTGATCATCGGTAAATAATGAGAGAAAGTCAAAGCTACTGTTATCATCGACAATTTCAGAGGGGATAAAGTTTTTGGTATGGGTGTCTAAAATGACATCACCCTCAATATCACGACGATTCAAGCCATGTAAATCAATTTCAGCGTTTAAGAATGTGGAGCTTCGATGGGGATATTCGAGCCACGTCATGAGGCTTTGGTAGTCGATATGGTTCAAAGATACATAAAGATCGCTGGGGTTAAAATGGGAAAGTTGTGTGCGGTAGTTGATAATTCCCTCAAAAATATTTACGGATCCTTGAGCGCTCATTGTTCGATAACCACCGTTGAGGACACCTGAAGTTTTGAGAGGAAGTTTAAGAGCGTTTGAATGCGATAAATCGACTTGATAAACAGCATGCAGTGTGAGGGTGATGAGTGAAAATCCCCCTTGTACGTGGAAGGTATTTTGGTGTGTGTCGTGAAAATCGAGATTCAGTTTATTGTGAGTGAGGGAGAAATCATCGATATTCACAGGTGTTTGCAAAAGTACAGATAGTTTTCTCTCGACAAGGGGCTTCATCTGTCTGTTTCCAATGGGTGTGAATAGAATGAGGTACAAAATCGCTATCAGAGCAAAAACGGCAAGCGAAATTTTAAGCCCATAATGACTCATTCGGATAAAAGCCGTTTTCATTAATGGGTAATCGCCAGTATCCATGGAGTACCAATAAGCATATAAATGAGGAGATTGAGAAGAGTAATCGCTCCCCCGTAAACGTAAATTTCACGTGCCGTAATATAGCCGGAACTCAAATAGATTGCATTGGCAGAAGAACCCTGTGGTGTGATGATCGCATTAAAATTGGTGGCAAACAGAAGCATCAAAGCCATGAGCTCACTCGGCACTCCAGCGTTTATACCGATACTCAAAAAAAGCCCGAACAAAGCAAGCAGATGGGCACTTTGGGAGACGAAAAAATAGTGAATCAGTACATACAATGCAATAAGAAGGGTATAAACAGTCATCCATGACATGCCTGACAGATAAGAGGTAAAGTGATTGGCAACTGCACTCATAAAGCCCATTTCGGCAAGCTGGGTACTAAGGGCAAATAAAATCGCAAACCAGATAAGGGTACTGAGTGCCTCACCTTGTGATTGAAAATCTTCTACTGTAAATACGCGTGTCGCTATAAGGATCCCAAGCCCTCCAAATGCCACTGCTGCTTTATCGATGGGAAAGAATCCCGATAACGACCAGAGTACAAGCATCCCCAAGAAGACCCCTGCCGTGATCCATTCATTGCGACTGATGGGTCCCATGATATCCAGCATTTTTTGGGCATTAGCGGGGGCATCGGGGGTAGAGGTGAGTTGAGGGGGATAAATACGGTGCAAAAGCCATGGGATTGCCATAAAAGCAATCAGAGTTGGTACGATGGAAGCTGCGAGCCAAGAGGAGAAGGTGATATGAACTCCCATCGTTTCGGCGATTTTTGCCCCTACAGGATTGACCGCCATGGCAGTCAGCCAAAGCGCAGAAGAGACAGTAAGCCCTGCCATTGAAGTCATCATCAAATAACTACCGACTTTTTGATGAGTCCCGTCCCCCACTTTGGATCCACAATCGTGAGCGAGACCATAAACCAGTGGATATAAAACACCCGAACGGGCGGTATTGCTGGGAAACGCCGGAGCGATCAGTAAATCGGTGAGTATTACGCTGTAGCCTAAGCCCAGGGTAGATTTTCCAAAGCGTTTGATCATATGAAGCGAGAGACGTTTGCCAAGCCCCGATTTGTGTACGGCATGCGAGACCAAGAAAGCGGCGACAATTAGGAGGATGAAACTCTCCGAAAATCCGGCGTAGGCTTTTGCTGATTCCACAACTCCGCTTAAGACACTCACGGCTAAAGCGATGATAGAAGCGGCAATAATGGGGAGAATATTGAGTAAAATAGAGAGGATAGTGGCGCTAAAAATGGCAAAGAGTTTCCATGCTTTGGGATCAATTTCCAGTGGAGGGGGCATAATCCACAAGATATACGCAAAAATCACCAGAGCCAGAAGGGTAAAAATACGTAAGGTGCTTTGTTTCATTGAAGCTCTTTTTTTATCCTTATTATAGCAGTTTGAAAGGCGAAAATAGACTTGATAGTAAGTGACTAAACTATTCTATGTAAAATATTTCATATTACTCTTGACAACATATGACTCAATGTAGTACAATACCATCAGATTTCAAAAATAAGGGGTCTTAAATTTATGTCAAATGAAATTAACGAAGCGTCAGAATCGGAAGAGCAAGTCGTTCTCGAAGAGAATGAAGTTCAAGAAGAAAAAGACGAATTAACAAAAGTAAAAGAGGAATTAGCATCTTTAAAAGATACGTACGCTCGCGTACATGCTGATTTTGACAATATCAAAAAACGATTAGAGCGTGAGAAATATCAAGCGCTTGAATACTCAAACGAAAAATTTGCCAAAGATTTGATTCCGGTTGTGGATTCATTATCAATGGCAATCTCGGCAACGGCTATCGAGGCAGAACCGGCGGTTCTCTTGGAAAAGCTGCAAGAGGGTGTTGAGCTAACGCTCAAGCAAATGCTAAGCGTTTTAGAAAAACATGGTGTGACGCCTGTTGATGAGAGTCATCCGTTTGATCCGTAGATTCACAACGCGGTACAAAAAGTTGATAGCGATGCTCATGAGAGCGGAGAGATCGTTAATACCTTCCAAAAAGGGTATAAGTATAAAGAACGAACATTGCGTGATGCAATGGTTGTTATAGCAAACTAAAAATTAAAATAATAAGGAATTTAACATGTCAAAAGTAATTGGAATTGATTTAGGAACTACAAACTCATGTGTTGCTGTCTATGAGGGCGGCGAAGCGAAAATTATCCCTAACAAAGAGGGTAAAAATACAACTCCATCGGTTGTCGCATTTACCGATAAGGGTGAAATTTTAGTAGGTGATCCTGCTAAACGTCAGGCGATCACAAACCCGGACAAAACGATTTACTCAGTAAAACGTATCATGGGTCTTATGATGAACGAGGAAAAAGCAAAAGAAGCTCACGACAAAGTTACGTATAAAATCGTTGATAAAAACGGTATGGCTGCGGTTGATGTGGCGGGTAAAATTTACACGCCACAAGAGATCTCTGCAAAAATCCTTTCTAAACTCAAAGCGGATGCAGAGAGTTACCTTGGACAAGCGGTAACCGATGCGGTTATTACGGTACCTGCGTATTTTAATGATGCACAGCGTAAAGCAACTAAAGAAGCGGGAACGATTGCAGGTCTTAACGTTCTACGTATCATCAACGAGCCAACCGCTTCTGCTTTGGCATACGGTTTGGATTCAAAAGGGGATGAGAAAGTTCTCGTTTACGATCTAGGGGGCGGAACGTTTGACGTTACGGTTCTTGAGATCAGCGAGGGAACTTTCGAAGTTCTTTCAACAGACGGTAATGCATTTTTGGGTGGAGATGACTTCGATAATAAAATCGTTGATTTCTTGGCAGGTGAATTTAAATCCGATCACGGTATCGATCTTAAAGCCGATAAAATGGCACTCCAACGTCTTAAAGATGCGGCTGAAAATGCTAAAAAAGAGCTTTCAAGCGCTGAAGAGACAGAGATCAACTTGCCGTTTATCACAGCGGATGCAACGGGTCCAAAACACTTGGTAATCAAGCTGACTCGTGCAAAATTCGAGGGAATGATTTCTGAGATGATCAAAGAAACCGTGTCTCACATCAAAACGGCGATGAAAGATGCTGGAATGAGCAACAACGAAATAAACGAAGTTATCATGGTTGGGGGATCTACGCGTCTTCCGATCGCTCAGAAGATGGTATCCGATGAGTTCGGCGGAAAAACACTTAACAAGGGTGTAAATCCGGATGAGGTTGTAGCTGCAGGTGCTGCGATCCAAGGTGGGGTTTTACGTGGAGATGTCAAAGACGTTCTTCTTCTTGACGTTACACCACTTTCTCTTGGGATCGAGACGCTTGGCGGTGTTATGACTAAGATCATCGAAAAAGGGACAACCATCCCAGTTAAGAAATCTCAAGTGTTCTCAACAGCAGAAGACAACCAGCCAGCGGTGTCCATTTCTGTTGGTCAAGGTGAGCGTGAGTTTGCTCGTGATAACAAATCTCTTGGGTTGTTTGAACTTACAGGAATCCCTGCTGCAAAACGCGGTGTTCCTCAAATCGAAGTAACCTTTGACATTGATGCCAACGGTATTTTGACAGTAAGCTCTACAGATAAAGGGACAGGTAAATCTCAGTCGATCACCATCTCTGGTTCAAGCGGATTGAGCGAAGAAGAGATCAATAAAATGGTCCAAGACGCAGAAAATCACAAAGTAGAAGACGCAGCGCGCAAAGAGATCGTAGATCTTCGTAACCAAGCAGACGCACTTGCAAGCCAAACTGAAAAATCTCTCGAAGAGATGGCAGATAAAATTGATGCAAGCGAAAAAGCGGCAATCGAAGAAGCGCTTGCAGAGTTAAAAGCAGTGTTGAAAGACACCGATGCGACCAAAGATCAAATCGAAGCGGCAACGAAAAAACTAGCAGATGTAAGCCACAAAATGGCAGAACAAATGTACAAACAAAATGAAGGCGGCGAAGCAGCAGCCTCTTCAAATGCAAAAAAAGATGACGACGTCATCGACGCTGAAATCGAGTAATTAACCTTCTTCTTTACCCTTCCTCCGCATTAGCGGAGGTTCCTTTCTCTTATATAATTCACACTATCGCACCATATTAT
>JAUYUB010000014.1 GCA_030692765.1 Sulfuricurvum sp.
AAGGGATAGGTTACTATGTATTGACGGTGCTTTTAGATTGACGCACTATTTTTTAAAACATGTCCCGCCCCATAAAATATGTAAAAATAGAATAAATTAATAGCGTCATACAGATTCAAATTTCATGCTAAACGCCATGGACCTGATTCTGATACTTGGTTAACTTTTCCTTCTGCTTCAAGTTCTCGTATTAAAGCTACTGCCCAATATTGTTGATTTGATGATGTTGCCTTTTGATATGTGCCCCAATCAAAACCACATGCTCGAAATATTTGCGATAATCGCATACCTTCTCCACCTACTTGGCAGCTTGGAGTTGATTTCATAAAATCTAAAACAAGTATTTTAGAAATTTCTCTTATTTCCTTGCCACGTTTTTCAAATTCTGTCATAGAATACTCCTAGATGAAATTATGTATTAATATATTTTGAAAATGTTGTATGTATTCTTTCTGAATAGATCTTAAACCATTCAAAATATTCACCCCATTTAGTCGTATCATATATATCTATATCTTCTTTAATGACGTACATTCGACTCGCTTTACGTTGCTCTAAAGGAAACCATTTTAATGAAAATCCTAGTTCATTTTCAATCTCAACTTTTTTCTCGTCTAATCGATTATAAAACTCTTTATTATCAGGGATATATATACCTGTATTCATCGTCTTTGATGTTGAATCAATATTGAGTGATAAATGTGCTTTAGATGTTCCAAAACTCATGTCATACCAATGTTGCGCTTTCGGTTTTCGAATTCTTAATATCGATTTGCTATTGTCAAGAAATGAATTAAACTCTGTCCAAAATTCTAATTGAAGCATTTTTAATTTTGTTTCTCTTGCTGGTTGAGACGCTGAGCTTTTTAACGCTTTTGCCCAGTTATTTGGTTTAGAAACAATATGGAATTTTGGAGCAGGGGAAGAATCATCTATTTTCCAAAGTTCCATTTTAATCACGAAAAAGTTGATTTTATCATCCGTATGTTCATTGAGCCAATCAATTGCTTGTTTGTGTTCATCTCTAACATCTTTAACAATCCAAATAATAATCTCTGCATCAAACCCTGATGCATATGTAATAATTTTTCCTAAATGGTCATGATCAGTTTGTTCAAGTTGATTTTCAATAACTATTTTTCTATCAGAATTGTCTTCTATTGCTAATATGTCAAGATTAAAACGGCCTACACTTGCTTCTGTTTCTTGTAAAATAATATCGATTCCGATTTCTTCACTCAACATGTTTAAATTTTCTTCTTTTGCTAACCAATTTGTAAAATCGAGAGCTTCGTGCTTCCAGTAATCTCTCAAATGGACTTGTTGTAGCTTTCCGAGGTTCATTTTGTTCCTTTTAAACATTTAGACTAAATTTGACACTATTTTTGAATATAACGCAACATATATTTAAACAAAAACCATTATAATCCATATATATTAATATTGGGGCTTTTGTGGAAGAATCTAATTTTGTATTTTTACAACAACATGATCCTATATTCCTTCAATTAGCGACAGCTTCTGAACAGCTTTTTAGGCTTGATCCAAATAGTACCTTAGTTAAATTACGACAGTTCTCTGAAGCCTTGTCTAAAGATATAGCATCACGCGTGAACATTGCGCCATACACCTATAACAATCAAAACGAACTCCTTTATCTAATTGACCGTAAGCTTGGGCTAGATGCCGTTGTAAAAGATCTTTTCCATACGCTTCGTAAAGAAGGCAACCGAGCTGTTCATGAGTTTAGTACTAATCATAAGCAAGCTCTGGATGCTTTACGAATGGCACACAAGCTTGCAATTTGGTATCACCGTGCTTTTGGAAATGATGAAGGATTTGTGGAAGAACCATTTCGATTGCCTAGGGATCCGACCGAGCAACTTCAAAAGATTCAGGATGAACAAGAATTTCTAAGAGCTAAACTCCTTGAAGCCAATCAAGCCATCGAAGAGAACAGAGACCTGGCTGCTTTAAAAGAACAGGAAGCAAGTGAGTATGCTGCTGTCCTAAAAGAGATGGAGGCGGCAAAGCAGGAGTATGAGAAGATCATAGCGGAGAAAGAAGCTGAGATCAAAAAGACGGTTACAGCATTTGAGAGCAAGATCAAAAAAATATCGGAAGTAGAGAAAACTGCTAAAGAGGAGAAAGAACTCCAGCAAGCGCTAAAGCGTAAAGTCAAAAAAGCATCAGGAAGTATTTCGTTAAACGAAGCGGAAACCAGAGAAATCATCGATCTCAAGCTTAGCGAAGCGGGCTGGGAAGCCGAAACCCGTTTCCTCGATTACAACAAAGGTGCTAGACCTGAAGATGGTCGCAATATGGCAATTGCTGAATGGCCTTGTTATAACCCTCACACTAAGAAGAATACTCGTGCTGATTACGTCTTGTTCATTGGATTACAACCTGTTGGTGTCGTAGAAGCCAAGAAGTTCGGAAATGATGTTGCTGATGATTTACGCCAAGCGGAGGAGTACAGTCGGGATATCGATTTGGGGAGCGTTAAGCAGATTGCACGCAACCTTGGTGTTGAGCTTGATCTAACTGAGTGGAAGATAGGAAATGGAGCTGAAGAGAGATATCAAATTCCTCTGGCCTATTCAACAAACGGGCGGGAATTTCAAAATCAGATTAAGACCAAAAGTGGAATTTGGTTCCGTGATCTTAGAGCGCCTGAACACAAATCCAGGGCGATTACAGCATGGCCTACACCTGATGAGATAAAACGTCTACTCGCACGAGATGAGACCAAGATCGTAGAGAAGATCAAAGAGGATCACTGGGGAACGCTTCAACTGCGAGATTACCAAAAACAGGCGATCTACAAGGTCGAAGAAGCAATTATCAACAAGCAGCGCGAAGTCTTGATCGCTATGGCAACTGGGACAGGGAAAACCAGAACCGTTATCGCACTGATGTATCGTTTGTTAAAAGCGGGATATTTTCACCGTATTCTTTTTTTAGTGGATCGAGGGGCCTTAGGAGAACAAACGCAAAATGCTTTCGCTGAGATACGACCAGAGGGTAATTTGGCCTTCGATGTTATCTATGATGTCAAAGAACTAAAAGACCGATTCCCCGATAGCAAAACAAAAGTTCATGTTGCTACGGTACAATCGATGGTGAAGCGGGTATTGGCATCGGATGAGATGATTCCTATCGGTCAGTATGATTGTATTATTGTCGATGAAGCTCACAGAGGCTACACGCTGGATAAAGAGATGACGGAGGGGGAAATGGAGCTTCGGGATTTCAATGAATATGTCTCCGCTTACCGTAAGGTGTTGGATTATTTTGATGCTGTCCGTATCGGACTCACTGCGACTCCAGCTCTACATACGGTAGATATCTTTGGTCGTCCTGTGTATACCTATAGCTATCGCGAAGCGGTGATCGATGGTTGGTTGATCGATAGCGAACCTCCGTACACATTTGATACGCAGCTGAGTAAAAACGGTATCCATTTTGACAAAGAGAGCGAAGTCGAAGTCGTCAACATCATCGGCGAAGTCCGTACTGAGATTCTCGAAGATGAGATGGATTTTGAGATAGAGGATTTCAATCGTAAAGTTCTCAATGAAGATTTTAATCGTGTTATCTGCGAAACGCTTGCAAAAGACTATCTCGATCCAACAGGGGAAGAGAAGACCCTCATCTTCTGTGTTAACGATCTTCATGCTGACCTCGTCGTTGAACAAATGAAAAAGGCACTTGATCTTTATCATGGGGAGCAGCCTGACAATGCTGTCATGAAAATAACAGGTTCCATTCGTGATCCACGTGGTGCGATTCGAGAGTATAAGAATGAGCTCTTACCTAATATTGCCGTTACCGTGGATCTGTTGACGACAGGCATAGATGTACCAGCAATTGTCAACCTCGTGTTTCTGCGAAGAGTCCGTTCGCGTATCCTCTATGAGCAAATGAAGGGGAGAGCAACTAGACTTTGCCCTGATATCAACAAAGACATCTTTCGGATCTTTGATGCGGTAGGGCTCCATAAAGTCCTCCAGAGTGTTGACACTATGAAACCAATTGTACAACTGGTCAGCGTTCCTATCGAGCAGCTGATCGAGGATCTTAACAACGACAAATCGTATGAGTTAAGTGGTGAAGCATTAGGAACCAAAGGAACTAAAAATCATGCCCAGGATGTGCATGAACAGTTGATCGCTAAATTCCAGAGGATCGTTCGCCGTACCAAGAAAATCGAATCATTTCCAGATGCTAAAGAGGCCCTTTCCTTGCTTGATACATTGCTAGGAGAAAAGGTCGGATGTACTTTCAATGAACTTCCTGAAAAGCTCAAAGAACTCGGTCCTAAAGCGACAGGGAAGTTCTTCAAGGAGACACCAGATCTTCTTAATTTTATGATTGATCTTCGCTCAGGGCTAAAGCTGGGAGAGACGGATATTGTCATCTCGATGCATGAAGATCAACTAGTTGCCACCAACAGAGGTTACGGCAAAGATGATTCAGGAAAAGAGATCCTCGCCCCTGAAGATTACCTTGAGAGCTTTAACACCTTTATTAAAGAAAATAAGAATAAGATTGCAGCCCTAAAAGCGGTTATCGACCGTCCTCGTGATTTGACCCGAAATGACCTCAAGACATTGCGGCTTATGCTCAGTGAGCACAGTTTTAACGAGACACATCTTCATACGGCGTGGAAAGAAGCTAAAAATGTCGATATCGCCGCGACAATCATCGGCTATATCCGTTCGGCAGCACTAGGATCACCGTTGATACCGTATGAGCAGCGTGTAGACAATGCTCTTGTCAAGATCAAAGGTTCTCGCAAATGGTCTCCAAATCAGGAGCGCTGGCTAGAACGGCTCGCCACACAGATCAAGGCCAACATCATCCTCGATGACGAAGCATTTGAAGCTGCACCGTTCAAAGACCACGGAGGACGTGAGCGGATCGAAGTATTTTTGGATGGAAAACTTGATGAAATCCTTGATGATTTTTCAATGTACATATGGGAACAAACGGCCTAATTTAAAGGAATGAAATGAACACAAACGATATTGTTAGCAAACTCTGGAACCTCTGTAATATTTTAAAAGATGACGGTATCACCTATCATCAGTATGTCACTGAATTGACACTGCTCGTATTTTTGAAAATGGCCAAAGAGACGGGTGTTGACAAACGTCTGCCTGATGGATACCGATGGGATGATTTGACTGCCAAAGACGGTATCACTCAGTATCACTTTTATCGTGAACTACTCATCAAGATGGAGTCAGCAGATGACCTTCTCGTCGCAAGTATCTACCAGGGAGCCAATACCAGTATCCGAGAACCCAAACACCTCTCTCAGTTGATCGATGATATTAATAAGCTCGACTGGTACGGAGCCAGCCGTGAAGACCTCGGGGATATGTACGAAGGGTTACTGGAGAAGAATGCGAGTGAAACCAAATCAGGGGCAGGGCAGTATTTTACCCCTCGTGTGCTGATCGATTCGATGGTCTCTCTGATGAATCCAAAAGCAGGAGAAGTGATCCAAGACCCTGCAGCTGGGACTGCTGGATTTCTACTTGCGGCTGATAGTTATATTCGCAGAGAAACGGATGACTATTTTAAACTTAACGAAGAGCAGATCAAGTTTCAAAAGAACCAAGCCTATGTTGGGATGGAGCTTGTCCCTGATACGCACAGACTGGCATTGATGAATACGATGCTGCATGATTTGGAAGGGGATAAGAATGGTGTTATCCGATTGGGCAACTCGCTTTCAGCAGAAGGTCAAAACCTCCCCAAAGCTGATTTGATTCTCTCTAATCCACCATTTGGAACGAAAAAAGGAGGAGGTCTTCCGAGTCGTGATGACTTTACTTATCCTACATCGAACAAACAGCTTGCATTCTTGCAGCATATATATCGTGGACTCAAAGTGGGAGGGAGAGCTGCGGTAGTTCTGCCAGACAATGTCCTCTTTGAGGGGAACATCGGTAAGCAAATTCGTCAGGATTTGATGAATAAGTGTAACCTCCATACAATCTTGCGACTTCCAACAGGGATCTTCTATGCTCAAGGGGTCAAAACGAACGTCCTTTTTTTCGAACGGGGCAAGAGTGACATCGGTAATACCAAAGAGATCTGGGTCTATGACCTGCGCGCCAATATGCCTAAATTCGGAAAACGGACACCGCTGACACGAGATAATTTCAAGGCGTTTGAAACAGCGTATCAAGCATCTCTGAGAGTTGATGAGGGGGAAGAAGGACGATTTCGATGTTACAGTCGCGAGGATATCGCCAAGCGTGATGACAGTCTCGATATATCATGGCTCAAAGATGACAGCCTCGAAGACAGTGACAATATCCCTGAACCAGCTGAATTAGCAGCAGAAGCGATGATAGAGCTAAATGCAGCAATTAATGATCTCGAAGAGCTGATGGCACAGCTGGGTCTCGAGGTGGAAGAGTGAGTTTGCCAAAGGGGTGGGTATCTACAAATCTTCGAAATCTGATCTCTGCTGATGGCCTGATAGGTGATGGTGACTGGATCGAGTCTAAGGATCAAGATATTGAAGGTAATATTAGACTTATTCAATTAGCAGATATTGGGGATGGAATTTTTAAAGACAAATCATATCGATTTATTAATGAAGATGCATTTGAAAGACTAAATTGTTTAGAGATATTAGAAGGTGATATCTTAATTGCCCGTTTACCTGATCCTTTAGGTAGAGCATGTATCTTTCCATCTTTAAGTCAAAAGTGTATAACGGTTGTTGACATCTGTATTATAAGACCTGGTTCAGAACTTATTAATATCAAATGGCTCTGTTATTTTATTAATGCACCACAAACAAGAGAATATATTGAACTGAATTCTAGTGGGGTAACACGTAAAAGAATTTCAAGAAAAAAGCTAGAACAATATAATATACATTTGCCTCCCCTCAACGAACAAAAGCGGATAGCTGAAAAGCTTGATACACTCTTGGCGAGCGTCTATGCAATCAAAAAACGGCTCGATAATGCTACAAATATTATCAAACGGTTTCGCCAGTCGGTTCTCGCTGCGGCTACCTCTGGGAAGCTGACGGAGGAGTGGAAAAATGAATCTAATGCTACTGAGTGGTGCGAAGCGATTATTAAAGACTTTACTACAAAAGTTGGCTCAGGTTCAACACCAAAAGGTGGAGAAAGCGCATATAAAGAGAGTGGAATACCATTGATACGCTCAATGAATATACATTTCGAAGGTATAAAATATAAAAAGTTAGCTTTTATTGATGAATCACAAGCGAAAAAATTGTCTAATGTCATTGTTGAAGAAAACGATGTATTGCTTAATATTACAGGTGCATCAATAGGTCGTGTTGCATTGGCACCGAATGATTTGGTTGGTGCTCGTGTGAATCAGCATGTAAGTATTATTAGAACCATATCGGACATGATTCTCCCAGAGTATTTGAATATTTACCTAGCATCCCCTATTACACAGTCATGGATACAAGATGAAAATTACGGTGGAACGAGAGAAGCACTCACTAAAGAGATGATCTTGAATTATACTGTTAAAAAACCTTCCAATAACGAGCAAATTGAAATCGTTTCTCGTGTCGAATCACTCTTTTCTGTTGCCGATGCTTTCGAAGCAAAAATCGAAGCGGCTTCTAAGCAGGTCGACAAACTCACCCAAAGCATCCTCGCAAAAGCTTTCAAAGGAGAACTAGTATCCCAAGAGCCGATGGATGAACCTGCTGACAAGTTATTAGAAGATATACAAAGTCAGCAACAGAGAGTAAAACCAGAGAAAAAAGCCAGTAACGCTAAAAAAATCTCATTTGATTGTACATCAATAGAAAATGTATCTTCTTTTTTGGTAAAAAAATTTAATACTCAAAAATTTACATTAGAAGATCTTTACCTATTAACTAAGTGTGATATAAAAAAGTTAAATAAATTTATTTTTGAGCTGCTAAAAAATAAAACATTTATGGTGAATAGTGCCACATATGAAATTAATACTTTATGGATTGAAAATCAACAAATGTTAAATATACGTGAGATTTTATAATGAAGCTGTTACATTTTAAACTGAAAGATCAATATAAATCAATTGATGCTTTTGATTATGAATTTCGTACAATTACTGATAACTTTGATAGCTTTTCTCCAATATGTTTTGTTGGCCTAAATGGTTCAGGAAAGTCAAATATTATTGAAGCTTTGTCAGAAGTATTTTGTTATCTAGATTTATTTATTTTAGATTATGACAATACTCCGAAATGGGCGAAAATCAGCCCTCTTTCATTTGAAATAGAATATATCTTAGCTTTTACTACACAAACAAAACATATTAAAATTGAGTGCGCTGTAAATAAAAAGCCATTTTTTTTTACTATTCATGAAGACGGAAAATTAAAAGAAGAAATTCCCTCACAAGATTTATTACCTTCCAGAATCATTGGTTATTCATCAGGTCATAATGAAAGTATTAGTTATTCATATTTAAAAAATCAAGGTTTTTATGCAAACGAAGTAACTAAAATTGCTCTTTCTGAGCGAAAGAAAGAAAATTTACCTCATACTCTGTCATTATTTATGGATTACGAGGTAAATTCATTAATTTTGATCACGAATTATTTATTTAAACATGATACTAATGTGTTCAAGAATTTAATAAGAATCGAACAACCAACCAGTTTTGAAATTAACATTAAATTATCGGCACCCTCTAAACGTGATGTTGTTTTAACGCCAGAATTGGATGATGTTATTAATAAGCTTAAACAAGCAGCTATATCATCTACAGGGGATTTTAAAAAAGAATGGAATCTTTATTTTATTATAAATGATTCTACAATAGAAGCAATTCAAACATTATTTCAAGGCCCAATAGATTTTTTTACATCTTTATATAAATTAAGTTTGTTGAATTCTTTAAGACTTACTGGTAGTGAAAGAAATTTTTATACAAGTAAATTAAAAGATGATTCTTTAAAAGAAAGAGCTCCGGTTGTTCCAAAAGAAAACAAGGTTTTCAATATAGATCAGTTAAAATTACAACTGACAATACCTTCTATAGAGATTGATTATTCTGGTTTGAGCGATGGAGAGCATCAGTTTATACATATTTTTGGAACAATAATGCTCTTTAATGAACCTAATTGCTTATTTTTATTAGATGAACCAGAAAGCCACTTTAATCCAAACTGGCGATCAAAATTTATACAGTTAGCTAATAATGTTTTGCAAAATAATTTATCTGAATTTATATTATCAACACATTCTCCATATGTAATATCATCTGCAAAAAAAGAGCATGTTCTTAAATTTTCACGGCAAGAAGATAAAGTTGTATATTTTGAGCCTACAAGGGAAACTTTTGGTGCAACATTTGAAGAAATTTTAGAGCAATTATTTGACATAGAAAATTCTATTTCTAGCTATTCAAAAGAGTACATTGATAATTTGATAGTAAGTCAAGATTTATTTAAAATGGAAGAAGCAGTTTCTAATATAGCAAATTCTTCAGTCAAACGTTTTCTATTCCAAGAGATACTTCGACAAAGAAAGCTTCAAGGTAATAAATAGTGTTCTATAAAATTGAAAAAATAGATGATCATCCATGTTATGAGATGCAAAAGATTTTAGAAGTTTTTTTTGCAAAATTAATGAGTGGGAATGTATGGAATTTAACTGATCAACATCCGAAAGTTAGTTTAGTTCATGGAGGGAGTACTTTTGTTTCAGACCTTAATACTTTATATGATGAAATTTTAGCAACCAATATTTTTATTCGTCATACTCTTTATCGGCAGTTTGAAAATAATAATAAAATTGAAAACCTATGCGATGGTAGTTTAAAAATTGAAAATTATTTTTTGTGGGATAAAGAAATTGCAAAAAAAATAAAGACATTTTATGATGACTGTTACCCAAGTAAACTAGATTTAGGAATATTCAAAAGAAATAGCTGCAGTATCAAACCTACAAAACGTTTTTATCAAGATTTTATACAAAAAAATGGTCATATATGTCCATTTTGTTCTATTCTCCCTCATAAACATCCAATTGGTAAAAAAAGAGGCGATTTTGATCATTATATTGATAAAACTCATTATCCATTAGCTGCGTTAAACATGGATAATCTAATTCCTATGTGTAGTGAATGTAATCAAGATTATAAACATACAGCCAATATATTAAAAAATACTAATGGATCACAACGCTTATTTATTTATCCTTACTCTTTAGAAGAAGAATTTCGTTTTGAAGTTGAAAATATTGTAAGTGAAGAAAATAAGTGGAAATTTTACATCCGTATTGTGTCTTATTTAGATCCAGTACTAGTAATAAATTTTGATGATGTTTTTGATATAAAAAATCGTATCCAAAGGGAATTTGAGAAGCGATACGACGCTTGGCTTGTTGAAGAGGTTAAGCGGTATATTTTTGGAAGTACTACTGTTACTATTGATGGGTTTAAAGCACATCTATTGCATGTTGCTTTAAATGTAATAGATTTAACTAACAGAACTTTGGAAGCTAAACTTCTTGAACATGCCTTATATCTATATTTGGGTGAAACTGATGATGAAGAAATTAATGATATTTTTTTGGGTAGCTATTTGTATGATTATATATAAGCTTGGAGTTTATATACTAATCAAACAGGTGGGTTTTTCTTTTAAGCAAGCTATTTTAGGGGTAACTTTAGGGGCAAATTTTAATTAGTATCTATTAAACTCCACAATATAGGTAGGATTAGATAGAGCACAGCTCCACCAACAACTAGAACCTATATTAGGTATTTCCTTCACTTCCATTTTTTCTTTTGTGCCAAAATTGATTGTGCATTGTTTAATTGATATAAAAGACATATTATGATATTTTCAACACAAATATTTAATTTATATATAGGCGAAATTTATGAATAAAACTTCTCATGTAATAATGAATGAATTGAATAATAAGTTTATTAACAATTTTAAAGAATGGTCTTCTTCTGAAAAAATGGAGCTAGATAAAATATTCATTTATTTAAAATGTTTAGCAGCAATAGGTGAAATACTGCAGAATAATACAACATTAAAGCATCGTTATATGTGTTGCAGTATTTATGATGAAATTTTTTCGGATGGGGTTTCAGCTATTTATCTTGCAGCCAATGCAATGAATAAACCTGCAAAAATCATTTTACGTAGAATCTTTGAGATGGGAATTGCATCCATTTATTTATGGGATATGCCACATCTAGCTCATTCATGGAGTGATCACGATTATGATTTGAGTTTTACAGAGATGTTAAAACACATTAATTCAAAGGGCTATTTACTATATGTTTCAGTAGAAAACAATATGCCTCTTGAATTAAACATCTTTCCAACAGAAGAATGTCAAAAAATCTATGGAGTGCTTAGTGATATAGTTCATGGTAAAGTTACAACTTTTGAAAGTGCATTACCAAATAGATTTAAATTTACAAATGATGAATGGGAAAAATTTGCTAATCAAGCAATTCAAGTTCTTGAAATACTTATCAAGGGATATTTAAAACGATTTCCTATTTCAGAAGAACTATATAAACTGGTACCATTATCCAAAAGGGAGCTTTGTTAAATTATGGCTATAAAAGATTTTGATTTATTGCATGCAGCAAGAACGGAAGATTTGGAAGATACACAAATTAGTCAATTGGCTGTATTGGGAAAGTATGAGAAAGAGATTATTGGAAAACTAAAATATAGTGGTTCACATCTTTTACAAGGTGCACGTGGAATTGGAAAATCAATGCTTATGAAAGAAGCAGAGTATGAAATGGATACTGAATTTTCAGATGAAAAAGCTCTTGCTGTATATGTTAACTTTAAAACAAGTACACTTCTTGAAGGTGTTAGAGCAGATAATAAAAGTGCCTTTCAAATTTGGGTAGGAGCAAAAATTCTTCAGGCACTTTATGAAAAACTCGTAAATTTAGAATTGATAACAGATGGTCATTCTTCAGATCCATTTCAAAAAATATTTGGTGTTAAAACAATCTATAAAATGAAAGAAACATTACAAGTAAAAATACATCTTCTTCAACAACTTTCAAATAATGACAAAAAAGAAAAAATAATCAATGATCTAGGGGAAGAATTTTTAGATAAAGTAAATGATGTTTCTTATGTCAATGAAATAATTAAGGATATAACGAATGAATATAAGCTTAATAAAATAGTATTTTTATTTGATGAAGCTGCACATACATTTATTCCCGAACAGCAGGAAATATTTTTTGAAATATTTAAACTTATACATGGAGGAAAAGTAGCTGTAAAAGCCGCAGTTTATCCTTCAATTACTTCTTATGGAAAAAATTTTGAAATCGGACATGATGCAATTTTAATAAGTCTTGGAGATTTCGAACCAGGTAGTATAGGCAGGGATAATACAAGAAAGTTGTATAGAGAATTACTGACACGTAGAACACCTGAAACTGGTAAATTACGGAAAGAAATATTTGCAAAAGGAGAGGTGCTAGATCAATGTATTTATTTGTCTTCTGGGAATCCTAGAGCATTTCTTCATCTTTTTAATAGAGTCTATGAAAGAGGCTATACGGATAGAGCTCTTGCGTTATCTACGCAAGATTATGTAGATCAAGAGTTGATACCATATCATCTAGGTTTGTCAAAAAGATTACCTAAGTATTCATCTCATGTTAAACTTGGAATGGAAGTATTGAGAGAGTATATTATTCCTGAAATCAGAATAAAAAATAATAGAGAGAAAAAAGCAAAATCACAATCAGCATTTTTCACACTTCAACGAGACATTTCACCTAATTTAAAGCTCTCGATAGATCTTCTTTGCTACTCTGGAGTCTTATCAAAGCAAGGAACAGTAAAAATAGCTGGGAAAAAAACTGGGCAAAGATATATGGTACATTTAGCTCTATTATTTACAGAAAAAGCATTTATTTCGAATAAATTTAGTGAAGTCATTACTATGATCAGTCTTACAGATTATAGGGAGTTTAATGCTGAAGATCCAAATTTTGAAACTTATTTAAAGCGACTTAAAGAATCAGCAGAAGAATGTCAAGTTTGTTCAGCAGAAATTCCTGCAAATGCTAAATTTTGTCCGGAATGTGGTCATAAAGTTGAGCAAAAATCAATAGTTGGTGCTTTGCTTGATGATTCGATTAGACAATTATCAATTAGTAGTTTAATTGCAGATAGAGTGGAAGTAGAATATGCTACAGTTGGAGATATAGTACAAACTCCTAGAGCTGATTTAATGAAAATACCTTATATTAAAGATGTTCGATCGAGAATGATAAAAAATGCTGCTGATGAATATATTTCAGGATAACTAATTTGACTTTTATATTTTAATTATTTAATTGTTAGCTATTTTGAGTCACAATTTTTTAATATTTTTTGTAGTAGAAAAAGTGTAAAAGTTTTTGTGCCCAAACTGTGTCAGAGTAGGGCATTTTTTGACGACTACTGAGTTTGAAAAAGCCCTAAATTAGCTTATATAGGGCAACTAAATAGAGCACAGCTTATTTAACCCGCTTATCTAAAATAAAATCTACTATGACATGTATAAAAGTCGGTATTGTCTGATTTGCGTCTACACTAAAAGTTGCCAGTTCTTTATAAATATTTTTGCGCTGATCAAATAAAGCTCTAGCTCTTGATTCATCGTTAAATAATGGTCGTTTTTGACGTTCTCTTGCACTCAAGCGCTTCACAATAACATCAAAATCAGCATCTATGTAAATAATAAGTGATTTCTCGGATATAGTACTATGTATAGGGACGCCGCCACCCGTAGAGATCACTTGACCCGTGTTTTGAGTTAATTCATTCATACATTTTTGTTCAAGAGTGCGAAAATACTCTTCCCCCATAGATTCAAAAATATCAGTAATACTGCTATTTTGCTCTGCTTCAATAACATTATCAACATCTATGAACTTTTTATGAAGTTGCCTTGCGAGAACTTTACCTACACTGCTCTTGCCACATCCCATAAAGCCTATCAAGACTATGTTATCGTATACCAATTCGTACCCCTTGTGATATTTCTTTATTTATATTCATATTTTCTAGTAAGTTTAACATCATTAGGTATGTTTTCATCGTATGATTGCTTATGCAAATGATTATATTCATACATTGCGTTTTCTTTCATAATTTAACGACTATACAAAAAGATCTAAGGTATACAGCTAATGAATACAACAACGAACGATTCGAAAAATCTGTTAGCACTTAATAAGCCTAAGGGTTACGTGGTCACACGATCTGACGAACTCGGGCGAAAAACAGTTTATGATCTTTTGCCTGATTGGGTTTTTACTGAGGGATGGATGCCAATTGGACGCCTTGATTTAGAATCTAAAGGGCTTCTTTTATTCACAACCAACGGCAAAATAGGTGATGCGTTAACCAAACCTGGAAATTGTATGAAAGTTTATGAGATCTGGGTCAGAGGATACGTAACAGACGAACATATTGCGCAGTCTTTGAGGGGGGTCCAAAGCCCGCAGGGCCTACTGAGGGCTCTCGAAGTCGAAAAGATAAGCGTTGGTGGCGCGAAAACAAAACTCAGAGTCGTCATTGATGAGGGAAAGAATCGGCATATCCGCCGGCTTTTTGGAGCGCTGAGGGACCCAAAATTTGGGACACCATTAAAAGTCTTGAACTTGTGCCGAATCAGTATTGGCAGTTTTAAACTTGATCTCGAAAGCGGTCAGTGGCGTTACCTTTCATTGGAAGAAGAGAATATGCTGATTAAAGATATTGATTAATTCACATACGATTGCATTCCATCTTCTAGATTCCTAAGTGTTAATCCTGTCTAAAGCGGCAATAATCACGAATAATCTGGGCATGGTCAAATACCAGTCTTTCATAGGGGATATTATCAAGTGCATATACGAATGCCTCTTTAGCGTCGTCAGCACCTACAGGCACTCCAAAAGCTTTACAAACGTATACGATGGATACACAGTGAAACCGAGAATCCCGCTTTGGGTCTGAATAGACTCCCAATAACGATTTGATGGTAACATCCAGTGAAATCTCCTCCTTCATTTCGCGTACAACAGCTGTTTCTACTGTTTCTCCGATATCGACAAATCCGCCTGGTAATGCAAGACCTTGCGGGGTGTTTAATCGCTCGATAAGGACAATCCCTTCAAATGCGCCTGCATCATTGTAAATTTCAACTATACCGTCAACAGCTAAGAAGGGAGTTTGAATCATTATTGACCTCTAGAAATTGTATTGCGACATTATAAACCAATCGACATTACCTTCTGGGTAAAATATCAAATAAAATAAATTCCCTCATACATGGAGAGCTGTTGATCATTCTAGATTTTGAAACCAACTCAGCCAATATCCATGACGTGATTGAAGTTGCAGCGTTTCGCATTAATAGAGAAGAGGGCGTATATGTTATCGCTGATACATTTCATCGTTACTATTTTTCCGAATATGAGGTTAATCCATACGCTCTGGCTGTTCACAAGCTTTCTCCTCAGCGAATAGAACGGTTGAGAGCGAATGTTGATTACGCGCAGTATTTTGCAGAGGATCAAGAGTTTGTAGCATTCTGTCAAGGTGCCAAAACACTTGTCGCACACAATATAGCCTTCGAACTGCGTCATCTTGGTGAATTGGTCACCTTCGATAAACATTACTGTACGATGAAATCCAATAAAAAGATTGTCGGCGCGCTCAATGTCAGAGGGAGTCTTAAGAATCCGAAATTGCTGGAAACCTGCCGACATTACCGCATCGATTTTGATGAAGATCAGTATCACAGTGCCCTATATGATGTCACTAAAACGTTAGAGATACTAAATAATATGAATATGCCTGTATAAATTTATAAAATAAAAAAAGGAGCATCTATGGCTCAATCAATTGAAATCATCTCATGGAACGTCAATGGCATCCGCGCAGTGGCAGAAAAAGGGGCATTCGACTGGCTCGAAGAGCGTCAGCCTCACATTCTCTGTCTTCAGGAGATCAAAGCTCTTCCTGAACAAATGCCGGATGATCTTTTCTCAAACCGTTTTCCCAGTGTAACTATCAATAGCGCAGATAAGAAAGGGTATTCAGGGACACTCATCGCAAGTATGCTGGAGCACAACTATTCCGATACACGAGCTGATATTGATACCATGAGTGAAGGACGTATCGTCGAACACCATTACAACGATATAGCCTTGTTCAATGTCTATTTTCCCAATGGGCAAAAGGATGAAGAACGTCTCGCGTACAAGCTGGAGTTTTATGATCGCTTTTTAGACTACTGCCAGTCTCTTCGCAGTGAAGGCAAAAAAATAATCATCTGCGGAGATGTTAACACTGCTCACCGTCCAATTGATCTCAAAAATCCTAAATCCAATGAAAAGACTTCAGGCTTTCTTCCAATAGAGAGAGCATGGATCGATAAGCTGCTTGAACATGGCTACATCGATACCTTTCGTCATATACATGGAGACAAAGAAAATGAATACAGCTGGTGGTCGTATCGTTTCAGCGCACGTTCTAAAAATGTTGGATGGAGAATCGATTACTTTTTTATCTCCGATGATCTTGCCGAATCTCTCGAAGATGCATTCATTCTTCAAGACATTACGGGATCGGATCATTGCCCTGTTGGGATTCGTCTAAAGATTTAATATGATCAATTATTCATTCCCGCTTTACCGACCACCAGCAGAAGCTGATAATATTATCATTCAAGCAACCTATGGATGTAGCCACAACAATTGTACTTTTTGCTCCATGTATAAAAGTAAAAAATATCAAGTCCGAAATATCGAAGATATATTTCAAGAGATTGATACGCTTGCCTCTATGTATCCCGATGCAAACAAAGTCTTTCTGGCTGATGGGGATGCATTATCATTGCCAGCGGATTATCTGGTAAAAGTACTGCAGTATCTCAAACATTCATTTACAAGACTCAGCAGAGTATCGGTGTACGCAACCGCTCAGAACATATTGGAAAAATCCGAAGAAGAGCTGAGTCTTTTGTATGAAAACAAGCTCAATCTTATTTACTACGGTATTGAAACAGGTAATGATGAACTGTTGAAGAAGATCAGCAAGGGTGTGACTGCAAGTCAAATCATTGAATCACTCAATAAGGCATCAAATGCCAATATCAAGATTTCTGCTACGGTTATTCTTGGGATCGGCGGTGAAGCATACACCAGCGAGCATATAAAAGACACTGCAGCCATTATCAACAACACGACAGTCAATTATCTATCAACATTGCAATTGGGTTTAGATGAGGATGTCAGAGAGAGATTTCTCAAGCACTTCGATAATTTTAAAATGCTCAACGATCACCAAGTCTTGGATGAACAGAAGCAATTTTTAGAACTCTTGAATCCGATCAATAAGGTGATATTCAGATCCAATCATGCTTCCAATGCTTTGCATTTGGCAGGGACACTTCCAAAAGATACAGCAAGGCTGATAGAAGAAATAAATTTAGCCATGTTAATAGGTGAGGGTGCTTTAGTCCCGAATAGATTTAGAGGGTTTTAGTGAAATAACCCCTAAACAGTAGTGACTATGGTTTTGATGTATACTTTAGAGCTTATAGGTGATTATCGCTACTTCAAAAAATCATACACTCTTTTAAGCACTCACATTCTACACTTTCGATAAATTTTATGACATCTAGGAACTACCCGTGACTTACTATATTATAAAGCTGGCTATCACAACGATATTAATTGTTTTAATATCTGAAATATCCAAGAGAAGCAGTTTGGTAGGCGCGTTATTGGCGGCTATACCTTTGGTCTCCATATTAGCAATGACATGGATGTATGTGGATACGAACAGCAGTACCAGTGCCGTTGAGTTTTCCAACAGAATTGTTTGGTTAATCGCTCCATCAATGACATTGTTTATCATCTTTCCTCTCTTGATTAAAAAAGGGGTAGGTTTTTACCCCAGTATGGGTGTTGCAATCATTGCGACGGTCACTGCTTATTATTTGATGATTTTAATGTTGGGAAAAGTTGGGATAAAGTTGTAAGCAGAACAGATATAATTTCATAAAAAGGAAATTGTATTGAAATATTCGTCACTCTTTTTATTCATAGTATTGATTTTTTCAGGTTGTACTAGCATAACCACTAATACTGTTCCTGCTACTACAGTACAAAAATCGTGTATCAATGCCGAAAAGCTCAATACGAATGGATTTAATCATTTAGAACAAGTCTCTAAAGCATTACGCGAAGAGAAACAAAACAACAAATCTGTTGAAATCAGTATGTTCCTGCTAAACAAGACAGTAACTGAATATTCTGATATGTTTAAATCCAGTGTACAGATCAGCAATGTAGCACGGTTTATTCCGATACCGTATGCAGGAGAAGTGTGTAGCACTACGAAACTCATTTCAAAGACGGCTCTAAATCTGGGACATGCTGCCAACGCATTTAACCAATACAAACTAAGTTCTAATACGTTTTTGGATGAGTTTGATAAGCTGAATCGTAAAACAGCTACATCAGCGGAAATCTCGAAACTAGCCGTGTACGGTGATACAAAACTGCTTTTGGATGCTAGAAATCTAGAACTTTCATTACAAGAGATCTCTGCATCCACTGCGACAATGGTATCAACGATGCAAAGTATTTCTGACGCGCTTGAGACAACAAACGGATATGTCAATAATATGAAAAACTATGTCGGCATGAATAAGGAAGCAAGTGCTGATGAGAAGGGAAAAGTGGTCAAACATCGCACTTCTATGATGACGGCAGTGACACAATTGAATCAAAAAATAGGCTTGCTTGAAAAAAGCGGACAAGTGTATCGTTATAATATCGCTAAAGCACGTGTATATTCAGAATTGGCAGTTGAGCTGGCGAAATAGTATAAATACGCTCACAACAGCATGCTGTGGACGACTCACATTGTCAAGAAATATTGTGATATAATATTTATATATATCGAATAAGTATAAGTAAAAGCATACAAGGTGTAAAAAATGAATATTAACAAGAACCTTAGTTTTTATAAATTTATGCATAAACAGATTATGGTCATCATCGCATTAAATGTTGCAACAGCCCCCGGATATTTATTGATGGGATACTTGTATACCTCTATGGTCTATGAATCCATCTGGATGGTTCTCATGACAGTAATTCTTCCTGCCTATGGCTATTTTTTATACAAACAATTTAGTATTAGCATGACCATCTTACAAAAAGATATTTGGCTGACCAAAGTCAGGTACTTCATGTTTATTTACTCTGTCGCCTGGACATTGATGTTTGTCTATTACATTTCGAGTGACAATCTTGAGATGCACTATATCACCATCGCGACACAAATCGGCAGTGGCGTTGTGGCTGCTGCACTTTTAGCATCTCAAAGAAAGCTTTTATTTTTTACCGTCGCATCGATTATGCTGCCACTTGCAGCGTATTTTTTGGTTATCGGCGAACTCTTTTCGTATATCTTGTCCTTTTTTACTATTATTTTGGCATCTGTCTTGCTTTATGCCGCTAAAAATACCAATGACTACATTATGAAAAGTAATTATCAAGCGTATCATGACCAGCTAACGAAAATTGGCAATAGACGATTTTTCCTAGAAATACTTGAAAGCTCGGCAAGAGAATTTGGCAACAAATATTCGTATCTGCTACTCATTGATCTGGACTACTTTAAAACGGTCAATGACACCCTTGGGCACGATGTCGGAGATGAGCTGCTGCGTGAAGTAGCACGAAGAATGCAGAGGCTGTCAAATGAATACGGGAACTATATCGCACGCTTAGGCGGTGATGAGTTCTGTGTTTTAAGCGATACCTATAGTAATGAAGAGCGATGTCTAGAGAGTGCAAAGGTATTTGCAGCAAAACTGCACAGTGAAATCAAAAAAACGTACGACATCATGGGTAATCACCTCTATATTAGTGCCAGCATAGGTGTGAACGTCGTCAATAATAGAAGCGTAAATGCTGCAGAATTTTTAAAAGAAGCAGACATGGCGATGTATGAAGCAAAAAATCAAGGTAGAGACGGAATCATCGTATTTAGTGATGATTTGTATGCGCTTGTACAGAACAAACTTGAGATAGAGAGGCTCCTGTACTTTGCTATTGAAGAAGGTGAGATCAGTTTAAACTATCAACCGCAAGTAGATAATAATGACAAGGTGGTAGGCTGTGAAGTTCTGGTCAGATGGAACAGTAACAAACTGGGTCCCGTAGGCCCTGATCTCTTTATCCCAATAGCAGAAAACACAGGCTACATTATTGAGCTTGGAGAATACATATTAACAGAGTCGTTTAAAACAATAAACGAATGGTCTAACAATAACCTCGATATACAAACCGTATCCATCAACATTAGTATGAGGCAGATACTTCATAAAGATTTTGTCAGTATGGTAGCCAGAGTACACAATGAGTATATTGAGAGTGGTTGTAACATAGGGATTATTTTTGAAATAACGGAGACAAGTTCTTCGCATGATCTGAGCAGTTTGAAAGAGACGATACGGCAATTAAAAGAATACGGTATTTCTTTTTCGATCGATGATTTTGGAACGGGTTACTCATCGATAAGCTATCTAAGTGAAATTTCCCTGATTGAGCTTAAAATCGATAAATCATTTATAGATAAAATCTCAGAAGCAAAACAAAAATTACTTATAAAACTAATTGTGGACATTGCCAAAAATCTAAATCTTACTGTAGTTGCAGAAGGAGTAGAAACGGTCTATCAAAGAAAGATATTAGAAGAGATGGAGTGTGATATTTTCCAAGGGTATCTTTTTTCTAAACCTATAAAAAAAGAAGAGTTTGAACAGTTATGCATATTATCAGTAGATGGTAGAGGTTGGAATGTATAAAATAAGTAGATGATTTCATCCAGTGAACCCATAGGTCACACTGGATGAGTTTGGAAGGATATAGCCTTAGCTACAGTGTCCGCCGCCGCAGCAAGTTGAAGATTCTTCAGCAACTTCTACAACAACTGGGGTTGATTCCCAAATACCGTGCTTTGTGCAGTAACCGTGTGCAACAAGTGTCAATTTTTTACCCATTGGACGGATGTTGAAAGTTACTTCAGCATGAGATTTTTCGTTACCAAGAGTTCCTGGTACAAATGAAGTCATTGCCAATTTAGTGTCACCGTTAAAAAGAGTGATGCTCTCAATATAATGATCAAAATCGTCTGGATGCGTATACTCTTGACCCATTTTTACATTTACTGCAAGCATTTGACCTTGTTTTGCTTCACCAAGAACAGTGATAAATGGTGAGTGACGATCGATAAGATCTTTTTTTGCTTCTCGCTCTACTGTGTCAATATCAACGTATTTGTTAATCGTTGGCATGTTGATTCTCCTTGTGTTTTTTAATTATGAATAGGGCATTGTACCCCGCTAAACTTTTAAACTTCCCTAATGAGGATAGTTTATATCTTATTTAATTTTCATCAAAGCAACAGGGTGTTTTAACCAATTTACAGATAAAATAAAATCTATAATAAAATACTATTTGGATGAATAATTATGCTGCAACCTCTCTTGATCGAAATCGGTGTCGAAGAACTTCCTGGTGTTCCATTACTCAAAGAATTGAGTGAAATAGAAAAAAAATGGGTCGCCGTATTGGAAAAAAATGGTCTTTTGGGAGAGTTTGAATTTTATTACACTCCAAGACGTCTTGTCCTATGGCATCGTGAGTTTTTAACACATCAAGAAGACCGTGTT
Organism: Sulfuricurvum sp.; assembly: GCA_030692765.1. Taxonomy (GTDB): domain Bacteria; phylum Campylobacterota; class Campylobacteria; order Campylobacterales; family Sulfurimonadaceae; genus Sulfuricurvum. Next base: position 21,747 of record JAUYUB010000014.1, read on the forward strand.
GAAGAATTTTACGGTGCACCTGTCGAAATGGCATTAAAAGATGGTGTTCCCACTCCTGCTGCCTTGGGCTTTGCAAAAAAATGCGGTGTTGAGTTCAGTGAGCTTGGCCGTGGCGAAAAGGGTGGTAAAGAAGTCCTATATTTTAGCCGTACCGTACAGGGAAAAGCCAGCAGTGAGCTACTGGGTGAGATGATCGACCAGTGGATCAAACGCCTAAACTTTGGTAAATCGATGCGATGGGGCAGTAACAGTGAAAGTTTTATCCGACCTATTCGCTGGGTCAACGTTATGCTGGGTGAGAAAGTCGTTGATATCGAGCTCTTCGGGGTAGCTTCCAATGCACACACGTATGTCCATCGTATCAGCCATTTTGAGGCCAAAACGGTTGACTCTATCCATCATTATTTCGATCTGCTCAAAGAGGGGTCGGTGACATTGTTCCCGCAAGAGCGACGTGAGCATATTTTGGCCACTTTTGCCAAACTCGAAAAAGAGCAGGGGATTACGATCGAGATAGATGAAGACCTTTTGGACGAAGTTGTCGCGATCACCGAACATCCAACCCCATTGATCGGCAGTTTTGACGAAAGCTTTTTGGAACTTCCCCCTGAAGTCATCATCACCTCGATGAAAGAGCATCAGCGCTATTTTCCTGTATTTAAAAACGGTAAGCTGATCAATGCATTTTGTGTGGTTTCCAATGCGCTTTGTGAGGATTTTGGCAAAGTGATCGAGGGGAATGAACGCGTATTGCGTCCACGTTTGAGTGATGCTCTTTTCTTTTACCGAAACGATCTCAAAAAGGGTCTGGTAACTACGGGCTTAGAGAAAATCGTGTTTATGAATGGTTTAGGAACCTTGGCAGAGAAAATCGAACGCGAAAAAATGGTTGCTGGTGTATTATATGATCTGGTCGGAACATCGATGAACATTGACAAAACCGCCTTGATGCGTGCGATGGATTTGGCAAAAGCTGATTTGATGTCAGAAATGGTCTATGAGTTTACTGAGCTACAGGGGCTTATGGGATATTACTATGCGCTTGCCCTTGGTGAGTCTAACGAGGTAGCTATTGCGATCAAAGAACAATATTTGCCAAACGGTGAAGAGAGCGCATTGCCTAGCACTCCGCTGAGTGCTATTGTTGCGATGTCACTGAAACTGGATACGTTGATCGGGATGTTTAGTATCGGTGAAATACCGACGGGTTCTCGTGATCCGTTTGCTCTTCGCCGTGCGGTCAATGGATTGATTAAAATCGCGGTTGAGCATCAAATTCCTTTAAACTTTTCTACCCTTATCGATCGTATAGCTCACCATTATCCTACGGGAAAAGAGTATAAGAAAAATATTGAGACCTTTATTATCGAACGACTTGGCGGTGCCTATGTCGGTGTTAACCCTTCTATAATACAGTCCGTTGTTGCCAAAGATATTACTGTACAGCTTGATGTGTTGGAGCTTGACCGTAAAATACGTGCCGTGAATACGATTGCATCGTCTGATTCATTTGCTAATGCGTTTTCAACCTTTAAACGTGTCAGTAATATTTTAAAAGATGAAGCAATGGATAAAGCATTCACCGTCAATGAGTCACTTTTACAGGAAGAAGCCGAGCGTGAATTGTATCGTCTGGCTTCCAGTGCTCTCTCATCATCATATGACAGCCTTGAGGAACGATTGGATGCATTATTCGCTCTTAAAACACCGTTAGACAGTTTCTTTGATAATGTTATGGTTAATGCAGATGATATTCAAGTGCGTGCAAACCGTAAAGCACTCGTTGGAATGATTTATCAAGAGATTTATTCTATTGCCGACATCAAAAACATCACCTTATGATGTGATCATCGTTGGTGCCGGTATCAACGGTTGCACCAGCGCCTATTTTTTATCTCAGGCAGGTCTAAAAGTCGTATTGGTTGATAAGACAGGTATTGCTAGCGGCGGCAGCGGTGCGGCAGGTGCATTTATCTCTCCGAAGTTTTATAAACAAGGCCCTTTAAAAGAACTCATGGATGTGGCATACGATGAAGCCATGCTATTTTACAGTACAGCATTATCCTCTCACATCCTCTTAAAACCTCTTTTACACATGAGTCAAGATGAAAATGAAGAACCTGTTTATCTTGAGCAAGGCGCTGTCGTGGATGCACGTGCTGCATGTGAAGCATTGGCAGAGGGGATCGATTTTTACCGTTTAGACATTCAATCCCCATTTTACCGTGATAACATGTGGCATTGTGGAGACTTACAGTCCTCACATCTGGTATTAACGATAGGTGCGTATCCCAAGATTTTGCCCATCGATTATGTAGGATTACGCGGTATTTGGGGGCATCGTATTGATATTACAACCTCCAGTGATGTGCCCCATATATTCCATCATTATGTTTCTATCTCTCCAACGCTCAAAGAGGGTGTCGTAGCCATTGGAGCAACGCATGACGTTCATTATTCCCCATTTGATTCAGATACAACTTACGACATAGAATCAGGAAGAGCTTTACTGCTTGAAAACGCTTCCAAAACATTAAAATTAGATAATATTAAAATACTAAAAGACTATACGGGCCTGCGAAGCGGATCCAATGATTACATGCCGATGTTGGGGAGTTTGGTTGATACAGGTGCGACACAGGCATTGCATCCTCATCTACAACACGGTAAAGCCGTTGATTCTAAAGAATTCGTTTATTATCCCCATCTCACTATGATCAATGGCTCAGGCGGGTATGGATTTGTTTTAGCGCCGTACCTTGCAAAACGGCTCAAAGAGTATTTGGTGGATGGGATACCTCTGGATGAGTCTATTTCCCCTTCACGCTATTTTCCTCGCTGGGCAAAACGAAAAAAGGGTTAATCGTAGACAACAACTCCATAGTTATCGTCGATTCGATAAAAGCGTGAATCGATAGTAATGGCTAAGTCGTTAAGGCGCCCCAAATGGACATAACTTTTTTTCGTAAGAGCGATACCATTTTCGGTAAAAAAACGTTTGAGATTGACAAATTTGATATCATTAACGTATTTGTATTCAAATTGATTGTATAAACGCATCTTTTTATACGCAAATATATGGCTGTCCATACTAAGACTCGATGCTGCGTAGTTGGTTGGGAGCCATCCTGAGAGATCAGTTAGTGATGATTCGATATATTCATATTTTACTGGAAGGGTGTTTTTCTCGATGAAAACGTAGCGATTGAGTTTGATATGGCGACTGTTATTCCAATAAGTGTATGCAGGACTGCTCAACTCAAGCTTGCTGTTAATCTCTTTCCAGAGCCAATGTTTATCAAGAAGAGAATAAAGTGCTGACATGATAATTATTCGTTTGAAGAATCATAATTATTGAGTGCTAGTCGTTTGGCATACATGAATCGCTGTTTATAGTAACCTTTGTCAATAGCATCGTATTGAACACGTTTATTTTTATAGGACGCATGAATGATTTTTCCATCTCCTGCGTATATTGCGACATGTGAAGGCTCATCCTTGTAGGTATGATAAAACATCAAATCACCTACTTGTAAATCATTGCTGTCAACTTCTTTTCCATATTGTGCTTGTCCCGCTGCACTGTGGGGAAGTGATATGCCAAATTGGCTGAAAACTTGTTGCGTGAACCCTGAACAATCGGTTTGAGCAGCTTCTTTATTTCCAAAACCGTATGGGGTACCAAGAAATTGTTTAGCGCGTGCCATAATGCGTTCTTTTACTGTGTGTATGTTTTCAAATAAAGATTTTTTAGTGTTCTCTTCATTTTTTGTGATGACTGCAGTCTCTGAAGGCGTTGTACAGACGATGGGGGTAGGATTGGATGGTGTAACAGGTTTGTTTATCACCAAGAATGGCAATGCATCATTTCCAATTTTCGGTTTATTAGCTGTGGGAAGAGATTTTACAGGCTCAGTCACTACAACTTGACGTACTGTTGCAGGTTTAGGAGTTATAGGAGCAATTATTTTCTTAAAAGGATTCGGATCATCTTGAGCAGTATCAATGGTTCGAGTTACTTCACGTTCATATTCTAAAAAAAGTGACGGCTCCCGCCGTACATTTGAATCCGCTTGCAGTGTACAGTTGAGGATTAATAACGAGAGTGTTAAACACCTTTTTACCATTCTTCCTCCTTACGGTATGCAATAATTATTTTATTTTCGGTTCATTATATGCTAAAAAGCTTTATGATTTATTATAATTAACGAATTTCATAATGCGTTATGGTACACTACGAGTACAAACAAACCGTTAATGAGGCAAGATGAAAGAGGCAATTGTTCTACTGAATATGGGTGGTCCCAATAATCTGCGTGAAGTAGAGATGTTTTTAACCAATATGTTCAATGATCCTGCGATCATTCGTACCAAAAGCAGTTTATTACGCCGTTTCATCGCAGGGATGATCACGCTGTTTCGTGCAGAAAAATCACAAGAGATCTACCGTAGTATTGGTGGGAAATCTCCCATAGTGGATCATACAAAAGCATTGATCCAAAAACTTCAAACTCAAGTCGATCCGGAAGTTGTTGTTGATTTTGTAATGAGATATACACCCCCTATGGCACAAGAGGTTTGCACTAAACTAAAGCAGCAAGGCATTCAGAAAGTCTATATGATTCCTCTATATCCTCAGTATTCCAGCACCACAACTGCTTCATCCATTGACGACTTCGAAATTGTCGCGCGTTCAATCGGATGGTTTCCGATTATGGTGGAAATCAAACACTTTTTTACCAATCAAACCTACAATGAATGTCTTTTGTCTCTTATCAAAGACACATTAAATAATGATGACCCTCATGAATTTGAACTTATCTTTTCAGCACATGGGCTACCGCAAAAGATAGTTGATCAAGGTGATCCGTATCAGCGTCAAGTAGCTGCCCATGTTGAAATCATGAAAGATATATTTCATCGTGAGGGGATTTATTTTCGCGGGGTTCATTTGGCCTATCAGTCAAAAGTAGGGCCTATGAAATGGCTCGAGCCGTCATTGGAATCAATGCTGCATGCGCTTACTAAGAAAAAAGTTATTATTGTCCCTATCGCCTTTACGATTGATAATTCTGAAACCGATTTTGAACTTTCGATTGAGTATGCCGAAATTGCTCATGAGCTTGGATTCAAAGAATACCGTGTATCTAGATGTCCAAATGATCACCCTTTGTTTGTTCAGACACTTAAAGAGCTGTACGAAAAGATGCGATGATGCAGCGTATTGTGATTTTTGATATGGACGGGACATTGATTGATTCCGCTACAGATATCACACTCTCTATAAACTATGTACGTAAACATCATTACGGCTTGGATGATTTAAGTCAGCAATTCGTTGTGGATGCTATTAATGCGAGTGAGCGTAATCTTGCGTTTTTATTTTATGAAACACAACATTACGATGAGCAGGCAAAAGCATTATTTGAAGAGCACTACCATATGCAATGCATTCAAAATGTACGTGTTTATCAGGGCATTAGCGATGCTTTGCACAAACTTCATTCACAAGGTTGTATACTGGGTGTCGCTACCAATGCACCGAGTAAATTTGCAAAACGTATGCTCTCCCATCTGCACCTTTCTGATTATTTTACCCATATTATCGGTGCAGATAACGTGCAATTTCCCAAACCAAACCCTGAGATGCTTCAAATTCATTTGCAACACCATGGCTTTGTCGCCTCACGTGATCGTGCATGGATGATCGGTGACAACACAAAAGACATGGATGCTGCACGTAATGCAAATATTAGTTCTATTTTTGCCACATGGGGTTTTAGTGAGGATGGAATTGGTGACTATAAAGTTGCACATCCGTTGGAACTTTCAGCGATTATATTAGAGGAGATATGTGATGCTACAAATTGATTTGTTGATTGCTATAGTCATTATGTCATTACTATTTTTACGTCATATTAATGTATATAAAGATCGAAATAAAATAAACTACACGCCTATTGTTTTTGGTATCGGTATGATCATGGGATTGCTTCATTTTGTTATGATGGGTGAAGGTGAGGGGTGGTTGTTTGCTCTTCGTGAATCACTGCTCACGGTGATTATAGGGATTGTTTTTGCTGCCATTATGAGTGTTATGAGCCAAACACAATACGTAGCGAACCAATATGCAGACAATCAGCGTATTCAAAATATTGATGATGAAATCGGATCACTTAAAAACCTTTTTAATACTCTGAACGGCAAATTAGGTCAGGTAGCTCAGATGGAAGATTCCACCCATTTTCAG
>JAUYUB010000020.1 GCA_030692765.1 Sulfuricurvum sp.
TATTTTTGGACAATGCCCTTTTTGATAACGGTGAGCTTAGCGGTGTTTTTGATTTTATCGAAGCGTGTGAGGGGGACTTTTTATTTGATCTGGCCGTTATTGCGATCGCATGGTGTCTGGATGGGGTAAACGATTATGCCAAGGTCAGTCTCTTGCTAACACACTATAGCGCTAACGTGAGTTTGGAAAGTTTTATCCCTTACATGAAATACGCACTTCTCTATTACGCAACTACCCGCTATCTTGATAATCGCAACTATCAAGCGCTGCTGGATCAAATACCTCTCATTGATGCGCTAAAAGTGACCCCATGACCTTCTCTCTCCAGGATGCCCAATTTCTTCAACAAATCCTCTCTGCGCGGCGGGATGTGCGAGGCAACCGCTACATCGATAAAGTCATTGAGCCCGAAATACTCGAAGCGATCTTGGAGGCGGCCAATAGTGCCCCTTCCGTCGGGTTTTCCCAGCCGTGGGAATTTGTCATCATCGAAGATCCTTTACTGCGCGGCAAAATATTCGCGCAGTTTGAACATGAAAACAGTAAGGCCAAAAAAATCTTTCACGGTAACCTACTCTACCCCACCCTGAAACTCGAGGGGATCAAAGAGGCCTCCTACAATATCGCTGTTTTGTATAAAAAGCCTACCAAAGCAATATTAGGGCAAACTACCCAAAAAAAAGTGGGTGAGTACAGTGTCGTCTGTGCGATCCAGAATCTATGGCTGATGGCTCGTGCTTATAATATCGGTGTCGGATGGGTGAGCGTCCTAAAACCTAAAAAAATCAAAAAGATATTAGGCATCTCTTCAGACTACAAATTGATCGCCTATCTCACAATGGGCTACGTCAATGAGTTTTTAGATCAGCCCGAACTTCAGACACTCAATTGGGAAACCAAAAAAGAGCTCAAGGAAGTAACTTCAATAAGGACAAACAATGACCATTAAAACAATTTTAGGCAACAGCGATTTTGCCGAATTTTTACGAGGGAAGAAGGCAACATTTTTTCTCAGTCTCAGCAATACCGATACTGCTAAAATAGAGGGGATTACCCAAGCAGGAATTCCGGGGATGATCCACCTAACTCCGACGCTGGATGCAGAGTTTCTCTGTACCGGAGAAGTACGAAGTCTCAAAAATATCGCTACAACGCCAAAAGGGGTTCCAACCCCAGGACTCATCACCCGTGCCGCTCATATGCTTCACCCGTTTAGCGCCCTTGCTTTACTTGATCTTGGTTTGGAAATCAAACCCAAAATAGACTATTTTCCTCTTTATGGTTTTGGTCTTGACCCCAGCGGTTCGATCGATACGGGTGCGAACATTGATGCTGTGGAACTCTTTGAAAAAGGGGTGGAATTCGCAGAAGAGTATATTTGCCGCAGTGACTATATAATCTTGGGAGAATCGGTTCCCTCTGGTACAACTACTGCCCTTGCAACCGCGTTAGCATTGGGATATAGCGCCCGTGATAAATTCAGCAGCAGTTTCAAAAATGCCCCAAGCAGCATGAAGGAGAGCGTTGTTGATACGGCTCTTTCATGCTGTGGCGAAGGTGATGATCTGTTTGAAAAGCTCTCCCGCGTCAGTGATAACATGCTCATTTTCAATGCAGGGTTTGTTTTGGGTCTGCTAAAACGCAAGATTACCACCGTCCTAGCAGGCGGGACACAGATGGCGGCACTGCTTTTGGTGATTAATTCAATCCTCAAACACACCAACCAAACCATTAATAGCCATAATCTCGCACTGTGTACGACCAAGTGGGTCTACGAAGATCCCAATTCGGATATCAAAGGGCTGCTGGAAATGGTCGATTTTCCGATCAATGCCTACTACGCCGACTTTGATTTTTCCCTCTCGTCCCATCCAGCTCTCAAACTCTACGACGAGGGTGAGGCCAAAGAGGGGGTCGGTGCAGGAGCAGCGCTTATGTACGCCTGCCTCAACGGTATCACCAAAGAGCAAATCACCCGTAAAGTGGAGAGCTTTTTGGGATGAAAATACTCTATTTCGGAGGGCAAAAATCGGGTAAAAGTTCTCTCTCGGAACGTCATGCCAAAGAGCTCTCAACTCATCAACCCTACTATCTCGCGACATACGATAACCGTTTCGGCGACAGTGAAATGCAAAACCGCATCGAAAAACACCGAGATACCCGAAAAGAAGATTTTATAACCATCGAAGAGAGCCGTGACCTTGCCTCTGTCCTTCAATCCGAGCATACGTATCTCATCGACTGCATCTCCATGTGGCTTCTCAATCGGATCGAAGAGGATGAAGCTGTTTTGATCCATGCTATCGAAGAGCTCGGAAACATCGATGCTAACATCGTGTTTGTCCTCAACGACGTAAGCAGCGGTGTTATCCCCATCGATGCAATAAGCCGCCGCTATGTCGACCTCAGCGGTCTTATCGGGCAAAAACTCGCTGCTATCTGCGATGAAGTCTACGAAGTTAAACTGGGACTTCGGATTCGCCTCAAATGAACCTCTTTGAACACGGCGGGGATGTGAATGCGTTTGCTACACACTGCGGTTGCACCCCCCAAGAGGTCATTGATCTCTCCAGCAATATCAACTTCATCACCCCGTCGGTCGATTTTGGTACCGTAACCCTCAACAGCTATCCTGACTATGAAGTGCTAACACAAACGTTAGCCGATTATTACAACGTGCACTCTGATGAATTGGAACTTTTTAACGGAGGCAGTTCGGCGATCTTTTCGCTGATGCGATTTTTCGATCAGCCAACCTGTACCATCTACTCTCCCGCCTATCTGGAGTACAAAAAGGCGGCCCTAGCGTATGGCAAAAAACTGAACCTCATCAACCGTTTGGAGAACATACATACAAAGATTTCCGAAAACTCGCTCGTTGTCTTTGTCAACCCTTCCACTCCTGATGGACATTACTATGAGATGGATACGCTGATGCGTGAGTGGATGGCAAAAAATTGCACCATCCTCATCGATGAATCGTTTTTGGAGTTTTGCGACGGAGCATCGGTAACCAAATATCTCCAAACCTACGACAAACTCTATGTTTTAAAATCACAAACCAAATTTTACGGATGCGCAGGGGTGAGGGTCGGAATCGTCCTCTCCACACGCGAAAATATCCGTGCACTCAAAGCCAATGAGCCGCTTTGGAAAATTTCGGCACTTGACAGCCATTTTCTGATCAGCGCATTGGCTGACGAACCGTTTCGTGCGCAATCGTATGCACTGAACATGGAAGCGAAAGGGTATCTAAAAGTCCTCCTCGACAATTCTCCTATATTTGAACGGGTATTGGATAGTGATGCGAACTTTTTTCTTGTACGGCTCGCTTCGATCTCTACACGGGAGTTTCAGGAGAAGCTTTTGCCACACCGCATTATGGTGAGGGATTGTTCTAATTTTGATTTTTTGGATGAGCGGTATGTGCGTATTGCGGTGAAAAGTGTTTCGGACTTAAAATGGTTTGAGAGGGCACTAAATTGATTTTCATAGTGCTGTAAAATCGACTATTTGACATAAAGAAAAAGTATATTTATCATTTATGTGTTAAAATCATTTAAAAGCAATAAAAAAGAGGTAATTTGAATGAAGAATATTATTCTTCAAAATAGTAATAACGCCATTGAAAAAGTCGCGTTTATTTTTGTCTTATCAGCACAAATAAATGATATTGTTATTAAAAATGTCATTACTAATTATCAAAATACTCCTGATATGATTGCTAAACTGCCAAGATGTCAACCACAGAACATGATTAGTTTTCAAATTGGACCAATGGCAGAGCAACAGCCACATATACAGTCTCCAATGATGAATGGAGTCATATTTGACACTTTATTACCCGATGGAAGACAAAAATGGTTTGTTAATTTGTCAAATAATTTTTTAACTATTGGATGTAGTGCCTATACGAGATGGCCTGAAATCTGGGCTACAGCAAAAGAGTATATAGATTTTTTTATGCCCGTACTAGAGGGCAATAGCATTCAGGAAATTGGAATAGAATACATTGATGAGTTCGGAATTTCCGATATTTCACAAGATTGGAAAAAAGAATTATTCAGAGAAGGAAATGATTTCATTCCAAACCATATATGGTCTAAAGATGATTTTTGGCACCTTCATCAAGGATATTTTTTAAATCATGAGCATAAAATTTTAAATAATATTAACATGAATTATTTTTTAGATGAAAAAATGAGTCCAAAAGTCGTTATACAAACGCATCACAAAACAACTTGTTCAGATTTAATTCCTATTACTAACAACACATCGGATGTAATAAGTGCAATTGAACCAATAATTGAACAAAATCATCTTTTAAATAAAGAAGTAATGTGTAATTTATTATCATCAGAAATTTGTAAAAGAATTAACTTGGAGTGTAAGTAATGCTTAGTGCTACAGTAATTTCAACAGTAATGGCTTTATCCGCACCAACTACACAAATAAGTATACCTACTTTCCCATCAGTAGGCATCGAAGCGCAGACAAAAAGCACGAGTACATCATTCAAGCCAATATATTCCCTATCAAAATCTGAAGGTCAAATAATATTTAGCCCTGAATATATGAATGCCATAAACACCCTGCATGGCTATTTATCTTTACAGTATGATTGGGATGGTTACGGTGGAAAAGCACCGACTTTTGACCTCATTAGTGCAGGTGAAAGATTATTATTTACATTTCAAAATTATGCATTTAAAGTGCCAAAACTAATGCTATCAGGCTCAGGTGAGATTGGTTTTTATTGGGAAAATGGGAATGAATATGCTGAAATAACTTGTGATAATTCAGAATCATACACATTTGTGTATATGAAGGACAAAATTCCTTTTATCGAAGAAGATAAAGCTATACACAGTGGTTTTTCAAGTGATTTAACTACAAGAATTTCTAATATTAATAGAAGTGCATAGGGATTTATACCTTGGAATCTGCAAAGGATTTTTTTAATAACCCAGATTTATCTTCTACGAAATGTCATTACCTGACTGAAAATTATGAACAATCATTAGAATGGGAAAAAGAAAGTGTTAGTTCATACTCTTGCGGTACGGTGAAAGATGATGAAATATTAGCACGGAATATTTATTCACCACACGATTATGATAAAACTACTGGAAAATTAAATAGTTTAGCTTTTGACAATATACTCAACAGAGGGCTTTCAGTTTTACGATTTGACGATACAGGACACGATGAAGTAGTTAATATCGGTCAAGGTAAAAAAAAAGCTACACATGAATATCATGGTTACATTACTGTACAAACAAAATCTATACGTGAATGTTTTATAGATACTAAAAGAGCTATGGCAGTATATGATACTGCATTAGCTCACCTGCTTATCCATGCTGATATTTGCAGTATTAGTGTGACGACAAAGGGAAATAAAAATTTATTACGACTTTTCTTGAGAGAAACATTTTCTGAACTTGTTTCTGTTTGATAAAATTAGTATTTTCCATCTGAACCATGTTCTTTAGCATAGCCCTCATCGCCTACATCACCGACCGCATTTTCGGCGAGTTCAAATTTATCCGTCACCCTGTAGTGCTCATGGGGGATTTAATCACCGCGTTTGAGAAGCGGTTTTATCATGATAGCATCGTGCGCGGATTCTGGCTCGTGTTTTGGTTGCTAGCGTGTCTGTTAGCACTCGTCTACCCTGTTAGTCTAATCAATAATCCATGGGTATTAGGAGTTATCGCCTCGACGGGGATCGCTGGAAAGATGCTCTATGAAAGTGTCCAAAACGTCCTGCATGAGCCACAATCGATCCGATTTCTTGTGAGCCGCGACACTGAAAATCTAAGCAAAAGTGAAATCAATAAAGCCGCCATCGAGACCTACGCCGAAAATCTCAGCGATGGAGTAATCGCCCCGCTGTTTTATCTTCTGATAGGAGGGTTAGTCGGGCTGTTTGTCTATAAAGCAATCAATACCCTCGACTCGATGGTGGGGTATAGGAACGAAAAATACGAAAAATTTGGCAAAGTGAGCGCACGATTGGACGATGTACTCAATTACATCCCCTCCCGTATCACGGCGGTGCTCATAGTGATCCTGTTTGGCAAATTCACCTCTCTCAAAAAAGTATGGCAATATGGGGCGCAGCATGAGAGTCCCAATGCGGGATATCCGATTTCGGCCATGGCTCTTTCACTCGATATATCGCTGGGGGGACCGACACCGTATTTTGGCAGTGTCAAAAACAAGCCCTATTTCGGAGAGGGAAAGCGGGAGATTACCGCTGGGGATGTTCGCAGCGCATTAACCCTTCAGTGGAAACTCGATATCCTGACGATACTAGTACTAACGGCGGGAGTTATGGCATGAAATCGATCTCTATTTTCGGCACCTCCTCGGATGCAGGAAAATCGACCCTGACGTTTGTTATAGGCCGATTGTTGCAAGAGCGGGGAATCAACGTCGGAGTCTTCAAAGCCCAAAACGTCTCCAATAACTCCCGTGTATGCGATGACGGGAGCGAAATCGCCATCGCCCAGTATTTTCAGGCGGAGGTTTTAGGGATACCCACAAGCTACCACCTCAATCCAGTACTGCTCAAATCTGGGTCAGGAAACAACGCCTCGCTGATCCTCAAAGGGCAAGTTGTCACCGATAAAGACGTTCGCGAGTACTATCGTGATCTCGATACCCTCAAACCCTCCGTCGATGAGTGTTTTGAATATCTGCAAAAACAGTATGAGTGCGTTGTATGTGAAGGGGCGGGAAGTCCCGTGGAGCTAAACCTGATGGACAAAGACCTCTCCAATATCTACATTGCGCAAAAATATGGCACGAAGATCATCCTCGTCGCCGATATCGAAAAAGGAGGCGTGTTTGCCTCGATATGGGGGGTGTATAATCTCCTCCCAAAATCCTTAAGAGACAATGTCATCGGCGTCATCGTCAACAAATTTCGCGGTGATCGAACCCTCTTTGATGAAGGGGTGACTATCATCGAAGAGAAATTCGGTATTCCCGTACTGGGCGTCCTCCCCTATCTCCCCCTGAACCTCGGATTTGAAGATTCCCAAAGTCTCAAAAACTTTGTCCAAAACAAACCTGATCCTGCGAAAAAGATCGGGATCATCAACTACCCCACGATGAGCAACTACAACGATTTCGAACCGCTCATCGCCGATGAGGCAATTTTCGTCGAATTCATCACGTCCAATGTTTCGCTGGAGAGTTTCGACCTCATCATCCTCCCCGGAAGCAAACTGGTGATCAAAGATTTGCAATGGCTGAAAAAAACGGGGCTGTTCGAAGCACTCAAAGAGCGGCAAAAAGAGATATTAGGGATTTGCGGCGGTTATCAGATGATGTTTGACGCCATTATCGATGACGAGTGTGTCGAAACCTCTGTACCAAGCCGCGAAGAAGGACTCGGATTTATCGATGATATTATCATCTTTCAAAAAGAAAAAGTGCTCCAAAAAGGGGAATATACTCTTTTCGGTAAGATCATACAGGGATTTGAAATCCATAACGGGGTGAGCAAAAAATATCCGCTTTTCTATGAAAAAGGTCCTATCAAAGGGACATTTGTTCACGGCATTTTTGAGGATGAGGCGTTTGAAGCTTATAAAAAAACGACCATCGACAGCTTTATCGCTACGATGAGAGATGAAATTAATATGGAGAGGATTTTAAAACATGTCCTATAAAAAATGGTTCGATGAACATGCCCAAAAACACAAAGAAATTATGGAAAAGCTTACTCATCTGAGTGACCAAGAGGTGATCGAGTATTTTCGATTTGAAAACATGGTGCAAAACGAAAAAGAGTTTTGCCCTCTCTATGCGGACAATAAAAAATGTCATGACACCGAAGAACTCAATTGCTACCTATGCGCCTGCCCGAACTTCCGCTTTAACGACAAAGGGTTCAAGCAAGAAGAGGAAAAGACTCTCTTTAGCACCTGTTCAATCGAGAGCCCTGACGGTGACCGCTACATCAGCGAATCTGCCATCCATCAAAATTGTGCGGGATGTCTCGTCCCTCACAGAGAGAGCTACATCAAAAAAGTGTTCGACCGCAATTGGCTGGCCATCATGAAAGAAGTGCCGTGTGAATAACTTTTATCTTGGGATTAAATTTGCTCTGAGCTACTTCACGGTTCTCCCGATCCGCTTTAGCGACAGCGATGACCTCTCCCATCCAAAAGTCCTCTCTTCGATGCTCTATACACTTCCCGTGATCGGATTGTTCCTCTCAGGTTTAAGTGTCGGTTTGTTTACTCTAATCGAACCGCTGCAATGGCTGGGGGCGATTATCGCGGCCGTGGCATACATGGTGATGTACGGATTTATCCATACCGAAGCGATCATCGATGTTGCCGATGCTCTCTACGCCGCACACAGCGGAAAAGATCCCTATGCCATCATCAAAGATCCTTCTGTGGGAGCCATGGGTGTTTTGTACGGAGTGAGTTTTCTCCTTCTCAAAATCGCCGCTCTCTCGACGCTGTTGATGCACCATCTCTTTTTACCGTTTATTGCGATTGCCGCCATCAGCCGTATTGCCCTCCTTGTATTGATAAAACATCACGAGTTTCGCTCTTCATTTGTCTCAAAACTGCACGACAGCCTCTCTTGGCGACCTTTGCTTTTCGTTATTGCTTTTTATTGTACTGCTGGATTTTATCTCCTTTCATGGCCGTTCTTTTTACTCCTTTTCATCGGAATCCTCAGTGCGCTCATCCTCAGTGCACTCACCAAAAAGTCACTGGGCTTTATCAACGGAGATGTATTGGGAATGTCTCTGGAGGGGGTTGAACTGATTTTGATTCTTGCGGTGTTACTGGCATGGAACTGACTCTATTACGTCATGCTTCTCCTTATGAAGAATATCACGGCTGTTATAATGGGCATACGGACATCCCTATCGACATAGCTCGCTTTGAGCATTCTAAAATACAGCCTCTCCTGCATCGCCCATTTGACCGTATTTATTCTTCGGATTTACAACGATGTACCGCAACCTTGGAAACAATGGGAATCACCTCTTTTACTATTGACCCACGTCTTAGAGAAGTACGCTTCAAACCTTCCATCGAGGGGAAGACCTTTGCACAAATCGAAGCCTCAGAAGATTTTGACCCCCGTGTTTTAGACTCAAGGGAAGCGTGGCACCATTATGTCTGTGACGAATCTCTCCCCAGTTTTCGGACACGCATAGAGAGCTTTTTAAATGAACTTGAGCATGATAAGAATATTTTAGTTTGCGCGCATGGTGGTACGATTGCCATGATTTTGTCTTTGCTAAACCCTGCCCTTGAAGATAAGACAGTGGGATACCTTGATTGCATAACCGTAACTTTAGGGTAAAATAGCGAAAACAACAAAGGGGGGAACATGCGTCGATTACTGCTCATCATCCTCTTTTCCTCTTTGTTATTGTCTGCTTCCCTCCCTCTGTATTTCAAAGGAAATGAAAAAATAACTTCGCGTGATTTATACGATACATTGGGGCTTCGCCTTCCCTATGCAGCAGCAATATGGGAAGATCACCCTGTTCTCGATCAAGCTGCGATTTCACAAAGTGCTTCGGCGCTTACGAGCTATTATCGCTCACGCGGCTACTTTGATGCAAAGATAACCACTCAGGACACTAACACCTCCATCCTTTTTCTTATCCAAGAAAATGAACCCGTAACCGTTGCCGATATAAAGATCAACAGTGTTTTGGATGTCGATTCTGCTGTAATGCTCAAATTGGAAGATCATTTTGATCAAGAAGCCTTCAGCGAGTCAAAACAAAAGATCAAAAAACGGTATGGAGATCTCGGATACTGCAATGCCGAGTTTAATTCCAAAGCGTGGGTGGATACCCAAGTCCATAAGGCGTATATACTGTTTGAAGCTACCCCTAATGAGCAATGTACTTTTGGAACCATCAATGTTGCATCTACCCCCAATATTGACGAAAAACTCACGGCTTCCATGCTGCGGTTTAATGAAGGAGATCCCTACAGCCTTTCCTTAATCCAACAAAGCTATGAAGCACTGTATGCGCAAGAAGCGATTGCCCGTGTTACAATCAATGATAATGACCGAAACGGGAGTGTCGTCCCCATTATCGTAGGGATTGAAGAGACCGAAAAACCTGTTCGTTTTACAGCCGGTTTGGGCTACAGCAGCGACCAAGGGGCCGGTGCATTGGCTGGAATCAAACATCGTAATTTTTTCGGCGATCTCAAAACACTCTCTTTGGATACTCTTTACTCACAAATCAAACATGAAGCGTCCGGGACACTTTCTATTCCTCTGCACAATCGAGCTTCGATTCATGGAGAGGTCGGGTACGTGGATCAACAGTTTGACGGGTATCGCAGTAAAAGTGTTTTTGAAAAACTCACCCTCAAATATCAAGATATTCCCTCATCCGCTTTGATAGGTCTATTATTTAATGAAGAAGCCACGTATGAGAGTGCCAATACTAGGGATTTCCCGAACAATCATCTGTTTATTCTCTCACCACTGGGAGAGGTCAATATTGATACCAGAGACAAACCTCTTGATCCTAAAAAAGGGTATTGGATTAACGCAAAGGCGCAAGGGTCACTGCTAAATGCCTATTCAGATGCTACGTATTTTAAAACGCTGCTTTCCGGAGCTTATCTGGACAGCTTTGGAGATCATGTCATTGGGACACGTGTAAAATGGGGGACATTACGTACCTATGATGGGCGAATTCCCCCATCCTACCGTTTTTACGCAGGGGGTATGAACTCCAATCGTGCCTATACCTATCGTGATTTGGGTCCAAAAGATATTTATGGAAACCCATTGGGATTCAACAGCCTCTTGGAAGGGAGTGTCGAATATCGATTCCCTATTTATACTGCCTTTCGAGGTGTCCTTTTTAGCGACTTAACCTTTGGCTCCAACGATTATATCCCTGACTATACACTCCCCTATTTGGCAACAGGTATCGGTCTGCGCTATGTCACACCAATCGGACCTATTGCTCTGGACGTTGGTGTCGATCCTGGGGATCCTGCACAGTATGCGATCCATTTTCGCGTAGGGGAACTTTTTTAACGGTTAGAATTAAAGCGACAGCGTTGCCGTGTAATACTTATCATCCTGAACGTCATTCAACCGCCATCCGTAATAATCACACAACGTTTTCGCAATCTCCAGTCCAACGCCAGCAGAGTGTATAATCGGAACAACGTGATCGCATATCTGATTTTTGATTTCAAAAATACCTTTGTCGCAGCTCAGATAAATCGTACTCCCCTCACACGTATGATTGAGCGCATTTTCAATCAGAATACGTGCCACACGCTCAAATGGAGCTTTTGGTAAACGTGCTGATGACGTTTGCGGAATGGAGAGTTCAAAATGTAATTCCCGATGTTGCCAAAGCGGTTTGAGCTCCTCTATCCATTCTTCCACCGATTTTTTTAAATATATTGTTTCCACAACTTCAGTGGCTTGCGTCGCATGTAAAATATCGGTTATCTTTGCCGAAATGGTGTCAATCTCTTCGCGCGCAGCACTAATCGCGTCGCTGTTCCACTCCTCTTTGAGATCTGCTATGTCAATGCGCAAACGCAACTGTGCCAATGGTGTTTTTAGCTCATGAGTGAGTGCTTTCATCGAATCACGCTGAGCGCTTTGCAAACCGCTGATACGCCCTTGAAGCGTCGCGATCGCATCACGCAAAGCAATAATCTCTGTTCCTCCCCCTACCACATCCGGCTTATTTTCAGGATCACGGCACGTCAAACAGTGATCGACCAGCTCGTTAAACGGAGCAAAAAGATGACGTATCACAAGATAAATCATTGCACTCATAAAGAGAAAGCCTAATAAAAAGAAAGGCCAGCGATCGGCCATCATCCGGATCAGCTCATCATCGATTTTAGCCGTTGACGAGCTGATCACCAAATAACGTCCATCCGCTAAGCGTGCAGAACGAAATAAACGTTCATGACTTGAAACTGGCTGGCGTACAAGCACTTCAATATGCAGCTCATGCAACAAGCCCCCTTTTAAAATATTTTGCATCTGCTCATTTTTTCGGATCTCCACCACCATTTTCGGATCCCATTTCGACAAATCGTACTCTTTCGTCACAATATTGGTCAAAAACGAAAGACTGCGCGTCAAACATTTTTCCATATGATGATAATAAATATTGGCCAAACCATATCCAAAAGTCACAACCGAAAAGATCGTCATCCCAAGCGTTACCGCCAAAATTTTACCTTTAAACGTTTTTAAGAGCATAACCCCTCCCTTTTACCGTTTCGATCGGATCAACAGGAAGTTTTTTACGAATATTGCTGATAACCACGTCAATGGTGTTGGAGGTCATCGAGCTTGGATCCTCATAAATCGCATTGGCAATGTCATCTCGACTAAAAATCTTATCGGGTCTGGATGCGAGAAAAAAGAACAGATCATGCTCTTTTTTAGAAAGCACTATCATCTCACCCAGCACACTCACTGTTTCATTTTTGATGTCTATTTGCATCTCCCCGATCATTATAGTATCGGGAGCATAACGCCGTATCAGAGCATCAAGGCGCATTTTTAGCTCTCTGAGATCATACGGTTTTTCTATGTAATCATCCGCACCTGCACTCAGACCCGTAATACGCTCTTCTACCCCTCCGTACGCACTCGTAATGATCACCGCGCACGAGGGCTGCAGTTTTTTAAGTCTGGGGATAATCTTCATCCCCTCATCTTCTCCAGAGAGGTTTCGATCCAGCAACAGCGCATCATAGCCATAACTCTCAACCAGCTCAATCCCCTCATTGAGTGATCCTGCCGTATCAATCGTATGGAAAATTCCCAACGCATCCTTTAACATAACCCGTAATTTTAAATCATCTTCAATAATTAATATTCTCATACACATATTGTAATGATTTATGGTATTTTTCTCCTTTAAATCACTAAAAAAGTCTATTTTCATGATTTTTTCATCTAGGACAAGTAGGATTGACCTCATAAACGACTTAAGGGGAACAAATGATGAAAAAAACAGCGATCTTGGCGCTATCAACCGTATTGGCTTCACAGCTAATGGGAGCAGATGATATCAATGAAATGTTTAAAGAGGGGAAAGCGGGAGGGTATGTGCGTATTCACCACATCTTCCCGGAAGCTTCAGATACCGTTGCTGAAGCAGGAAGTGTTATCGGAGGTAAACTCAAATACCAAACAGGTGCTTTGTATGGATTACGATTTGGAGCAGCGTTTTATACGACTCAAAATACGGGGCTAGCTAATGATTCATACATGACCAAAGATGGTTATGGCCATTTTGCACAAGGTCTTCAGGGTGACGATATGAAAGGATACGTTACTCTCGGCGAAGCGTATGCGAGTTATCATCTCTCTAATACTGACCTCACTTATGGACGCCAAGAGTTTAAAACTCCAATGACCGAAAACGCCGTAACGATTATCCCAAATCTTTTCGAGGGAACGGTTGCGACGATTAAAGAGATTTCTGATGTCACAATCACTGCAGCCCATATTACCAAAATGCAATACGGCACACGTGCAGCAACAGACAACGCATTGATCGGTGATGGAGTTTACGGAATCACCGCAGGTGCTGGCTATGGGTTCGGGAATCCCGCAGTTAATGGTACGACCGGTGTCATTACTGCAGGATATGGAAAAGAAGTTTTTCAAAATATGGGTGAAGCCACATTTGGTCGAACAGGAGCAGTAGGAACTGCGGCAAGAATGGATACTGCTGGCGTAACATCACTAGGAATTGACTATAAAAAAGGGGGTTTAGCAGCTCGCGTATGGGATTACTATGCTCATGAAATGTACAACACCATTTATGCTGATGCTGAATACAAAATGGATGCAGGCCCAGCAAAAGTGACACTCGAAGCCCAAATCCTTTCGCAAAGTGATGTGGGAGATTTTGCAACTTCTGGAGGAGGATCAGCACTTAAAACGCTCCGAACTGTAACAATGCCTAGTGCATTTAATAGTGGAGCAGGAACTCCTTTATACAAAACTAAAATCAGTGCTGATGGAACTATCGATGCAATGGCATGGGGAGCAAAAGCCAAAGCGGATATTGGCAACTTTGCACTATCAGCTGCTTACAACCAAAACAATGACGGTCATATTATCAGCGCATGGGGAGGAGACCCTCTTTATACCACTATGATTTTCGCACGTAACGAATACCGTGCCGATACAACTGCATTTAAAGTAGGCGTAGAATATAACTTCAAAGATTTAGGTATCCCTGGACTCACATTTAGCGCTAGCAGTGCACAATACGATACTGACGTTCAAACATGGACGGGCACTGGTGTAGGAACTATTGGACCTGTTGTTAATGAACAAACGGAAGTTCAAGACTACATGCTTTTCTACGTCGTACCATCGGTAAAAGGGCTATGGTTTCGCTTATTCCATGAACAACGCGATAACGATACGCGCCAATATGAGCAATCTCACACGCGTCTTATCGCTAACCTAAGTTTCTAAGGAACAACCATGAATTTATCACGACGCGATCTACTCAAAGCTTCAGGGCTCGGTGCTGCGGCACTGGCACTGGGCGGCACTGCTACCGCGGCAAGC
The DNA here is from genome assembly GCA_030692765.1 of Sulfuricurvum sp. GTDB lineage: Bacteria > Campylobacterota > Campylobacteria > Campylobacterales > Sulfurimonadaceae > Sulfuricurvum. The sequence goes on from JAUYUB010000020.1 coordinate 14,602, forward strand.
GCATCTGAAAACCCGGCAGCTGGTACGGAGCTCATGCCCAAATCAGCCGGCAAACGGGTTGTTATCATTGGCGGCGGATGGGGCGGTCTGACGGCTGCCCGCTACGTCAAAAAAGAGGCCCCTGAGAGCGAAGTCGTCGTTTTGGAAAAACGCGACATGTTTGCCTCTTGCCCTTTGAGTAACGAATGGCTTGCCGGAGAAATCCCGATGGATTTTCTCACCCGCGATTATTTTACGGCTGCCAAAGAGTTTGGCTATAAAATGATCCAAACGACCGTAACCGATATCAATCGCGACACCAAAACCGTAAAAACAGCCACAGGCTCAATCGGCTATGACTATCTCGTACTTTCACCCGGGATTGCGTATGACTACAGCAAATGGTTCGGCAACGACACCCAAGCCGCAGAGCGCTGCCGTCAAGAGTGCCCACCTGCACTCATACATGGCAGTGAGCATGTGGCGCTCAAAAAGATGCTCCAAGATTTTGAGGGAGGCAATTTTATCATCTCTGTACCTGATGGAGCCTACCGTTGTCCCCCTGCACCGTATGAGCGTGCCGCTATGATGGCACACTACATGAAGAAAAACGGGATTAAAGGCAAAATCATCATCCTCGATCCAAAAGCCAAACCGGCGCCAAAAGGTCCTGGATTCATGGCAGCGTACAAAGAGCTGTATCCTGATATCGTCGACTATCGTCCAAACTCATTGGTAAAAACCGTCGATTTGGACAAAAAAGAGGTTCTTGTCACAGTAACCCTCGAAGATGGACGTACTGAAGATCAACGTATCCCTTATGCTGCAGCGAATCTCATGCCGGTAAATAAAGCCTCTGAAATCGTTGCAATGGCAGGGGTATCTACTGGAAAAGCTGGCTGGGGGATGATGAGTTCTCCAACCTTCCAATCCAAAGCCGATGAGCGTGTGTTTGTTATCGGTGATGCCGTAGGAGGATATCCGTATCCAAAAAGTGGTGCCATCGCCAATGGCCAAGGACACATTGTCGCATCTCAGATTGCTGCAATGATCCAAGGGCGTCCACAAGCTGCAGTAGCAACTCTGCCGCAAAACGTCTGTTATTCTATGGTCAACGGCGAAGAAGCGATCTCCATCGGAGTTACTTTCTCTCTAATGGATGACAAAGATCTAAACGGCAATGACATCAAAGTCATCAAGCCTAAAATGACAGAGAACAATACCCGCTCAACCGCTTTGGGCAAAACGACTCACGAATGGTACAATGGAATGATGCGCGATATCTTCGGCAGCTGATTTCCCCCTCTTGGCAGGTGTTTCTCCTCCATATGCCAAGAGGGTAATTTAAGGGTGATTTTCGGCATAATAACACTATGCAAACACCTCCAAAAGATGACTTAATACCAGTACGAAAAGCTAGCCTGATTATACGTTTCGTCAAAAGCCTTTATCTGGTTATTCACACACTGGTCGTTTTAGCCGTTTTACTGGGTGCGGGAATACTTTATCTCGCTTTTCGCCCCGACGGGCTCTCTCTTGTCAGAACTTATTTCTTAGAACCTCTGGGTATCCATGTAACAGATACGGATGGATCACTCTCCGAGGGTTTCTCGCTTCACGGTCTTCATTCTAAAGCCATTGACGCGAAAACACTCACCCTCGATTACAATCTGACCACTATTCTCAAAGGCGAACACGTCATCGACTCCATCAAAATCGATGGGTTGCGCATTCATGTGGATGATTTTATCGGTGATGGCAGTACTTCCTTACCTCTGCCTCTTTTTAAACTCAAAGAAGTCAGCCTTACCAACGCGCAACTTATCAGCGAATACCCAATCGAACTAAATGTCTATGGAAAAAATGGAAGCTACGATGGGAAAAATCTCAATTTTCTCTCCATCCAAGGAAGTGTCAAAAGCCTCTATGCCAGCGGTGCCCTCAAAGGATCGCTCAAGAATAATACCCTTCGCGGCACTGCGCTTGTCTACCAAAATAGTGCAGAACTGCAAGATACCGTTGGCCGTTTTACCACACTACCTCACTCTCAAAAAATCATCATAGAGGAACTCTCCGATACACGTGCCATGCTACACACATCGTTCGATCAACTCACTTCAATCAATGATCCGCTTGTAACGCTTCATGACGTTTCACTGAGTATGGACTATCTCTATGAGAATGATCATCTCGATTTCAGAGCCCACTACCTCTTGACGCGGGGCGATGAATCGATGCAAACGCAACAGGAACTTCGCTATGCTCTTGATGGAGTCACGACCAGCGGATTCAAAGGGATCATCACCTCATCGCATCCGCTGCCTTCCCATGTTTTAGAAGGAAAATTTCGCGATGATGCCGAAGGGATTGCCGGTAAGCTCATCTTGGGAGATACAACTCTTTTACTGCAAAGCGGTGATTACGAAAACTTTGTCTGGAATGTGCAAACATCTCATAAAAATCTTAACTTTCTCCCCTTCTTGCCGCAAGCTTTACGTAGCTCTCCCTCAACACTGAGCGCAAACGGGACCTATGCCCTGCAGACCCAGCTGCTACACGGAAAACTGAGCGCAAGTAACAATCATGGCAGCTTCAACGGATCATTGCACTACGAGAATGAAAAGTTTTCTTTAAAAGGGGATCTGGCCCTTGCTCCCGATGCCCCTACATGGCGTAACTCAAGTGTTAAACCTCCTGAAAAGACGGAACTCTCACTGAGTCACTCCAAAGGGGTAACTCAACTCAATCTCAATGCCCCATCGCTGGCCCTTTATCTTGAAAACATCAATGATAAGCTCAAAGGCTCAGGCAGTTATTTGGGTACCTATTTTGATTTTGGCGGGACGCTCAATGATATTAGCATCACCTCGGTCACTCCATCCCTGTGGAAAACACTTACACAAATCGGTTCGATAGAGCTTTTTAGCGGTGAATACTACGACGCAGAGGTACGCACCAGTACCCATATCACCCATGATACCGCTTTGCACGTCACTACAGACATCACCATCCCTTGGTATGCGGCTGTTTTGGATTCATACCGCCAATACGGAGGAACGAATAATACCTTCTCCCTGCGCTACGATGACAATGCCATCCTCATCGACCACTATCGACTTGATATTGCCGGACATACTATTAACTCTCAACGCCTCTCTACCCTGCACTTCAATGATGTAGGGAATCTTATCATCGATGAAATATGGATATTTGATGCATTGCGACTGAGCGGAAACATAGACACCGATACCTTTGCCGCCGAGATCGCACTGCATTCCGACCGTTTTACCTACAAAGGTCCCGAAGGGGAAGCCAATGCAGCAGCGGACTTGCTCTTTACACGGGATGCAAATGCCATTCAAACCCTCAGTGGAAATGTAAATATACTCAATGCCAAAATCACCTATCTTCCGCTGCAACAGTTCAAAGTGATGGATGATGATGTCATTATTATCCAAGATGTTCGACCTCCTAGCGATACCTCTTTATTTATGAACATTCAAGTAACCGCTAAAAATGCGTTGCATTACCTTACTAAAGAGCTTGATGTTTTAATCCAGCCTGAGATCACGTTATGGAAAGAGCCCAAAGGACCTATTCAAATCCTAGGAATGATCACGATCCCAAAAGGGAGCGCCACGACAGCCGGCAAAGAGTTTAGTATCAAAACGAGCCATCTCTATTTTGGAGGGGGGGATTCGATCAATCCGTATCTCGATTTTACCATCGGTCATGAAGTAGATTACAAAAAAATCCAGATCTACATTACCCATTCTCTGGACTCTCCTATCTTTTTGTTCAGCTCCGATCCGTTTATGAGCCAAAACGACATCATGAGCTACCTCCTCTTTGGTTCTCCTGCCAATACAACCCACAACACTGATGGCAGTAGTACTACGATGAAAACCGATGCCACGAATTTCATGCTGGGGGCCGGAGTCAAAGGACTCATAAACGGTGCCACCAAAATACAAATCGACACCATGAACATTCTCACAACGCAAGAAGGCGGAATGGGGATCGAAGTAGGTACACATCTCAACAAAGACCTGCGTGTACTGTACAAAAACGATACCGTATCCAGCATACTGGTCCAATACCAGCTTAACCGCTGGCTTCGTCTGGATGCCGATATCCACGAATTGGGGCAGGGAATCAATGCCATCTACATCAAAGATTTCACCGATTTTTTACCGCACAATAAAGTAAAAAAATAAAACATGAATGAGAGACAACTATGAATAACTTCGAAAAATTCCCATCACTTCCTGGCTCCCAAGGTGAGCATGAAATGCAAGAAAAATTCCAAACCCAAGACAAAGCAACAGATTTTTACAACAGACAAATGCTGGATTATCTTGCCCCTATGATGCAAAATTTTATAGCTGCACAAGAAATGGTTTTTATTTCCACTTCGGATAAAAACGGCGAATGCGACTGTTCGCTTCGAAGCGGAGAATCTGGATTTATTACCGTCATTGACGAAAAGAGAATTATTTACCCCGACTATAAAGGCAACGGAGTGCTGGCATCCGCTGGAAACATTTCTGAAAATCCTCATATCGGTATGCTGTTTGTGGATTTTTTTGAGGACAAAGTAGGTCTGCATGTTAATGGGAAAGCCCATATCCTAGAAGAGACTCAGCTTGAGCATTTTGGCCTAAAACAATTGCCATCCAAACAAAAAACAGTCTTTTGGGTACTCGTTGAGGTTGAAGAAGCCTATATCCACTGTTCAAAAAATATCCCTCTTTTTACAAAAAATGATGATCTATCACAGATAAACAAGGGACGCCCAATCAATTACTTTGAGCTTGCAGACTCTTGATGATCATTGATTCAATAAAGCTCTTTCAAAAATAAATTATTTTTTAACGCGATTACAACCATCGGGCGCTATAATAGTTTTAATACCCTGCTACAGGAGCGTTTATGGATCCCTTGTTTATTCAAAATAGTGTACTTTCTTTGGTTCTGGGTTTTCTTTTGGGCTTACAACGCGAAATGCATACGATCTATTCCCATAAAACGCAGGATTTTGGAGGAGCCCGAACCTTCTCGATGATTGCCCTCTTCGGATTTTTATCCTCATGGCTTACTGCTTTTCTCCCTTATTTTTTTCTCATTGCCGCAGCCGTTATCGGGCTATTGCTTGTAGCGGCATATACTGTCAATAGCGTATCCAGTCCCGAAAAAGGGTTAACCACTGAATTCGCGGCGCTCGTTACGTTCATTATCGGATCAATACTCAACTTTATCCCCCCGATTTTCCCAGTTTTTATCGCCATTATCGTTTTGTTTGTTCTTAATTTAAAAGACAAAATCCAAGAGTACCAACAAACCATTACAAAACAAGACTTGGGAGCAGCGATCTTATTTCTCGTTATGACCTTTGTTATCTTACCCATTTTACCCGACAAAGCCATCGATCCCATGGGACTTATCAATCTTCATCGGATATGGATTATGGTTGTCCTTGTTGCTGGAATCTCTTTTTTTGGATACATTGCCATACGTTTATTCGGTTCAACGTTCGGAATCGGCATTGCGGGACTCTTTGGCGGGCTTGTCTCCTCGACTGCCGTTGCTATAAGTATGGCACGGCGCGTTCATGAAAATGGATTCTTGGTCAAAAACCTAGCTTTAGCTATAGCCCTTGCCTCCTCTATCATGCTCATACGTGCGGGATTTGAAATATGGGTTATCAATCCTGCCCTTATCACTGCCCTCATTCTCCCGATTCTCATCGGATCACTCTGCGGATACGGATACATCGGCATGCTCTATCTCACCTCCAAACGTGAAGATATTCCTCAAAATATCGAATTCAAGAACCCCTTTAATCTCAAAGAGGCACTGGTCATGGGTCTGTTATTTGGGGCAACTCTCGCCCTAATTGCACTGGCAAACCGCTACGTCGGAGATTCAGGGGTTTATATCGTTGCCGCGGTATCAGGTATTGCCGACGTTGACGCGATTGTCCTCTCTCTTTCTTCATTGGCCAACAATGGTTTACCTCATGCCACAGCCCACTATGCCATCCTTATTGCCATTCTTTCTAACACTGTTGCAAAAGCAGCCTTGGTCTTCTTTTTAGGCAGCGCTCAACTGTTTCGTTTTGTCTTCATCTACTATGTACTCTGCATTGGCACCTTCATTCTAACCGCGCTCATCTCATTTCAGTATTAATTTGTTTTATTAAAATATTTTTAGTTTAAAATGACTACAATATAACAAATGATTATTTTTGTGTTAGGAGAAGGGCGTGAAAAAAAACCGTGAGACGCTGATCTCTTTTAGCATTTTTTTCTTATTTATGATAGGAGTAAGCCTATTTAGCGTTCTCTCTTATCATTCCGAAAAAACGATGTTATATAAACAGCTCGATGCACGTCTCTATGCTACGGCCAAAGGACAAACACTTCTGTTAGCCTCAGACTTTCATGATCGCGCACTCACCCCAACTGCTATTACACCTACAGAAGACCTCTCCAATATTGACCGATTAAGCCGCTTTTCCAAAGCTTCGGCAATGACCTATGCTTACACAATGATCGAAAGAAAGGGGAAAATTTATTTTACTGCTTCGAGCGCTACTGATAAAGAGCGCAAATCTGGTGAAAATATGACCCGCTATTTTGACGAATACGATGATGTCAGTCCCTCAATCCGTACTGCACTGCAAAAACACAAACTAATTTTTGATGAATCACCCGATAAATGGGGAACCTATCGCAGTATCATTCTCCCTATGAAATCCCCCGGAGGACACCACTATGCTGTAGGTGCAGATCTCCCTATTGGCGATATCAATAGAATGCTTAATGCCCAGGCACTGCACCATTTCATATTTGCTTTTTTACTTATCAGCGTGAGCTTTACAACACTGCTATGGCGGCTCAACCGTATCAAAAAGCTTGCCTTGTACGATTCACTGACAGGTTTACCAAATCGCATTGAGCTTGCCAATCGCTTCAATTACATCCTCCAAATTGCTCAACGTAACCATAGTATGTTCGCCCTTTTCTTTCTCGATCTCGACCATTTCAAAGAAATAAACGATACGCTGGGGCATAAATTAGGAGATGAACTTCTCATACGTGCTGCAAAACGTATACGAGCCACTTTACGAAAGGTAGACACCGCTTCACGTATGGGAGGCGATGAATTTGTTTTGCTGCTCCCTTCCACCGATGCCATAGGTGCGGCTAACATTGCCCAAAAACTGCTCGATGAAATCTCCATACCTTTTCATATCCAGGGCAATGAACTCACCATAACCGCTTCCATCGGGATTGCGCTGTACCCAATCGATGGACGCGATCATGAGACTCTCTCTAAAAATGCCGATACTGCCATGTACTCTGCAAAAAAAGATGGACGCCATGGTTACCAATTTTTTACCACAAACCTCCAAGAGTGTGCCCAGCGTCACATGCTCGTGCAGCGTGAACTGCATCATGCCCTTGAACGTAATGAGTTCGAAGTGCATTATCAACCCCAGATCTCACTGCATAATGGTCACGTTATCGGTGCTGAGGCCCTGCTACGCTGGAATCATCCCCAACTTGGAAGCGTTTCTCCCGTCGAATTTATTGCCATTGCAGAGGAGAGCGGTTTGATTTTACCCATTGGCGAATGGGTTTTACGCACTGCCATACATGAAGCAAAACGATGGCAGGAGATCGGTATGGTAAACATGCTCATAGCTATCAACGTCTCTGCGGTACAATTTAGACATGCCAGTTTTCCCTATTTAGTAGGTAAGGCTTTAGAGGAAACTGACTTTCCTTCTCACTATCTTGAAATAGAACTCACAGAGGGCGTAGCGATGCACGATCCGCACAATGTAGCCAACATCATCCGAAATTTCTACGAACGCGGTATTAAAATAGCCATCGATGATTTTGGAACGGGCTATTCCTCTTTGAGCTATCTGAAAAAATTCAACGTCTCAAAACTCAAAATCGACAAATCATTCGTCGATGATATTATCACCGATTCTGATGACAAAGCCATTGTCGGTGCCATCATCACTATGGCACACAGTTTGGGACTAAAAGTCATCGCAGAAGGGGTAGAAACCCATGAACAACTGCAACAATTAAGTGCATTAGGGTGCGATGAAGTACAGGGGTATTACTATAGTAAACCGCTAAGTGCACACGATTTTGAATTATTTATCCAAGCCCATACAAAAGGGGTCCAGTTTCATGCTGATGCCAGACACGCGTGTTAGCTAATCCCCTACTTAGTACAACCATGATAAAATTCTCTCAATGATAAAAACAATACCTATCGAAACTTTTCTGTCAAACATGAGCGAATACGATCTCATCATCGATGCCAGAAGCCCTGTGGAATACGGTGAATCCCATGTCGCCAATGCTATCAACCTCTATGCCCTTAGCGATGAAGAACACGCCCAGATAGGGACCGTTTATAAACAAATTTCCCCCTTTGAAGCACGTCTCAAAGGAGCCTCGCTTGTCTGCCTTAATGCGGCTCGCCATATCGAAACCCTCTATCCTGCGTTTAATCCAGGGTCTAAAATTGCTATTTATTGCGCCCGTGGGGGAATGCGCTCCTCTTCACTGGGAACGATTTTTTCCAGCATCGGTTACCCTATAGAACGCGTGATCGGCGGCTATAAATCGTATCGGGCCTTTGTCACAGAGTATCTCGAAAATCTCCCGCAAATCAACTTTTTGACCCTTACGGGCAATACAGGCTGCGGGAAAAGTGACCTTTTGCAAGATTTAACCAACGTTATCGATCTGGAAAAAATGGCTAACCATTACGGATCGGTATTTGGAGATGTCAACGGAGCCCAGCCAAGCCAAAAAGAGTTTCAAAACCGACTCGCTCACGCCGTGTTAGCATTGGATCTCACCAAAAGTGCCTTTGTGGAGGCCGAGAGTAAACGTATCGGCAAGATCACCCTCAGCGGTTCACTCTACGCCCACATGGAAAAAGGGGTCCGCATCGAGATTACCGCTCCTCTGGAACAGAGAGTTGAGCGTATCATGCGGATGTATGACAGCATGGACGGTGATTTTTTCATGCACCGCATGGAGCGTATTTCTCCCTATATCAGCCGTGATGAAAAAGCCGCCGCCATCAGCGCATTTAAAAATGGTGATCTCTCACGTGTCTCTGAAATCCTCCTCACCCAGTATTACGACAAAGTCTATAAAGTGACCAAAGCGCCTGACATCACGATCTGCAACGACAATCACGCTAAAACGATTGAAACGCTCAAGGGAATCCAAGATGAACAACAGCGCTAAATTAACAAAGTTTGTCCGAGCCTCAGGATGCGCTGCGAAACTCTCTCCCGGTTCATTGGAAAATGTCACCTGCCATCTCAAGTCGTTTCACAAAGATCTTCTCGTAGGGTTTGAGGGCAACGAAGATGCAGGTGTCTATCGCATCAATGAAACGACTGCAATGGTGCAGACGGTCGATTTTATCACTCCCGTGGTCGATGACCCATTTGTCTATGGTCAAATCGCCGCTGCAAATTCTCTCAGCGATGTGTTTGCCATGGGTGGAGATGCCAAAACGGCACTCAATCTCGTAGGGTTCGATGGTAAAAATCACTCTACGCAAATACTTACTGAAATCTTGCATGGCGGCATGGACAAAGCAACAGAGTGCGGTGCCGTTATCGTAGGCGGTCACACCATCGAGACACCTGAGATGATCTACGGCCTCTCATGTACAGGATTTGTCCATCCTGACAAAATACTGCGCAACAACACGGTACAAGAGGGTGATGTAATCGTTTTGACCAAACCTCTTGGGCTTGGGATCTTGATTACCGCGATTAAAGCCGATCTTTTGGATAACGCCACCGTACTCAAAGTCGCCGAAACGATGAAAACCCTCAACTACAAAGCCTCGCTGATTGCCAGAGAATTTGACGCCCATGCGTGTACCGACGTGACGGGCTTTGGCTTCTTGGGACATTTACGTGAGATGAGCGGAAGTATTAAAACGATAGAGGTAGACAGCTCTGCCATCCCCTTTTTTAGCGAAGCACTGCCGATGGCTGCTATGGGAATCATCCCCGCAGGAAGCTATGCGAACAAAGAATATTTACAACCGCATGTCCATTTTAAAAACAATATCCATGCCGATTTGGAAATGATTCTCTTTGATGCCCAAACCTCAGGAGGACTTCTGATCGCTGTAATTGCTGAAAAAGCCTCCAAAATGGTCGAGCGTTGTCAAAACGAGGGAATACCTGCGGTTATCGTCGCGCACGTGACTGCCAAATCTGATGCGGATATTGTTGTACATTAAACCATTAGCGCCCCAGAGTTAGTATTCTCCCGTACCGCAGCGTCCATACAACAAACAGTATGATCCATCCAGCCCCTGCCGCATCAAACAGCCATGCATGCGTACCGCCAAGGGCACTATCTACGGATAACGCAAAACGCAGCAAAACCACCACTTGTGTCCAAACAAATAACGTGATAGTGAGACGATCCGCATGAGGCGGCCGCCCAGAGTGTCCCAAAGTAACCCGCGTCCCAAAACCGATTAAAACAGTCGTTATAAACCCTAACATTAACAAATGCGCTCCCGTAAACAGCAATGAGGTCTGCGTGTATACTTCAACCACCTGCGCTAATGCTCCGATAAATAATCCCAATGGCAACCAAAAAAGTGCCAGATATAAAATCCATAAAATTGCACTCGAACGAAATACAGGGAGCTTCCATCGGATAAACTCTTTTAACAAACAGCCTGCAAGCACGATACTTGCCACAGCTTCTGCAAGAGGGAACTGAGCGATATTAAGTAGTGTTTTGAGCACCATCAATGCAAATACACGCGTCACGAAACGGTTCGAGGAAGATTCCAAAGAGTGACTGAAAAATGGGATCATTCTCTGCGCCACGACAAACGTCATAAAGACCAAGAAGAGATTAACCACAACAGGGCTGATAATAGAGGTAAGCAAAAGATCCAGCCCCATAAGCTGCATTCCAAAAGCAAGCACCAAAAGAGCATGTGCCACCATACCAAATGTATGAGCGACCAATATCCAAAATGGATCACTTTTAATCGGAGCTCTCCCGCTACGATAGATCAATATCAATATACTAAACGCCAACGAATGAGTTAATAAAATCCCGATCATCGCGACAAGGACAATCCAATGCGAAGTCACCGCTCCCACAAAAAAGAGCACTGAAAATATTTGATAACTCCAAATAATAGGGGCATATTTCTCGTATTCAATCGCCGCACTCGTGCAAAAGCGAGGAAAGGTTGTAAACAAAAACCCGTGAAAAAATTGGATCAAGACAATAAAGGTCAGAGCATAGAAATGAAACAGATTCTCGGCTTGTGTCAAAACAATAACACCTTTATGAGAAAGGATAAACATCACCATCGACACGATAGCCCAGACGATTCCAAAAAGAAAAAAAGGTTGATGGGGTTGAGACATCAAATAACTCTTTGGAGTGCTCGTGATTGAAAATTCCATGGTGCTTCCTTTAATAAAAGTAGATGAGTATAACGAGAAAAAGGGATAAAAGTATTGATATATGTCAATACTTCATTTAATTGCTACTTAAAGGTAGAATTAAAGATAGCCTGCTACTATTTCAATTACTACCTATAAGTAGAATTAAAAATAGGAGCTAAAATGACTGAACGTATTACTAAAAATATGGCCAGAAATATTTACTTTGGCGGGGGTCTTTTTGCTATTTTGCTCTTTGCTGGGCTCACTGTGGATACGGTGCAAAAAATTCCTAAATTAAGCCATGATGATCAGATAACCAAGTCGGTCGCTCTTGGAAAAAAGGTATGGGAAAATAACAATTGTGTCGGTTGCCATACCATCATGGGAGAGGGGGCCTATTATGCCCCTGAACTTGGAAATGCCTTCCCTCGTTTGGGCGCAAACGATGAACAAGCCTTTAAAACCTATTTGGCGGGATGGATGGCAGCACAGCCATTGCAAACTCCTAATAGACGAAAAATGCCACAGTTTAATCTAACCCCTGCGCAAGTTTATAATCTTGCAGACTTTTTGATTTGGACATCACGTGTTAACAATCAAGAGTGGCCACCAAACATTAAAGGATAAGGAAAGCCTATGAAATATACATCCCAAATGGTCGCAAAACCATATTTTATTTTTGCACTCATTCTTCTGGCAGGTGAGATTGTTTTTGGTCTTGCTATGGGGACACAGTATCTCTATGGAGACTTTTTATTCCCGGCAATTCCTTTTAATGTCCTACGTATGGTTCATACGAACCTGCTAATCGTTTTGTTATTATTTGGATTTATGGGTGCGACCTATTATCTGATTCCTGAAGAGAGTGAGCGAGAGCTGTGGAGTCCGATGCTGGCTAAAATCACCTTTTGGGTTTTTGCCGCTGCAGGGGTAGCAACTATACTTGGCTATTTGTTGGTTCCCTATGCAGCCTTATCAGAGTCGATTGCCAACAGTTTTTGGCCAACCATGGGGCGTGAGTTCTTAGAACAGCCGACAATCACTAAAATAGGGATTGTCTTTGTTGTTTTATCCTATATTTTAAATGTGACCATGACCTTTATCCAAGGTCGTAAAACGACTATATCCGTTATTTTGCTGACCGGTCTTTTTGGTTTGGCGTTTTTCTTTTTGTTTGCGTTTTATGTCCCTGAAAATCTGGTTATGGATAAATTCTTCTGGTGGTTCGTTGTCCATTTGTGGGTTGAAGCGACATGGGAACTTATTTTGGGCGCGCTATTAGCATTTGTCCTTATTAAAACAACCGGTGTTGACCGTGAGCACATCGATAAGTGGCTCTATTTAATTATTGCCATGACACTCATCTCAGGACTCGCAGGAACAGGACATCACTTTTTCTACATTGGTGCCCCTGGGTATTGGCTATGGGTTGGATCGATCGCATCTGCTGCAGAACCGATCCCTTTTTTCCTGATGATTTTGTTTGCATTCAATATGGCGACAAACCGTCGTATCCAGCATAACAATCAAATCGCACTGACGTGGGCAAAAGGGACGGCTGTAGTAGGATTTTTGGGCGCAGGTGTTTGGGGCTTCTTGCACACACTTGCACCCGTTAACTACTACACACACGGTACGCAGCTCACTGCGGCACACGGCCACTTATCGTTCTTTGGAGCGTACGTTATGATTTGTTTTACTCTGATCTCATATGCGATGCCGATCCTTCGCGGACGTTCTCACGGTAATGGGCCAAAAGCACAAAAAGTGGAACTGGCCAGTTTTTGGATGATGGTTATCGGTATGATCGGTCTGACATTAGCATTAACCGCTGCGGGTATTATGCAAATCGAGATGCAACGTCTTCCTGATGCAGCCCATGCACTTGGCTTTATGGAAACACAAGCAGCCATCTCCACTGTTTATGCTATTCGTCTTGCCTTTGGTGTGATGGTTCTCGCAGGACTCTTCACCTATTTTTATAGCTTTTTTGTAAAAGACGAGAAAGCAGCCGCGTAAATGGATGAATTAGTCGGTAAGTTTTGGGATCGCTATGTCACCAAAAAAGCGTCTCGTCTTTTTATAGACGAAGCCGTCGTTTTTGGCAGTAACGCCAAAGCCTTTAAAATCTTTTATCACCTCTTAGGGGGTGAAAAAGGAAAAGAACTCCATGTTACCGACAAAAGATCCATCAAAACCTCACAAACACTTCTGGAAAAGTTTTCAGGAACAGGTAACACTTTTTTTCTTGCTTGGCAGGATGAAAAAGGGATTTACCTCCCTGCCTCTTTGTCCTATTTTCCGCTTAAACAGCATAATGAGATGCACTATTATTGGCTGATCGCTATGTTAACAAAAGTCAATCTTAACCGTAAAAATATCCAGACCGAAAATAAAAAAACGGCACAGCTTTTGATAAAAAAATACGCCGGTTTTAACGAATTCTATACCTATGCAGACTCTTTTTTAAGAAGCAATTACCCTGAATTATCCACTGATGAATCTTTAAGTGAAGACTCACTAGCCGATACTTATCCCAATCCTCTATGGATTTATCCCTCACTCTCTGGCAAAAATAAACTCCTTGATTTCGATGACGAAGAGGCACTTCGACAGCCTGATGAACCACACAAAACCGAAACTCTGAGCATGAAGAAAAAATCCGAACAGATCGATGACACCAAAGAAACCGATGGACTATTACTCTTTCTACCCGAATCCATTATGAGTTTTATGGAACAAGTACGGGTAGATCGACAGGAGAACGACAGCTACGAAGAAGATGCCCTCTATAATGCCGAAGATTTAGATGAGATAACGCTGGGTAAAAAAGATGCCAACCTCTCCGCACGAATCAAAATGGATTTGGACATATCTGCCAACAGTATTGAGCAATATCCGCTGGGAAAAGGGCATTTTATCGATGAATGGGATTATAAAAAAGAGATTTATCTCAAAAACTATGTGTGCATAAAACCCTTTATATCTCTCAACATCGGACCCATTGCGCTGCCTAAACGACTCCAAAAGATGATGAAAAAAATCCAAAGCGAACTTGATCTCATGGAGCTGGACCGTATCAAACGAGACAATCTCCCTTATGGCGATGAGATAAATATCGACACATGGATCGATTACAAAGGACATCAAAATCACTCTAACCATCCACAACGATTTTTTCAGACCTATGAGAGGAAAATGAGAGATATGGCGACGTTGATCCTAGCCGATGTTTCCCTCTCCACGGAAGCTGGCATAACCCAAGAAATCCGTGTGATCGATATGATACAAGATGCTTTGATGGTATTTTCCGAGTCTCTGCACCGATTGGAGGACAGATTTGCGATCTACACCTTCTCCTCCATTAAAAACACCAAGGTCAATTTTCATATTATAAAAAATTTCAAAGAAAAATACAGTGATTTAGTACGTGGTCGTATTCATGCCATCAAACCCGGACACTACACCCGTATGGGTGCTGCGATACGGGAGAGTGCGAAGATTTTGGAGAAACAGCAAAGTGCTAACAAGCTCCTTCTAATACTCAGCGATGGAAAACCCAACGATGTCGATCGGTACGATGGACGATACGGTATCGAAGATACCAAAAAAGCGATCGAAGAAGCGAAACAAAAAGGGATCACCCCTTTTTGCATTACCATAGATATCGATGCCAAAGAGTACCTCCCCTATCTGTTTGGGAGAAACTCCTATGCCGTTATCCGTGATGCGCAGAAACTGCCCAAACTTTTACCCGAAATTTACATGAATCTGACCCAATAAAGGAATACCATGCCAAAAATATACTATTTACCCCAATCAAACGAAGTAGAGCTTTTCAAGGCTGCCGCAGGGATGAACCTCCCTATTTTGATCAAAGGGCCGACAGGTTGCGGTAAAACACGATTTATCGAAGCGATGGGCGAAGAACTGGGACGTGATGTTTATACGGTAGTGTGCCATGATGATTTAAGTGCTGCAGACTTAATAGGACGTCACCTCATCGATGAAAACGGCACCTACTGGCAAGATGGACCGCTGACAAAAGCGGTACGAAACGGAGGTATCTGCTATCTCGATGAAATCATAGAAGCACGTAAAGACACCACCGTTATCTTGCATTCATTGGCCGATTACCGCAGAGTATTGCCGATAGATCGAACGGGTGAAGTGATTACTGCCCATCCCAATTTCATGCTTGTTGTCTCGTACAACCCTGGCTACCAGAATGTTCTCAAAGGGATGAAGCCCAGTACTAAACAACGCTTTATCGCACTGAGCTTTGACTACCCAAAAGCCGATATAGAAAAGGAAATTATCCTCAAAGAGAGTGGTGTCGATGAAAAAATAGCGCAAAAGCTAGTCGACATTGCAGGTGAAATACGTCAACTAAGCGACAGTGATATTCAAGAATCAGTATCCACACGTCTGCTTATCTATGCAGGTAAATTGATCACACAAGGATTTGACCCCTATCAGGCATGCATGCACTCGATAGTAGAGTCTCTCAGTGACGAACAGGATGTTTTAGAAGTGCTTGAGAAACTCATCTCGTTGCATTTTACAAAAAGTCTGCGCCTCTAGTATTATAATTTTGTCTCTCTATTTTCAATGAGCGAGGCCAAACTGGTTGTCGTCAACATGGTTTCAATCAGATCTTTGGGCTTGACCCACTGATCGTGCAGAGCGCAAGGGTTAGAAGCATCGCATTTTTCAAATCCCAAGATACAGCGCTCATGTTCCAATGACTCTCCAATCGCTTCCAGGATGTCGCATAAATAGATCTCATGAGCATCTCTGGCCAGACTCAATCCTCCCTCGCGTCCTCTGGACGAATGTACGAGCCCTTTCTTAACCAATTCGGTCATCAGTTTGGTGAGATACTTATAAGGAAGATTAAGTTCTTGATGCAATACATTAACCGAATGAGAGGTCTCATCATGACGATGCAAATAGGCCAACACACGAATAGCATATTCCGTGGTTTTAGAAAAATGCATAAGATCTCCTCTTAGATAAAAAAGCATTGTATTGCAATTGTCCTTATGAGGTACCCCTTAACTAATTATTAAAATAAAAATATAATTAATAAATAATATACCACTAAAGAGTAGTATATTATACAATGCGTTTAATTTAACACCAGGAGTCTCCTATGAGTTTATCACAAGAAACCATAACAGCCATCAAAGAAACCATTCCTTTGGTCAATAAAGAAGCTGAAAATGTCACCACACGTATGTATGAGATTTTGTTTTCAAAATATCCTGAGACAAAGTCTATGTTCGACAATGCAGCTAGCGATCAACACAAAAAACTAGCAGGAGCGATAGCAGCATTTGCAGGAAACATCGACAACCTCGGTGTATTAAGTGCTGCTGTAGAAAAAATGGCACAAACCCATGTAAAGACACAAGTAAAACCAATCCATTACCCAATGGTTGCCGATGCATTGATCACCGCAATGGGTGACGTATTGGGCGAAGCCTTTACCGATGCGCGTAAAAACGCATGGGTAGAAGCGTATACGTTTTTGGCAAACATCCTAATGCAGCGTGAGCACGAGCTCTATGCTCAACAATAATCACACCAAAAAAAGACTTCTGCACGTACTTGAGAGCATCATTGCAGGTGTTGGTGCACTTATAGGGCTCTCTTTTATCGGAGTGATTGCCCAAAGTGCCAATACCATGATGCTCATTGCCCCTTTTGGGGCAACTGCCGTGCTTCTTTTCAGCGCACCCAACAGCCCTTTTTCAAATCCATGGAATATTGTCGGGGGATACTTCATCTCAACCGTAATCGGTGCCGTGGTACTCACCTATACCAGCGCTCAATGGCTTCCCATTGCGATCGGCCTTGGTTTGGTCATTATGCTCATGCACGGTTTCAAAGTTATTCATCCCCCCGCCGGCGCTAATTTTTTAATCGTGACACAGGGGCATCTCACTCTTGCCATTCTTGAGCCTCTGATTATCGGGCTCATTACCTTGGTCATCGTCGCCATGAGTGTTCAACGACTCAAGCAAAAATTCTTGATCTAAATCAAGAGTCAAGCACTCTTTTTGTGCTACCATATGTGCAACTATTGGATGGATTATTTATGAAAACAACGATCATATTTTTATTGCTTATCTATACACTACATGCGCAACCGCTAAAGCTTGAGCGTGCCGTTGAAATGGCACTGCAATCCAACCCACAGACACAAGCAGCACAGCTCAGAGTCCAAAGTTCCCAAGCCGATACCAAAGCTGCAAAAAGCGCTCTGCACCCACGCATCGATCTCAATGGCGAATATTATCCTACTAAAACCATCGTGATGCCTACAAACGGTACTTTTTCAACACGTCAGACCGATGCCTTTCATACAGATATCAGCGCTAGCTACTCACTGTGGGATTTTGGACGCAATGACAACATCATAGAAGCCACTCGCTATGCCCAAGAGGGCAGTGTTACAGACAAAGTCTCTGTCCAAAATAGCCTCATCGAACAAGTTTGGCTGCAGTACACAAACATTGCCTACTTGGAACAACTCATCGATACTGCCCGTAAGTCATCCGAATTTTACAAAGCGCAATACGTTCAAGCCGTGCAAATGCGCGAAGTAGGATTGAAAACCCAAGCCGATGAATCGAGATTTAAAGCCTCATGGCTCGAAGCTGATGATCATCACAGCGCAGCACAAGCCCAAAAAGCCAAAGTACTGATGGCACTTGAACTTCTCATCAGCAGCGATGTCCCCGTAACGATCGACCAAGCCGATTTTGACCGCCGATCAAATGCCCTCACGATGGTAGTTGAAAATGCCCCTGCATTACGTCAGGAGCTTTCCCAAAACAATCCGCAACTCCAAAAGCTCCGCATGTCCATCAATCGTGACAAAGCACTCTCTCATGCAATCTCCAAACAATCCTACGGATCCGTTAATCTCGTAGCAGCTTACGGCTATGACAACTCTCTCTCCTCGTACGATACCTCCCAAATCGGTATACGAGGATCGATTCCACTGTACGATGGCGAAAAGCTGGATACAGAGACACAAAAAAGCCGTATTGCCCTCTCCCTCGCGCAAAAAGAGTATGAAAACACTGAGCGAGCGCTGTGGCAAGAACTTTACGATGCCATGATCGATCTCAACCGATTTGATGAAACGATTACCGCCAAAGAGGGAGTGATGAGTGCGACCCAAAAAGCACTTTCCCTCATGAGGGGACGCTATGCCCAAGGGCTGGCAACCTACATCGATGTGCTAGAATCTCAAAACGTATTGGAAAATGCACGTATCGCTCATGCTGATGCAAAACTCCAAAAAATACGATCATGGGTCAAAATACAACGTTTACTAAACAAAGGAATGAATAATGGCATGTTGTGATAAAAGAAGACCGGTTCTCGTCGGAGCGATTATCCTAATAGTGATCGCAGTAATCGCCTCATTGATGAAAACACCCGAATCTAAAACAGCGGTGACTACCGATACCTCAAAAAAACCGCTCAACCAAGTAAACGGAATAGGGACCCTCGAGGCCAAAGAGATCATCACCATTTCACCCAAACATACTTCTACCATCGGTGCCGTGTATGCAGACGAGGGAGACCGCGTTGCCAAAGGCTCACGCCTAGCACAAATGGAACTCTCAGAACTTGCAGGTGCACAACTGCAAAACAGTGCCATCGTTGAAAAAAGTCGTTCCCAAATGGCCGCCCAAAAAGCCGCTATAGAAGACATGAAAGCCAAAAAAACACTGGCAGATGCCACCCTAAAACGTTACAAAAACCTCAGTAAAGGGGGATTTGTGACCCAAGCAGAGCTTGATACGGCCCAAACCTCATCCCAAAGTGCCAATGCCGCTTTGTTGAGCGCACAAGAAGCGCTCAAACAATCACAGCACGAGATACAACGCGCAGTAGGGTCATTGGATTCCGTAAATGCTACCATCCACGATTATTCACTGCGCTCTCCCATCGACGGGATCATTCTCTCCCGCGATGCGGAAGCGGGCAGTACCATAGGGGCGGGAACCCCTGTCTTTAAAATCGCCAATCCAAAAAGCGTCTGGGTCAGAGCTTACATCGACGAGCGCCAAAGCGGACCGTTGAAAGTGGGACAAAAAGCGATCGCTACACTGCGTTCTACGGGGGATAAGACCTACTCAGGTATCGTACGCCGTATCGGTGTCGTCAGTGACCGTATTACCGAAGAACGTGTCGTTTACATCACCTTGGATACTCTGCCTGAACCTTTGTATTTAGGTGAACAAGCCGAAGTTCAAATCAACTTGACCCATGATTAATCTCGCACAGCGTGATATAGCCCACTCTCTGGGAAAATTTATCACCACAGCATTGGGTGTCGGAATGCTCATCGGTGTCGTCCTCGTCATGATCGGTATTTACCGAGGGATGGTCCATGATGCGATGATCGTCCCCAACAACATTTCCCCAGATTTATGGGTTGTGCAAAAAGACACCCTGGGACCCTTTGCCGAAAACTCACGATTACACGAAGATCTCAAATATTCTTTAAAAGGGTTCTCTGGGGTCCAAGAGGTTCATCCCCTCACCTTTCAGAGTTTACAAATCCATCTAGGGGACAAACCTGTCCGTGCTTTTACTCTTGGATATGAGGCTCTTAGCTCCTTTACCCCTTATGCTCTCACGCAAGGTCGTGCGATCACCATCCGCAGCAAAGAGATTATCGTTGATACCAAAACGGGATTTAAACTGGGGGATGCAATCACCCTGGGACGCAATACCTACACCGTAGTAGGCCTAACCCACAAAGCGGTCTCTTCAGGAGGCGATCCGATGATCTACCTCGATTTGCGCGAGGCACAGGAACTGCAATTTTTGTTCAGTAACGAGCAAATACGCAATGACAGAGAACGTGGGGCACAATCGGCCGCAACCGCTACCGTCAATGCTTTTGCCCTCACCTTAAAACCGGGATTTGATCCAAAAAGCGTAGGAGATGAGATACATCGCTGGAAACATCAAGAAGTCTACACCGCACAAGAACAAGCTGATATCCTGACTAAAAATCTCATCGAACGCTCCGCCAAACAAATCGGGATGTTCACCGTCATCTTGTTGATCGTCTCCTCTGTCATCATCTCACTGATTATCTATACTATGACGATGGGGAAGGCCAAAGAGATCGCCATATTAAAACTCATTGGCGCATCCAATGGGATCATCACCAAAATGATCGCCCAGCAATCACTGCTTTTGGGTGGCCTTGCGTTTATCGGAGGAAACATTTTTGCCAATGCCAGCGCAAATTTCTTCCCAAAAACGGTTATTCTCATCCCCACCGATGCACTGAAACTTTTTATCGTAATCGTCATCGTCAGTATTCTCGCCTCACTCAGTGGCATACGCTCTGCTCTCAAAATCGATCCTGCCAGTGCGATCGGGGGATAAATGAAAAAAATGATTATTTCCGTAGAGAACCTTTCTAAAACGTACGGTGAAGGGGAAAGTTCCGTAACGGCCATCAAAGAAGCAACATTTCAAATCTATGCTGGGGAAACCGTCGCGTTACTGGGTCCCAGCGGTTCGGGGAAGACAACGCTTATTACGATGATCGGCTGTATCACCGAGCCTACGAGCGGTAAGCTGAGCCTTGATGGCGAGTTGATGTACGATCAGAAATGGCACATCAGCGATACAAGACGCTTGCGCCGTGAAAAAATCGGATTCATTTTTCAAGCGCACAACCTCATCCCGTTTCTCAATGTTTTGGAAAATGTGACCCTCGTTCCACAAATGAATGGGGTAAAAAGTGATGAGGCCAATCAAACCGCCAAAGAGCTTTTGGACTACCTTGGGGTGGAAGACAAATTAACTAAAATGCCCTCTCAGCTCTCAGGAGGTCAAAGCCAGAGGGTAGCGATTGCCCGATCTCTGGCAAACAGCCCCAAGATTATCTTAGCCGATGAGCCCACAGCCGCCTTGGACGGTGAACGGGCACTCTCCGTTATGCAGCTTTTACGCAAGCTTGCTCACGAACAAGAAGTAGCGATCGTGGTCGTAACCCACGATGAACGTATGCTTCCGCTATTTGATCGTATTTTACGGGTTGAGGATGGTGTAGTAAAAGAGGCTGTCTAAAGAGTTTTATTTTATATGCATGTTACGCTATACTAATATTAATCTATAAACTTAAAAGAACTATTATGAAGAAAACAATATCGGGCGTCATACTCTTGTCTATGATGCTTGGGCTGCTGATGCTGTTCCCTTTGATAGCAGGGCTTATGGGACAAAATACCCGTTCTATAGAAGTCAATATCCCCTCTGTTTCACAGCCATTTTTAAAAAAAGAACACTCACCCGCAGTGCTCCTTTATTTTGGATATGTTGGCTGTACGACCGTTTGTATCCCTGCACTCAATACAATGGCCCCAATGTACACACGCCTTCAACAACAGTATCCCTCTCTTGGATTTTATTTTGTCAATCTTAACCCGACACAGCCATCCGATTGGCCACAAAGCTTTGCCAAAAGTTTTCATCCCGATTTTCATGGTGTTTATGCAACCAAAACAGAAGTAGAACAACTTGAACGGGATTTTAATCTTGCCGTAACTGCCAATGATCAAGACATAGGGCACTCTTCCAACCTCTATCTTATGATAAAAGAAAACGATCACTATACCCTCAAACACATCTATAATACACACCCCTATGATGAGTATCAAATAAAACAAGATCTACAAAGGCTGGTTGCATGATCCCCTTTACCTTTCTGAAAAAATCTGAACAAGTATCATTGGAGTCCAGCTACCTCAAAGCCGATAAGCATATGATGTGGATACTGCTGGCGCATGCTTTTGTTGCCATCTTTGTAACCTCATCCTATTATGATACCTACTGGCTTGGTATTGCAGGCAGTCTGGTGATTCTAAGTCTGTGCACCATTTCGTATTTCATACTGAGAGGAACGGTGTGGTTTCGTTTCATCGCTGCAGTTACCCTTATGATGTTTACCGCGATCTACATACAACAGCATCTAGGACGCATCGAAATGCATTTTCACGTCTTCATCGGTCTTGCGATTTTGACGATCTACAAAGACACTCGGCCAATGTTCATGGCCAGTGCCGCAATTATTGTGCACCATTTTTTCTTTAATTGGCTTCAGTCTCATCAGCTCTATATTGGTCAAAATCCAATTATGATTTTCAGCTATGGATGCGGGCTTGAATACGTATATTTGCATGGGGTTATGGTTGCCGCAGAAGCGATTGTATTGGGGTATATCATCCAAGACTCCACGAAGCAATATCTCAAAAGTATACAAGCCGAAGAAAAGCTGAAACTCTCTGCCAGCGTTTTCACCCATGCTCATGAGGGAATTTTGATTACCGATACCGATGGGAATATTATGGATGTAAATAATGCTTTTACTGCCATTACCGGCTACACACGAGAGGAAGCCATCGGTCAAAATTCACGTCTGCTTAATTCCGGTCGTCAGCCAAAAGAGTACTATGTCACCATGTGGAGCGACTTGATCGATAAAGGTCACTGGTACGGCGAAATTTGGAATCGACGCAAAAGCGGTGAAGTGTACGCCGAGATGCTGACTATCAGCGCCGTATACGATTCCCAAGGAGATGCTTTGCATTATGTTGCGCTGTTCTCGGATATCAGTGCAGCGAAAGAACACGAAAAACAGCTCCAGCGGATTGCTTATTACGACTCTCTGACAGCTTTGCCTAATCGGGTTTTGTTGGCCGATCGTTTGCATCAAGCTATGACGCAGTCGCATCGACGCGAACAGCCCTTAGCGGTGATCTATCTCGATCTGGATGGATTCAAAACCATCAACGACACGCATGGCCATGATATCGGAGATCAGCTTTTGATCGCATTGTCCAATCGTATGAAGCAAACTCTTCGAGAAGGGGACACGCTGGCTCGTATCGGGGGAGATGAATTTGTCGCGATCTTGGTCGATCTGGCAAATAAAGCGGCCAGCGAATCGATGATCACCAGGCTACTTTTAGCCGCTGCACAACCGGTACATCTGGACGATTTAAAACTTCAAGTATCTGCCAGCATAGGAGTCACTTTTTACCCCCAAACGCAAGAAACTGATGCGGACTTACTGATGCGTCAAGCCGATAACGCCATGTATCAAGCAAAACTCGCCGGAAAAAACCGTTTTCATCTCTTTGATACCGAACATGACAGCAATATCCGAAGCCACAATGAAAATGTTGAACGTATCCGCACGGCGCTGCATGCCAATGAGTTTGTACTGTACTATCAGCCAAAAGTAAACATGCGTACAGGAAAAGTGATCGGTGTCGAGGCGCTCATCCGTTGGCAGCATCCGCAAAAAGGACTCTTGGCTCCAGCATTGTTCCTCCCGACTATCGAAAATCATCCTGTAGCCATCGATCTGGGCGAATGGGTCATGAATACGGCATTGACCCAAATAGAACTTTGGCACAGCGAAGGTCTCGACATACCCGTAAGCGTCAACATCGGAGCCCGTCAATTAAGCCAAGGGAATTTTGTTGAGCGTCTACAAGAGATACTCTCTCTTCATCCCAATACGAAACCATCGTGTTTAGAGCTGGAAGTGCTCGAAACCAGTGCACTCGATAATATAGAGCAAGCATTTACAGTTATTGAAGAATGCCGCCAGATCGGTGTTGAATTTGCATTGGACGACTTTGGTACAGGCTATTCTTCTTTAACCTATTTAAAGCATCTGCCAGTTGCTATGCTGAAAATCGATCAAACCTTTGTCCGTGATATGCTCGAAGATCCAGACGATTTAGCTATATTAAAAGGAGTTATCGGTCTTGCAACAGCCTTTCATCGTATAGTTATCGCTGAAGGAGTGGAAACCGTAGAACATGGAGAAATGCTCTTACAATTAGGTTGTGACCTCGCTCAAGGGTATGGAATAGCACGACCAATGCCGGCAGACCAATTGCCACAGTGGGTGAAGACTTGGAAACCTGACCCAAAATGGGTCAATACCCTCTCTTTGTGACCGCTAAATCTTTCTATAAACGAACAAAAAAGGAAGTAACTCTCTAGAATTAAAACCGATCTTTAAGATCTCCATTGTAGTGAATGTCATTCTTGGTAGCATTTTCATCGTTTAGCCATGCTGGCGTCTCACTGCCTTCTCGCTCCAACTTATCGCGCTCTGCATTGAGCTCATCCTCACTGTAAGCAAACGACATATCCGCAGCGATAACATGTGCCATCTCTTGAATTTTAACAAGCTTGGCGATTTCCTCTTCCACTCCGGAACCTTCGATAGTGACGATTATGCGTCCCTTCTCATCATGAAAATGGTAGTCGCAGTAATCCGCGTTTTTAAGTGCTTCTACAACTTCTTCGGTATAATTTGGGCTCGTTTGAACCACGATGCTGGATATATTCATACATTTCTCCCGTGATAATATTTATTTTTATGCCGATAGCATGATAGCTTCGCTTGGGCATACCGCGACACAGTAGCCGCATCCCGTACACCGATCAGGAATGATAATCGGACAAAACATCCCCTCAAACACAATGGCATTCTCCATACACGGCTCTTTGCACGAAAAGCAGATCGTATCATGATGAGACATACAACTCATCGTAGAAATACGCGCTTTTGCCTGGATAAACCGTTGCGGATCATTGAGTACATTTGGGGCACACGCTTCTAGGCACTTGTGACAATCACTGCACCCGTTTACCGAAAAATCCAAAAAAGGGACCCCGTGAGCATCCCGTTTAATTATCTTTTCTTCACACACACCGACACACATCGCATCGCAGGTTTTACACTCTGCATACGTTGCCTCTGCAACCGCATAAGGAGGACGGATAACCGTATTCTCCTCTTTAAAAAGTTGTGAAATGGCGCCGAAAAAACCACCACGTGCCGTACTTGCCATATTAGAGTCCGTTACCAGCTTTTACACCAATCTCAAGATGTTCCATAAGATACGATTTCTTTTCGTATTTTCGTCCTACAGGATCGAGACAATCTTTTTTAAACTTATTCTCAATACGCAACTTACCTTGATGTTGTGGGGCATGACATTGCGTACAGTTGAATCGCCCCTGCCACAATGCTCCCTTAAGATCTTGTTTAACGATCTTGTCGTGATCTACTTCCGTAAAATGGCCATTTTTATCCAATGCAACATTGGGTCTAAAGCTCGTAAAATGCGTTGGAGGAATCGGAGTTGCCTGCATTGTTGTTGCGACATCGGGCATATGACATCCCAGACATGCATTGTTCTCTTTGGTAATCTCTCCAAAATCACTGATATCATGAGGAATCATCGGCGGTGCATCCGGAAACGCACGTGGAATTTTTTTGGACGTTCCAGCAGTATCTGCACCGTATTTTGTTCCATCTGGCTTAGCATTCACTTCACTGTATAAATCTGTCGAACGCATCCCCAATTGATTTTCATCAACGGCCTTCTTTGCTGCAGCAGCATAGACACCGCTTATTAAGATACTTGCAGTCACTAAACTGCTAATAAATCTATTTGCTTTCATGGTTGTCTCCTTACGCTTTGTAAATCTTGACCGCACATTTCTTGTGGTCAATTTCTTTTGATATCGGACACGTATGATCCAGACATACTTTATTAATAAAGACTTTTTCATCAAACCATGGAACAAACACCAAACCTTTTGGAGGACGGTTACGACCTCGTGTCTCAACGTGTGCCTTTACTTTACCGCGACGTGACTCTACCCATACCATCTCCCCGCGTTTAACACCGCGTTTTTCGGCATCGGAAGGGTGCATATAACACAATGCCTCAGGCACTGCGCGGTACAGTTCGGGAACACGCATCGTCATCGTTCCGCTGTGCCAGTGCTCAAGAACACGACCCGTACACAACCAGATGTCATAGTTCTTATCCGGTACTTCGGTCGGCTCCATGTAAGGACGGAAAAAGATCTTGGCTTTGTTTTCTAAATGAACTTTATCTTTATTGGTAACGCCTTGTAGATTTCCTGTTGGGATCTCTTTGAATGCATGCCCGTAAAACGCAAACTCGCCGTTGTTTGCTTTTTTAGCATACGGGTCATATTCAGCGTTATAACGCCAGAAAGTCTCCTTGCCATCCACAACCGGCCATTTCAGTCCACGTACTTTGTGATAGGTATCAAAATCAGCATAATCATGCCCATGACCATCTCCAAATTCACGATACTCTTCCCATAGGTATTTTTGCAAGAAGAAACCATATCCTTTAAACGGTTTTCCGTCACTCCCGATCACATTACGCTTATCCCCTTCGACTTCAGAGTTTTGATACCCTTTTCCGACCGGATCAGGCCATTTATGCGTTTTAGCTTTTTTGTTGGCAAATAAAACATCGTACAAAGTATCGGTCTCTTTATATCCCATAGCAATTGCACTGCTTAATACATCCGGTAATCCAACATCAAGCCCAGGTATTGCTTGCGCGCCCCATACCTCTTTGATTGTAAAACGCTTGGAAAGTTCAACAAACTGCCACGTATCAGACATCGCGTCACCTACTGGCGTGACCTGCTGACGCCAATGCTGTGTACGACGCTCTGCATTACCATAAGCACCCCATTTCTCATAGATCATCGCACTTGGTAAGATCAAGTCGGATACTTTTGCAGAAATCCCAGGATAGCCATCTGAACAAACGATGAAGTTATCCATTTCACGTGCCGCATGAATCCAATGCTCGGCATTACCAGAGTTTTGATACGGATTGTTGACACTGATCCATGCAAATTTCACTTTTCCATCTTCAATGTCACGGTGAATCTGCGTATAGTGCGATCCTACTTTTGGGTTCAGCGTCCCCTGCGGAATGGCCCAAATCTCTTCAGAGCGTTTTCGATGAGCAGGATTGGTCACCACCATATCCGCAGGTAAACGATGGGCAAAGGTTCCTACCTCACGTGCCGTTCCGCATGCTGATGGCTGACCTGTGAGTGAAAATGCACCGCTTCCAGGTTTTGCCTGTTTTCCCAGTAAAAAGTGGATCATATACGCTTGTTCATTGACCCATGTTCCGCGTGTATGCTGGTTGAATCCCATCGTCCAGAAAGTCAAACATTTACGTTGTTTCTCAATGTAAAGATCTGCCATTTTTTGAAGTTTCTCTTTATAGCTCTCGATGCTCTCGTCCGGATCACCCTTGGATACGTGCGCTACATAGTCCAGCGTGTACGGTTCAAGCCCTTTTTTGAACTCTTCAAACGTAATTTGCCAATGCTTGTTAGGGTCCATCGTGTTCTTCATTTCCAGCGTATCGCCTTCTTTGTAGCCCAAGTAGCCCAAGCTCACCCCCTCATCGGCGGTAAGGACTTTTGATTTTTGTTTTGCTGCCGTATCGAGTTCTTTTGAACCATATTTCTCATGCTTGATATCTTCACGCAATCCATATCCGATATCCACTGGACCCGTAGCAAACACGATGTTTTTATTGACAAAATCCCAATCAATAGCTTCCGGATGATTGTAAACTATCTCACGGGCAATGTAGTTTTGAATCGCCAAATCAGTATTAGGCTTGAAAACGATCTCAACATCCGCCAAGTCCATCGTCCGATGTTTATAGGTAGACAGTACGACGATTTGCACGTTATCAGGATCACTGAGCTTACGATCAGCGACACGTGACCAAAGGATCGGATGCATCTCCGCCATATTTGAACCAAACGCGACGATCGTATTGGCAAGTTCGATGTCCTCATAACAACCCGATGGCTCATCTGCTCCAAATACGTTCATAAAGCCCGTAACCGCAGATGCCATACACAGTCTTGCGTTAGGATCAAGATTATTCGTACGAAATCCCGCTTTCATCAGTTTAAGTGCCGCAACCCCTTCCATAACGGTTTGCTGTCCTGAACCAAACATAGCGATACCCGTAGGCCCTTTTTCTTTGAGAGCTATTTTGATATGCTTTTCCATCTCATCAAAAGCACGTTTCCAAGTAATGGTTTGAAATTGCCCTTGTTTATCAAATTCGCCATTCTCATTCATACGTAAAAGTGGTTGAGAGAGACGATCCGCGCCGTACATGATTTTAGCGTTAAAGTACCCTTTGATACAGTTAAGACCACGATTGACAGGAGCCAATGGATCACCTTTTACCGCAACGATACGATCATCCTTGGTCGCCATCATGATTCCGCAACCTGTACCGCAAAAACGACACGCCGCTTTATCCCAACGCCATCCTGCTTGCCCTTTAGCCGCTGCTGCTTCTACTTCAGTAGGAACTGCCATACCGATTGCCGATGCTGCCGCTGCTGCCGCTGCGCTTTTTAAAAATTCTCTTCTTTCCAATGACATTACGAACTCCTTTAGTTAAATCATGTTTAATTATGATTCTAAATCACCATTATTATGATCTTCTTATGCTAAGAAATAACTTATGCACTTCAGATATTATAAAGCTACTGGAGAAAAAAGGTTTTGACTTAAGTCAAGAAAATATGAAACATGAAGGAAAAATCCTAAAAAGGATTCTTCATAGCGTTGGTTTTTTCGAGGTTACTTTTGAGTTTCTTGAGACGAGCTGCTGTTTGGTGGAGTTCTTCACCCACTTGAATGATAACATCCTCACTTTGTTCCAATAAGTTTTTAGCTTCCGGAGTAGCGCCATACAGTCCAGCCGTTGCCGCCTCGCTTTTTTCAATCGCTTCGGTCGCACTTTCGAGTGCTTCTTCGACATTTTTGAGAAAATAATCGATGTGAGAACAGGCGATATCCAGCTCATTGTTGCTTTTGACGGCAATTTCTTCTTTTCCAGTGAGGCTTTTTGAACGATCCATGAATGTTTGTAAGTTACGCTGAATTTGTAAGGTTATGCGTCCCATATAGAGAATAATTCCAAATGAGATAACCGCCAATGCAATTTGTATACGATACGCCATCAACCGTTTTTCCATCATGTAGGTTTCGTATTGCGTTACCGCCTTATCCATGAGTAAAAGCGTACGGTCTCCATTATCATGGATAGCCTTGAGATCATCAAGATTATGATCACCTACCAAATAACGATCAATCAATCCTGCCATCCGATTCCAGTGAGCGTAAACCTCCATCATCGTCGTTTCAATTTTAGCATTTGAAAACCCGTGATAATCAGAGGTGGCAGCACTGAGCTTTTTGAAGTTTTGGTCAAACTCTCCTCGTGCCAGCTGAAGCTTTTCATACGCACCTTCTTCATCTACTAACAAACGATGTAACTCTAACACGGTTCGCTGGGAGAGCATTCGCTGTTTACCGGCGATGTTGATCACTTTGGCGTCGTATTTTTGATCCATGTTTAGCCATATATCTACCATGATGATCGTAATAAGATTGAGTGACAAAATAGCGACGATCCATCGTACTTTCGTGGTTATGGATTGCATCAAACCCCCTCTTTAAAATATCGTGTTAGTTCATCGCGTTGTAAGACTACAGTTTTGTGGTCTGCTTCACTGATCAATCCCAGTCGTGTAAACTTGGACAAGACTCGCGAAAGCGTTGCAGGCTGTATATTGAGGCGATACGAGATTTCCTGCTTTTTGAGACTGTTATACAAATCCAGATAAGAATAGAGCATTTTGGCCACTTTAGCCGTGACATCAAATACCATTCCCATATTAATTGTGCACTCAACGAGCTGTTTTTGATCCGCCAAAATATTGACCAAATGAATCAGCAAACACATATCGGTTTTAACCACTTCTTTAAACAGTGCCAGATCACACGATAATACTCGGCTTGGGAGTAAAAACTCAATATTACTAAAGCAGCTGATTTTATCGCAATCCAGCGATCCTATATTGGTGAGCAACGATTGTCCGCTAAGCGTATACAAAAATACTTCCGCATCAAAACGATCCACTTTGTAAAACTTCACTTCCCCCTCAATGAGGAAAAAGACGCGGCTCATGTCATCCTCTTCATAGACTATGACATCGGATACCGCATATTCTTTGACTTTGACACTGGGAGAAAGATGTGCCAATTTTTGTGGATCACACCCTTTGAAAAAATCCAGTTCATCCAACATAAATGGCACACTGCTCCTTTTCTATTGTATCTTTTTGACTATTCAATGCAACAAGAGAGCCTTTTCATCCCCTCTTTTTTGCAAATGAATATTCAACACTTGTCCTTTGGGAAAGACACTGTATTCCTGACGCGTGTTTGGATCAATGACCTGTACGCGGTTATTTCCGTAATAAGTACCATGATGGGTAATGACTCCATGCAAATCAGCCTCATGCAATGTCTTCAGTATCTCACGTAAAACATGCAAGGCATTTTCTTCTTCTACTACTTTTGCACTTAGTAACTGAAGTCTTCCTGCTTCGGCTCTGTATTGCTTCATGCTTAGGACATCTATCTCCAGCGGTTCTCTTCCATTGTTTTTTGCATCCGCAATACGCTGTTGAAATCGTTTCATCTGCACACTTTTTTCTTTAAAGGCAAACTGTTTCATCCCTAATTGTTTTTTATCGTCTTGCAGGATATTTTCTTTGTCTATAATTTTAGCCGTCACTTCTGCTATTTGTTCATGATAGACCCTGAAATGCGCAGGGTCAATAGTCATCGTATTGCCTTCACCCTCGATATTATCAACCTCAATGCTTTCAAGAGCAATAATTTTGCCATGTGCAAAGAGAGTTTCCACATAGACTTTACGTGCAATTATTTCGCCTCCGAGCATTTTTTTGATTCGAACGATATCTCCCTCAATCGTCCCCCCCTCAAGAACCTCGATATTGGCCTCATTTGCCTTGAGGTCACCGCGATGAAGTTTGATATTTGCAATTCCACTCACATCAATGGTTGATTTTTTATGGGTCTGTGCGTCGATACTCAGATCGCATGCCTGGATCTTCGTATTTTCCCCTACTGTTCCGCTGATATCAACCGTTTTGACGTTAATACGTAAACCGGATCCTACGGCATCTTCGCCTACATTCTTTTGTTCCACCGTCAGTGTTATGTCCTTGTCCGAGCCAGGAATAACAGACCCTGTCTTCACGCTGACCGCTTCAAGGTGTATATCCTGTGCAATGGTAAAAACTCCCTTGTCCCTCTTGACAAATCCTGATGCCAAGGAAAAATAACTAATCCCCTGTTCACCCTGAGTACTGCGGATAGTCGCATCATCGATCTTCATAACTCCGGCATACTTGATCGTCGGTTCGGGAACGATAATAGGAGCTCCATCAAGTCCACGCCCATTGCGACCTTTTTTAGGAAAAATGTACTCCATGATAAAATCACCCGGCAGTGCCCCATGAATATGAGTGGGATCTTCTGGATCTTCATCCTGCTTTTTGTAATGCAAAATAACTCTGTCGTCTATGGTATTGATCGGGGGGAAGTAACTCCCTATCGGTAGTGAGTAGGGTTCTGTAAGGGGGCCTTGCTTTTGTATCTTTGCCAAAAGACGCAATATCTCTTTATCCAACTGCTCATCATCTGTCCCAATCAAATAGCCAAGTCGAAGCTTTTTTTTATTGATGACGGTTTTAATCCACTCTTGTACCCCTTTTTTCAAGGGAATAGTTGATAAAGGGTCAATAATTGCCGTCAAAATCCCTTTAGCCTTACTAATCCCGACAGAAAAACGCAGATCCAGATATAAGATTGGAACCGCAGAGCGTATTGTAATTTGGTATTGCTGGCTGAGTAAATACTCATCGCAGTAAAGGTCTTCTTGTGTGATTTGTGCATACACATCACCGCTTGGCATAACATGCCACTCTTCGTCTGAGGCTCTTTTGTAATAGGTCTCATATGAGAGCAGATCAAAATCAACCTCATCCATGCCAAGCTTGCGATCAGTCGCAGCTAAGCGAAGATCTTCTTTGACATTAGCAGAGCCTTTAGTAACGGGAGTGAATTCTGCCATGTTCAGATTATGTTGACCGCTATAAGCATAAAAAATTCTCCCATTGACTAAATTTGTTGACCGCTTTACAGATATTAGTTTTTTGAATACCTTAGAATAATATCTTTTACACGCTTAAAATAAGTTTATCATTTAGCTAATTGACTAAACGTATTTTCCTGATGCTTCTCCTCATACGAGGCAATCAAATCACCGAGGCTTTCACATATCTTTTTACTTCTTCTAATATCGGCAGAAACAAATATTTTTTTTCCCTCTTTGTGCGTCTTGATAAGTCCCGCTTGTTTTAAGATGTCAAGATGCTTCGAAATCGTTGGGAGTGTAAAATCGAACATTGAGGCGACATCCGTAATGCACAACCCCTCATTGCCTCCATGAGGCTGACCGCTTTCCATCAAGATTTTCTCATAGATCTGAAGGCGTGTTACATGACCCAAAGCTTTATAAACTTCTGCCCGTTCTTCCAAAGAGATAGCTCTTCTTTCTATAAATTCCATGCGAGGCTGCCTTTTTTATTGTACGTACATAAGCATAGACATTAGTCGATTAAAAAAGCATTAATAGGTTTACGTGTTGGGAATAGGGTAAAGCGTGATCTTATGGAGTATTTTTTCAATCAAATAGTCTGATACAAAGTTGGTTTTTATATAATACGCCACTATAAAGTAATAATAACACAGGAAACTCCTTGGCAAAAGAAAATCTATTAATCGTCATCTCAACAGACAATGTCGACTCCATACTCAAGTTTCCTCTTTTATACGGCGGTGTTTCCATCCCAAGAGGATATTGGAAAAGAGTACATGTCATGTTTTGGGGTGCCTCAATCTTATGCGCGATGAACGATGAACGAATACGGGAAAAAGTTCAAACGATGATCACTGATGGTGCAGAGTTTAGTTCCTGCATTGTATGTGCCCAAGATTATAATGCCGTAGACTCGTTGCAAGCCATCGGTATTGAATGCAACCATACCGGAGAGCTGCTGACAACTGCATTGCAAAATGATGCTATTTGGTCTGTTATGACCATATAAAATCTATGTCCCATGCTTAGTGATTTAATAAAGACTATAACGGATGAATCAGCAACTTACAAAACCCTTTGAGCTATATCAACTAAAAGAGGTTGTAAGCAAATATTTAACTAAAAAAACAGGAGTCAAATGAGTAAATTCCCGAACTTAGCGTTATATCATGAACATTTTGATGTTGTAAAAGATCATATTACCACGATGTGGATGTCTCAGATAGCAGCTAAACAACTATTGAAAAAATACAAAATTCCGGAAGAATTCTTTAGAAAATACTTTGCTAAGCGGATCATTGATTTCAATTTTGACGTATTGACCGGAGACCATCCCCTTGGAAACTGCCCCATTATTGGAGCGATGCTCGTTTATTTTGAGAAAAAGAATCTTGCACTTGAAGATATTTTTATTTTATGCAGCAATCTAAAGACATCCATGGTCGAATATGCACACAACAACGCAATACTCACGGTGGAAACCATTCACGAGATTTCATCGCTTATGGACAACAATTTACATGGCGTAATACGTGATTATGTAGACAACCACTTAAACTTGCCAGCACTACAGTTAAGCTGCCCTATAGCTGATAACAATTTAATCAATCATGGGGATTTCTCACGTATAGGACAAATCAACACCACATCTGCATTCTATTATCTTCAAGAAATCGAAGTAGATTATGAATTATTAGACGAATTAAATGAGATTGAAGAAGAAACACTATCTTCTATTGAATTGACTGAAAATATGAATCAGGCAACGTATAATAATATTCTTGCGCTATTTAACGACTATTCAAAAGTATTAAGCAAATTAGTTGAGTTCAACCAAATAACCTTTTCTCTCCGAACGCTTATTGATCTATTGACCAATACAAGTCCGGAACAAATCGGTGACGATAATATCAGTTCAATATCTATTTATATCAAAGCGATTTTAAGTGATCTTTCGATGTGGCGAAAAAGTGTTTTTTATGATCAAACTGCAGAAGATATTCATTATCTTGATAAAACCCTTCTTAGCTCGATAACACAATTGCAAATTATGCTTTCAGAAGATGATGATACGGAAACATATGAGATTGAATTCTTTTAATATAGCTGACATGCTTTGGGCACAGTAGGATAATTATCTTTAGGGAGTCCACGTACAGAGGGTTCTATAGGGATATGGCGGACAGCTAGGGGTTCGAACCCTAGAAAGGTTGCCCTTTACACGCGTTCCAGGCGTGCGCCTTCGACCACTCGGCCAGCTGTCCATTTATTGTGAGGACGAAACTATACACTTTCTTAGTAAAATCCTCACTTAATTTTTTCTATTTTAGACAATCAAATCGTAATACCATGGACTT
The DNA here is from genome assembly GCA_030692765.1 of Sulfuricurvum sp. GTDB lineage: Bacteria > Campylobacterota > Campylobacteria > Campylobacterales > Sulfurimonadaceae > Sulfuricurvum. The sequence goes on from JAUYUB010000020.1 coordinate 49,365, forward strand.
GATTCATCAAAAGTTAATTAGTCAGTGATTGGTTTTATCCCTTATGAAAGCTTGAAACTCACTTGCTGGCAATGGTTTACTGTAATAATACCCCTGTACTTCATCACACCCTTGCCCCCGAAGATATTCGAGCTGCTCGATGGTTTCTACCCCTTCGGCTATCGTTTTCAAACCCAGAGAGTGCGCCATATTAATCACGGCGCTGACGATGGCTTTATCATCAGCATCGGTACTGATATCACGGACAAAAGATTGATCAATTTTGAGCTTATAAATTTTAAACTTCTTGAGATAGTTCAAAGACGAGTATCCTGTGCCAAAATCATCAATCGACATACGGATTCCCCGCTCATGAAAATTTCTCATAATATTGATTGCGGTGCCTGGATCATGCATCGCCATACTTTCGGTCAGTTCCAGTTCGAGATATCTGGGAGGGACATCGTATTCATGTAAAATGCGCGATACAAGATTCGGCAAATCGTGATGGCGAAATTGAACCGTAGAGAGATTGACCGACATGACGATCGGGGGCAGGCTGCTATCCATCCACTCTCTGACCTGTGCTACGGCGGTGCGCAATACCCACTCCCCTATCGGTAAAATAAGCCCATTTTCTTCCGCTGCGGGGATAAATTCTACAGGTGAAATACTGCCTAGCTCGGGATTATTCCAGCGGATCAGGGCTTCGGCTCCAGTAATCTTTTCGTTTTCGATAGAGAGTTGGGGCTGGTAAACTAAATGAAATTCTTTGTTTTTCAAAGCATCACGCAATGCGGTGTTGAGTTGAAGATTCCAGAACGATTTGATTTGCATCTCCGTTGTAAAGAAGCGATATCCATTGCGACCCTCTTCCTTGGCACTGTACATCGCCGTATCTGCGTTTTTGGAGAGGGTCTCGACATCTTTTCCATCGTATGGGTAGATAGCAATACCGATAGAGGCTGATATGTTTAATTTGTATTGCTCAATCATGTACGGTTCTCGGATTGATTCAAGAAGCTTTTGAACCACACTTTCAACGCCGTGCGCATCCGTGTTCGAGAGGATAAAAATAAATTCATCTCCACCCATCCGCGCTACGATATCAACATCACGTATAAGAGATTTGAACCGTTTGGCAGATTCCACCAACATCCCATCACCAATAGTGTGCCCCAGTGTATCATTGATCTCTTTGAACTTGTCGAGATCAAGAAACATGACGGCAAACGAAGTCTTGTTCCGCTTCGAATGACTCAGGATGTACTTAAAAAAATTGTCGAGTTGCCCGCGGTTGGGTAATCCTGTCAATGTGTCAAAATTAGCCAGATGATAGATACGCTCTTCAATACGTTTTTTCTCAGTAATGTCTTCTTCGACCGCCACGTAATGGGTTATTTTTCCGTTGGCCTGAAAAATAGGGGAGATGTGTACCGACTGGACGTATTCCGTTTTGTCCTTTCCTAAATTGATAAACTCACCGTGCCAGTTCAACCCGCGACGTAAAGTGGCCCACATATCTTCATACGTACCTCTCGGTGTTTTACCCGATTTGAAAATTTTCGGATTTTTGCCGATCACTTCACTCTTGAAATACCCGCTCGTTGTAAAAAAATGGGAATTGGCATACTCGATGGTGCCATCAAGATCCGTAATAATAATGGAGGTTGGACTTTGCTCTACCGCTTGAGAGAGCTTGCGCAGTTGATTCTCGCTCTCAACTCTCTGTGTAATCGACAATAGAACGCCGGCCATCCATAGAGGTTTTTTATGTACATCATATGAAATGACCCGTCCGCGAGTAAGCACCCAAATCCACTCCCCGCTCTTGTGACGCATCCGCATATCACACTCATAATAATCGCATTCACCCCTAAAATGGAGCTCCATTATCGTATTCGCCTGTGCAAAATCTTCAGGATGAGTCAGTTTTTCCCACGTAGTGTAATGGACCGGCGAAAGCTCCTCGAGTGTGTATCCCAATATTTGAGCCCACTCTTCATTCACCACATTTTCTCCGCTTTGTACATTCCACTCCCAGGTACCCGCTCCCGTTCCCCACAGAATATTATAGAGGTGCTGTTGTTCGTTTTTTAAATTTTCTAAAAGGCTTTCTTTCTCTGTTTCCAGTTTTTTATTTATTTTTCGCAAACGCCATGTCAAAAGCAAAACACCGACTGCGACAACCCCCAACAGGCGTAAAAAAAGGCTAAACGCATCCTTTTGTAAAACCTTGTTGATCTCATCGATCCGAATATCGGCAGAAACCATATAGGAGTGCCCGCCTGGACTTTTAAGAGGGATAAAAACACTACGAAACGTTCCCCATTTATCGCTGTATTCATCAAAACTGATACGACCGGTTTGAAAAGCATTTTTTAACGCTTCGCTGGCATCGTCATAATTGTCAAAATAGTGGGTTAAGTTTACCCCTGTTTTACGCTCCTCGTCGGTTGCACTGGAAGCCGTAAAGTAAATTTTACCCTCTTTCATAGTCATCGTATAGAGATACGCAACATTCAGACTTTCCGAAAGTTTGCTCAGGCGATCAATGTTTCGGGTGTGTTCGGCCTGACTTATCGAGCTAGCCGCAAGTGCTCGATCATGAAAATTGGGAGGGAGGATATGCAGTGTTGTTTTGGCAGAAGAAAGAAGCTTCTCGTCAATATGTTCGTAAAAAGTTTCTTTATGCTCTTGGTAGTCTAAATAGCTAAAGAGAGTCACTCCCAGTATTAATAGTACAAAGCTGCTAATCACAAAATACTTATCAAACTGTTTGTTCATTCACCGGCCCGCAATATCTGAAATAATTTTATCTATTATAGCTTAATCTCTAAATCTCGGTGTGATTTTGTTGTTTTTCGAACCGCGAGTAGGGGTTTCGTCGGAACTATCATCGCTAAACCATGCGTAAAAGAAGATGATAATCGCAAGAACTGCGCATATTTCATATCCAATAGCCCAAATAATCAGAAAAGACGTTAATTCAAAAGATAAAAAAAGCTCATAACTTGATTTTGCAATGAAGAGAAATAAAAAGACCAATGCAACGAGATAAGGGATGATCATAATGTAGAGGAAGAGCATGATCCCCTCATAGCCCTCAGGTGCAAATATATAATCTCGGTAATCAAACTCCCGATGTAAGAATGCTTCTTTTTCTCGGCGAATTTTTTTACTTTCTTTCTGATAATTTTTCACGCTTTCATGGGGCGTATTGACGCTATTTAACGAACGGTTATATTTGTCTGCATAATGACTCATACTCACTCCATCGCTTAAGAATAATTCATAATTGCTAATAATACTCTAAAACTGCTTGTTTTTATTAATTTTATTTTAATTTTATCCTATTAACCTTCTTGGCATTGTATAATCAAGCAGTACTATTCTTTATTATAAAAGTAGGTTTTTATGCGTGCTGAAGAACGTTTTTTTGCCATCAGCGATGATTTTCGCTCACCCTATGCGCGTGATCGTGATCGTATCATTCACTCCGGAAGTTTTCGGCGTCTTGAATACAAAACGCAGGTTTTTCTCAATTCTCAAGGCGATTTTTTTCGTACTCGTCTTACCCACAGTATCGAAGTCAGCCAAATTGCCCGCTCAATCAGTTCTCATTTGGGGCTACAGGAATCCCTTGCGGAATCCATAGCTTTGGCGCATGATTTAGGACACACACCGTTTGGGCATATCGGAGGGGATACGCTGGATGAGTGTTTGCGAAAAGAGGGATACAAGCATGGCTTTGAACACAATCTCCAAAGCTTTCGTGTCGTCACACTGTTAGAACAGCGTTACAAACAGTTTCTAGGGCTAAACCTCACTTATGCAACGCTGGAAGGGATTCTCAAACACTCACCTCCCTATAACAAACCGTTTTTAAACACCACTATCCGTGATGCCTTTTCTCTGGACACCCATCCCAGCATCGAAGCGATGATCGTTGATCGTGCCGACGAGATTGCCTATATCAGCCATGATATTGATGATGGTATTGCCTCTGGACTTATCAGTTTTGAAACCCTTAAAAAAAGTGAACTTATCCAGATTATTTTAGAAAAAGTATATGAGGAAGGGATTCGTGAAGATGAAGATGAGATGTTTCGCTACCGCTTCAGCTCTCATCTTATCAACCATCTTGTCTACTCACTCCTTGAATATTCGCGTGAGAACATCGATAACAGCCGTGTGTTAGCCTCTGTTATTCCCTCTTCCCAAGAACTCCCGATCGGATTTACCAAAGAACTCGAAACGCAGATTAAAAAACTCAAGAAGATCCTCTTCCAAGAACTCTATCAACACAAACACATTGTCCGTAAAATGTTCTCAGGCAAACAGGCAATCATCGGCCTATTCAATGCCCTCATGGAACAGCCCAAAATGTTACCGCGTTATTATCTCGAACAACTTGACCGACGCAACAAACATCGCGTTATTGCCGACTACATTGCCAGCATGTCCGACCGCTATGCGATGAAGCTTTACAATGAACTGTACGGGAGAGAGGGTTGAGCCCTAAAATCGCCATTGTAGGCGGTGGAGCAGCAGGACTTATGGCCGCGATATGCGCCGCACGCTCAGGCAGTGACGTGACAATTTATGAGCACAATTCAAGTGTCGGTAAAAAAATATTGGCGTCGGGTAATGGCCGTTGTAATATTATTAATACCACAGCCACAGCAGACGATTATTTCGGAACCGACCCCCATTTTGCTACCTACGCATTGGAACAACTTCCCTTTGCTGATTTCATCGACTTCTGTCACTCAATCGGGTTATTACTGGATATTAAAGATGACGGACGCTGCTATCCATTCTCGAATGAAGCGAAAGCCGTTCTTAACGCTTTAAGCAGTGCGGTAAAAAATGCTGGAGTGAAAATCCTTATCGACACGAAAGTGACCAAGATTGAAAAAACGGGTGATCTATTCCTCATTCACGAAGATCATAATAAAACGAAATTTGATAAAGTCCTTATTGCTACAGGCTCTCAAGCGGCACCACAGCTTGGGGCAACTGATGACGGTTACCGTTTTGCCGCTTCATTAGGCCACACTTTTACCCCCACTTATCCCAGCCTAGTTCAACTGCATCTGAACTCAAAAATTCACCCTAAAATGGCGGGAGTTAAAACGTTTGCCGAAGTTACTTTGTATGTGAATAATAAAGAGATAGAAAAAGTACAAGGGGATATTCTTTTCGCGAGCTATGGGATCTCTGGATTGGCAATCTTGGATATCAGCCAAAAAGCCTCACTTGCCCTGCTTAATCAGCAAAAAGTAACGCTAAGCATCAACTTGCTTCCACGATTTAACACTCAACAGCTCAGAGATCTTCTTCATCAGCTTATTGCCGCTGTTCCTAATCACACAGTCGAAACAGTACTAGGAGGATTAGTTCCTGCTAAAACGGTCGCCCATCTCTGTGAAGCAGTGCTCATCAACCCCTCAAAGATCGTATCATCACTGACACCAAAAGAGATCAGCAAGCTATTGGAGCTTATTACGAATTGGAAATTTGAAGTTATAGGGACCCATGGATTTAAACATGCAGAAGTAAGCGGTGGCGGAGTAGCAACGGCAGATGTAGATAACACAACAATGGAATCAAAATTGGTCAATGGTCTTTATTTTGCAGGGGAAGTATTGGATATTGTGGGACGACGTGGAGGGTATAATTTTAATTTCGCATGGGCGAGCGGCATGATCGCCGGTCGCCAAATGGCTAAGAAGTAAGAATTACTTTTTAGCGTAACGCTTACGGTCAGTTGGATCCAACCATTTTTTACGGATACGGATACTAAGAGGAGTTACTTCAAGAAGCTCATCATCTTCGATCCACTCTAAAGCACGCTCAAGGTTCATATCACGTGGTGGTACGAGTTTGATCGCTTCATCAGCGCCTGATGAACGGACGTTTGATTGTGCTTTTCCTTTAACTGGGTTAACATCAAGGTCATTGGTACGGCTATGCTCACCAACGATCATCCCTTTGTAAACTTTTGTTTGAGGATTAACAAACAATACTCCACGCTCTTGCAAGTTTGCAAGGGAGAACGCCAAGGTAACCCCGTCTTCCATAGAAGTCAATGCTCCGTATTGACGGCTCTCAACACCACTTGCAGTGTATGGGCGGAACTCCAAGAAAGAGTGATTCATAACACCCTCTCCTTTTGTTTCTGTCAAGAATTGTCCACGGAAACCGATAAGTCCACGCGCAGGGATAACGAATTCAACACGTGTAAAGCCCTCACCCATTGGTACCATCGCTGTCATCTCTGCTTTACGACGGCCAAGACGCTCGATGATGCTTCCTGCAAAGTCTTGAGGAAGGTCAACAACGAGATGCTCGAATGGCTCACATTTGACCCCTTCGATTTCGCGGATGATAACTTCCGGACGTCCGATACCGAACTCGAAGCCTTCACGACGCATATTCTCTGCCAAAATAGTGATCTGCAGCTCTCCACGTCCTGAGACCTGGAATTTACCCTCACCAATGACTTCACAACGCATTGCAACATTGGTGTTCATTTCTGCTTCAAGACGCTCTTTGATCTTGTTAGAAGTAATGTGTTTCCCCTCTTGACCAGCAAGTGGAGAATCATTAACCGAGAAGAAAACGTTCAACGTAGGCTCTTCAACGTGCATTGGGTCAAGTGGCATAGGGTTGTTGGGATCACAGATAGTATCCCCAACGTCTACGGTTTCAATACCAGCAAGGGCCACGATATCACCCGCTTCTGCGGTTTGGATTTCTGTACGGTTAAGACCCATAAATCCGATAAGTTTAGAGATTTTACCCTTAACCAATTCGCCGTCTGCTTTTGCAAGGAGGATATTATCCCCTTTTGAAATGCGTCCGTTGAAGATACGCGCAATACCGATTTTACCAACGTAGTTATCGTAGTCCAATGTGAAAACTTGCAACTGAGTAGCATTTTCAGCATCACCCGTAGGTTCAGGGATTTTTTCAAGGATTGTATTGAACAAACATGTGAAATCGCCATCAGGGTCAGACATATTTAGTTTTGCTATACCATCACGAGCTGCTGCATAGATAATTGGGAAATCGAGTTGATCTTCGGTTGCATCCATTGCTACGAAAAGGTCAAATACTTCATCAACTACACGCTCAGGATCTGCTGATGGTTTGTCAATTTTGTTGATAACAACGATTGGCTTAAGACCAAGAGCAAGCATCTTCTTAACAACGAACTTAGTCTGAGGCATAACTCCTTCGTAAGCGTCAACAAGGATCAAAGCCCCGTCAACCATTTTCAATACACGCTCAACTTCTCCACCGAAATCGGCGTGGCCCGGAGTATCGATAACGTTGATTTTGTGATCACCGTAGCGAATTGCTGTATTTTTAGAAAGAATCGTGATCCCGCGCTCTTTCTCAAGTGCGTTAGAGTCCATTGCTCTTTCATTGACCTGCTCGTGGCTGCCATACGTTCCAGATTGCTTGAGCAATCCGTCAACTAGGGTCGTTTTACCATGGTCAACGTGTGCGATGACGGCGATGTTACGAATTTTTTGCATTGAATGTCCTTATAGATAGACCGTGATTTTCGCGAATTATATCTTTTTAAAAGTTAAGGATGGTTTAAGTGAGTTTAATACCTTATGTGGAATAACTATTGCTTGTTAATGCAATCTACTATATCTTTTGGTACAAGGATCGCATTATGGTCGTACAAAGCAAAGAAAACAAAAACAATTCCTCTCTAATAGAATTATTGGGCGGATCAAACAACTCAACCAATGCGAAAAAGGGTGCTAAATCCAATGATGCGTTTGCACAGCTGCTGACAACACTCAAAGATTCTGTAAAGAGTGGGAAATCTGTAGCTAAAAAATCAGATTTTACTGCCGTTATTGATCCTAAAAAGGATTCTTCCCTTGTAGTTAATGTGAAGTCGGCTGACATCAAGCCTATTGATACAAAAAAATTAAGTGCTCAAGGGCTGGCTGAGCTGTTAAGCGGAAAAGACGAAGAAACAAAAGTCTTTCCGAAAGAACTCGTTAACGTATTAAGCAATGATCAGGTTCATTCGCTCATTGGCAAAGCCAAAGAGTACCTAAAAAACGCAATTATGGAAAAAGCGCCTGAACTCAAAGCTGATGAAAAAGCCATTCCTAAGACATTGATCGGGCTCGTTGAACTCGCACACAAGATAGGTATTGATTTAAGTGAAATAACCCTCTCTACCGTGGACAAAGATTTGGCAAGTCCACTCAAAGAACTGCCAACTCCTCTGCTGACCAAGCCCTTATTAGACTTCAAAGGGCCAGTTAAAGAAGCAACTTTGGAAAATCCTAAAGGATTTGAGGCGATTATACAGCTGCTCAAAGAAGCTAAACCCGCCCAAGAAGAAGTGAAGCCCTCAAAAGAATCTAGCAAAACTCAGCCGCTTCAATCACTCCTTAAAGGTTTAGAGAAAGCGTCAGAAAGCGTAGCCGAACTCCCAAAAGAAGCTCTTAAAGAACTTCCTAAAGCGCTGATCCCTGCGGTTCACGCCGATGCGCTGAGCAACCTATTGCGTGGAAATATTGAATCAGAAACTCCTCAGACCAAAGAAGAGATCAAACCGCTCAATGAGTCGACAAAAACACATCAGCCGCTTAAAGCGGATTCACTCGAAGTAAAAGGCAAGGAAGCGGTACAAAGCATGCGTCATTTTGCCATCGACCTCAAAGAAGCGGCAGAAAGTTATAAACCGCCTTTCACCCGCCTCACGATGAAACTCAACCCTGAGCGTTTGGGAGAAGTCGATGTAACCCTCATCCAACGCGGAAACAATGTCCATGTCACCATCCAATCCAACAATACAGCAAGCGTTGCATTTCTAGCACACAACGCAACAGAGCTCAAAGCACAGCTTGCACAGCAGGGTGTCACAAATGCGACAATGAATTTCATGGCGGGTTCAGATAATCAACCGCAAAACCCGCAGCAGCAACAACAGCAGCAAAATCAGAATCGTTTTCGCACGTATGCTTCGCTCGAAGAACTACAACACAGCAGTGAAGAGCTAAGTGCTCTTGAAATCATCATTCCGCATTACGCGTAACACAAGGAGAATATTATGGCAATCAATTCAGTAGGAGCTAACACAGCTACCAGCACTGCCTCATCCCCGGCTGTCAATCCTAAAGGGATATTGGGCAAAGACGATTTTCTCAAACTGTTGCTCTTGGAGCTAAAATACCAAGACCCAACGTCGCCTATGGACAGTGAAAAGATTCTGTCACAAACCTCACAGCTTGCAGGATTGGAAGCTAGTGAAAACACCAATAAAGCACTTGCAGCACTCGCTTCTTCACTGGGTGCTTCAATGCAGTTTAATGGTATTGCCGCTATTGGTAAAATAGCGGATACAGGGAGTAATGCCGTTGCCCTGACCAAAGGTCAAAATGTTGATTTTCAACTTTATTTTCCGGATAATGTTACCACGGGGAAAATCAATATTATGGATGTGGATGGGAAAGTCCTTCGTACCATTAAGGTGGGAGCTACTGATGCAGGTGTTGCCAAATATACCTGGGATGGAAAAGCGGATAATGGTTCTTTATTAAGTGAGGGAACTTACTACGTCGATTCAAGCTATTCTAAAGTCGATGGCTCTACAGGCACCACGCGTATTGGGCGCTATCCGATTGAATCTATCAAATTTGACGCCGGTAAAACCCTTGCCAAACTGGGATCAAGCTACGTAGACTTTAGCTCGATCAAAGAGATTACAGGAAACTAACATGACACAAGGATTTTATTCGGGGTTATCTGGTGTACAAACTCATCAATATGGTATTGATGTTGCCTCAGACAATCTGGCAAACGTCAATACAGTAGGTTATCGTGGGTCAAACACTGAATTTTCTTCTCTCCTTTCTTCTAAAATAGTCAGTGCTGGGGCACAAACACCTACTTCTAATGATCTTGAAGCAGGTGTAAGACTTCAAGCAACCACTATGAACACCTCAATCGGAACGTTCATCAATACGGATCGATTTGCTGACCTTTCTATCGGTGGAAACGGATGGTTTGGTGTTACATCAGCATTGGGAAACAATAACTATTTTACCCGTGCCGGAAATTTTGTCTTTGACGAATATCAAAAAATTCCAGGGGATGGGAACTCTTCTATAGCCAGACTTACTACCGGCGATGGGATGTACGTTTCAGGTACAATGCTGGGTAACTATACCTATAATCCTGCTGCAGGGTCCTTTGTGGTTACCCCCGCAAACAATGTACCCCTAGCTGCTGTCAATGCACAAGGGCCACTTGAGCTCCCTACACTTTTAACCTATCCTGCAGAACCGACTACCACAACTCAATTTGCCGGAAACCTCGGCTTTACTCCAGGAGTTCGTACGGTCAATGAAACCGTAATCAATGCCCTTAATGAACAAAATAACCTTAACCTTATTTTTACAAAAAGTACTTCCCAGCCCACCGTTGGTACAGCATGGGATGTTGCGGCTACCCTAAAATCTGCTGATAATCAAACAACGCACGATATTCAATCGGGACGCGTTGTATTTGCCGACAGCGGTATATTGCTGAGCTCTACTTTGTCCACGATGGATAACAACGGGACTCCACTCGTTGTCGATTCCAGTAATTATTTTACCAATGCCCATAATCTTGGACTTGCTGATGATACTCGAACGATGAGTTCCAATGTCATCAGCGCCAACAATGATCGCAACCACCTCAAACTCGTGTTTACTCAAAGTGCTGTTCAGCCCGCCACTGGTGTTTCTTGGGATATTGCCGCAACCGTAACCACTGCCGATGGACAAACTACCTATGATACACAAACAGGACAAGCTACCTTTGGAGCATCGGGACGACTGCTAACTTCTACTCTACCTACGATGAATAACGACGGCTCCCCTCTTGCTGTTGATTTGAGTAGTTATCTAGGGGGGATCACTTCTGCTTCAGGGGTTCCTATCAGCGTATCTTCGCAATCCGATGGAAGCATGGGAGGAACGCTGACTAAGTACGGAATCAGTAATGACGGAACCATCATCGCCGATTTCTCCAATGGCCGTCAAAGTGCTATCGGGCGTGTAGCCGTGTACCATTTTCAAAATGAGCAAGGGCTGGAACGCAACGGTGGGACCATGTACACTCAAAGCTCCAACAGCGGAGAGCCTATTTTTTGGACTGATCAAAACGGCAATACGATTACAGGAGCAAAAATCACCAGTGGTCAGCTGGAAAACTCCAATGTTCGTCTCGATGTAGGGCTCACTGACATGATCATCTTGCAACGCGCCTATCAAGCCAATGCCAAAACGATAACAACTGTCGATGAGATGATCCAAAAAGCATTGCAAATGCGACGCTAATTTTGGAATATTTATTGCTTATAAATTATACTTTGTAACGAAAAGGAACTATCATGTTACGATCACTCTTTGCGGGCGTCACCGGATTGCAAGCACACCAAATCGCGATGGACGTTGAGTCCAACAATATTGCCAACGTCAACACGATTGGATATAAGTACTCACGTGCCAATTTTTCTGATTTGCTAGCGCAAACGGCACAAATCGCTACGGCACCGCAAGGGGATCTGGGTGGTAAAAATTCCGTTCAGATCGGATTGGGTACAACCATCAACTCCGTCACCCGTATCATGACGCAAGGCTCCATCCAAAATACCGATAAAAATACGGACGTTGCGATTCAAGGTGATGGCTTTTTTATCGTTAGTTCAGACAGAGGAAGTACGTACAAATACAGCCGTTCCGGGGATTTCAAATTTGATGCCGGAGGAAACTTTGTTGACAACGGCGGATTCGTCGTCCAGGGGTGGGTACGCGATCCAGCAACTGGGAAAGTGGACTCCACTGCACCAATCACCAACATCAATATCCCGCCAGGATTGACAACACCGGCTAATCCATCAGGTGTCGTAACCCTTAAAGCCAACCTCGATTCAGGTGAAACTGTAGAAACATTTAATCCCACCAATGAGATGGCTACCTATAACCTTGCTGATTATTTAGATTCTTTGCTTGCCGTCCCCGTAAATCCTGCTGCAGCTGCAGCAGCAGCAGCAATACGAAACGCCAACACCAATGTTTCGGAAGACATGAAGGTTATGTTTAACGAACAGGGTCGTTCGATGGTCATGCAAACTGGTCAAGGAGTTTGGGTCAGCTACAAACCTGCGACCAATATCCAAACAGTTGACGCTGATCCAGCAACAGCATTCACGTTTACTCTCAATGGAACTATCGTCAGCGGTACCACTCCTGGTACATCTGCAGCAGACAATGCGGGCTATGTTGCGCAACAAATCAATGCACAAACTGCTCTGACAGGTATTGTTGCCACTGTTGGCGCAGGTGGAGCCATAACTCTCACCAACGACAATTCACGCGCAAGCGATCTGGATGCTACCAAAAACATTCGAATTACTGCTCTTAATGCGGGGGCTACTGCTATTGGATTGGTTGCCACTGTTGCCGATACCACCAATACTACCGCTTACAACTACACCTACGCTTCCAATGCCGTTGACTTGGCAAACGTTTTGGCACCGATTAATACCACTTTTAGAACTACAGAACAATTGCGAGTCATCATGCAAGAGCATGCACAGCTTGTAACACTTGGTGATGGCATTGCAGTCACCATAAACGATGAAGGACAGTATAAGTTTACGAATACTAACGATGGTGATCTATTTCAAGAAGACCTCAAACTGCAAGTCACCGCCTACAGCAGTGCCGTTGGTAATATCACTGCCAATACACGCTTTACTGAAGTGATGCAGGCAGTTGACGGTACACTTATTGAGGGAAGCACGGGAATTCGACTTTCCCAGTCTCTCAATGCCGCAACCCACTCTGCAAGTATCGATATCTACGATTCATTGGGAAGTAAACACACCCTCAAGATGGATTTTAGAAAAACCGGTGTTGATGCAGCAACAGGTGCCACATGGAGCATGAAACTCTCTGTTCCAATACCTGGAGAGATCAATACCATCGCACCGATCAATGAAATCAACGGTCAAGTAAGTTTTGGTCCTGACGGTTCACTCTCTTCTTATACACCGACCAATATCAACTATACAGGAAACAATGGTTCTTCACCCAACCAAAACGTCAGTATAGACCTTGGTACTTCCAACGCCTTTGATGGAATCACCAGTTTTGACGCCAGCTCTGGAACCAGCGGTATTTCACAAGACGGTTTTCCGGGTGGAGATATCGTGGGTATCCGTATCGATCAAAGCGGTACGCTGATCGGATCATTTTCCAACGGTCGATCCTTTGGTCTCGCACAAATCGGGATGGCAAAGTTTACCAATAACGAAGGTTTGGTTGCGGATGGCGGAAATGTTTTCTTGCAATCAGCCAACTCCGGTGATCCGATCATCGGTACGGCGGCGACTGCTGGACGCGGGTTTATGCAATCCTCGGCGCTGGAAGCCTCCAATGTTGACTTGTCCAAATCATTGACCAACCTCATCATCATTCAACGGGGTTATCAGGCCAATGGTAAAACGATTACCACATCGGATACGCTTCTAGAAACATTGCTGGGAATTAAACGATAATTTTTAGGAGGATAGCGGTCGAGGGAGAAGCTCGACGTGCTTGAAACTTAAGGAGTATACAAAGAAAATGAAAAAGCCCCTTTAACGCTGCTGATGTCAAGTGGGATGACGAAATTATGCGCCACTAAAGTAAACGAATGGTAATACAGCTATAATTGCACATGCGATGGCGAACCCTTAAAAAAACAAAACAATCATTTCCCAATAAAAGCTCTTCTGTTGACTATGCCCCGTTTGCTTCCCGCGCACTCGCATTCTTGACCGATATTTTTATGTTAGGACTGCCTATTTCTCTGATTTTAATGACTATTTTCGGATACGATCAGATGCATACCGCAGGTGCAGTGGATGTCATCACTAACAATCAAGAAGCCCTCAAAAATTCACCAAACCCCCTAAGTTCGATTCTCCAAATCATTTTATTTATGGCCATCACGGTAGAACTGTGGCACCGATACACGCAAACACCCGGGAAAAAGCTGGCACACATTTGTGTTGTGGATGCCACAACGCTTAAATCTGCCCCCTACTGGAAGCTCTTTTTACGATTTATAGGCTATTTTCTCTCTTTTATCTCTATCGTTGGCTTTTTTATCGGTTTTTTCCGTAAGGACAAGCGTTGTCTACACGATCTTCTAAGCGGTACCGCCGTGATACGTGAAGTGTAATATGTCTCTCATTATCGGAATTTTTTATTTTTTCTATTTTGCCCTTATCGGTGTGCATATTATCTTTGTCCCTAAAATTCTCTCCATGGTCGGATACACAGCTATGGATATCGGTATTATTTTTGCCTCTGCTCCGTTGGTGCGTTTTATTGTCCCCTTTTTATTTCTAAAAGGGTTTAAACTTGATCACAAAGCGTTTGTGGCCGCACTTATTCTCATGGTATTGGGCGCAATCGCGTTTTACCCTGCCCTTACCTCTTTTTGGCCATTACTTATCAGCAATATCATTTTTGGCATCGGTATCTCATTGCTGCTTCCTTACATCGAAGTCATCGCCCTAGAGCATATCGGAAAAGAATCGTACGGAAAGATTCGTTTGTTTGGATCACTGGGGTTCATTGCCGTAGCACTGGTACTTGTACGTTATCTGGATGAGCCTAAAATAGGTATCGATTTTCTCATAGCCATGGCGATAGCGGCAACGGTGCTGGGTGCTTTTATCGGCACCTTAGAACACAAAAAAAGCAGTACTGACCTTGGAATGATCGACAATATTCAATCCTTTAATCCCTTACCCCATCTAAGCCTCTGGACAGGCTTTTTGCTGATGCAGGTAAGCTTTGGTCCTTTTTACAATTTTTTCACCATCTACGCCACCGACCATGGTATTTCACTCGACACAACTGTGTGGCTGTGGAGCTTTGGGGTCGTCGTAGAAATTCTCATGTTTTATTTCCAAGGACCGCTTTTACGGACAAATCTTTACAAGCTTTTACAATTAACGGCATTTTTCACCGCACTGCGTTGGCTCATTGTGGCGGCTTTTCCCGATAATATCATCCTATTGTTCGCCTCTCAAAGCTTGCATGCCCTGAGTTTTGCCCTCTTTCATACCGTATCGATCAGTATCCTGTTTTCATTGTATCAGGCCAAACGGCTTGCGCAACAATTTTTCTTTGGAATTTCCTATGGACTTGGGGGATTTTTGGGAGCTTTGGGGTCCGGAGTCCTGTATCAATACGCTCCGGCTTGGCTATTTATTGGAGGATCGATTACCGCACTGGGAGCGGGAATTTCTTTTGGAATACACCGCAGCCGTTTACGCTAAACGGTGTAAATCGATGGGGGAAGTGGCAATTGTGACGTTATGTTTATCAAACTCATTTTTGACAGCTTCGGTTACCTCAAATTTTACATCCGCGTAATCATCTACTTTGACCCACGGCTGAACCACCAAATGAACACCATCGCGCCCCAAAGTTTCCACTGCAACAATGCATGCAGGGGATTTTAACACGCGTGTATTATTCTCCAAAACAGTGGTAACCGCTTGGCGTACCACATTAAGATCATCCTTGTAATCGATTAAGAATACCATATCAATACGACGTGTACTGTTTCCGGTGTTATTGATGATGTTACCACCGATTAATGACCCGTTAGGGATAATAA
Source organism: Sulfuricurvum sp. (assembly GCA_030692765.1). Lineage (GTDB taxonomy): Bacteria > Campylobacterota > Campylobacteria > Campylobacterales > Sulfurimonadaceae > Sulfuricurvum. The sequence continues at coordinate 65,061 of JAUYUB010000020.1, forward strand.
TCGAACGATTGTCCGGTGTGCTGAGGGTTGTCGAAAAAAGGTTAATGGTTTTTACGGTTCCCATCACCCCTGCCGTTTCAATCGAATCCCCCACTTTGAACGGACGAAAAAAGATGATCAATACGGCCGCACCAACATTAGCAAGGGTATCTTTGAGGGCAAGACCCACAGCCAACCCCGCCGATGCGAAGACGGCAACAAACGAGGTACTGCTGATTCCTATATTACTCGCGGCCATCGCAATGACGACAAGAATTAAGGCTGCATACGACACGTGAATCGCAAAAGAGATGAGGGTTTCGTCCACACGTGCACGTGTCATCATCCCTCGCATCAGATTCACAACGGCTTTGACGATCCATCTTCCGATGATAAAAATAGCGATGGCACCTAAAAGCTTCACTCCGTAATCGGTTGCGTACCTTATTGCCAAATCGCTGTAATGTTCTGCCGTCGTACCGTAATGCTCAATTTTATGTTCAATTTTTTGTAACATTACACGCTCGTTTAGCGATATTCTACAATGGTGCTCATCGGCAATCGCATTTGCGGACTCTGAGGATCTACACGATAACCAAATGCACAGATCAATGCGGCACTGCGCCCTTGCGGCAGATCAAGAACCGCTTCGATTTGTTCTTTGTCAAATCCCTCTATCGGACAGCTGTCGATTTGCAGCGTTGCCGCATAGGTCATCATATTGGCACACGCGATATAGCACTGCTTTGCCGTCCAGTTTTCCAGCAAATCTTCATGACACTCTATAAGAGAAAGATAACCTTTGTAGACGCTCATGTATTTTTCTAACGCTTCAGCATCCAAGCCTCTACGCTCAAACATCTTTTTTACATACGGTGTACCGCTGCGCAAATCATCATTATCAGTTGTGAAAATCACCAGTTCTGACGCTTCCGTGATCTGAGCTTGATTCCAGCACGAAGATTTCAGAGCCTTACGCAAGGCAGGATCACGTACAATGATCAAACGCCACGGCTCCATCCCAAAGGAAGACGGCGACATACGTGCCACTTCCAAAATCGACTCAAACTGCTCTTGAGGAATCGTTTTGGACGTATCAAAACGTTTGCACGCATGACGAAACGCCATTGCTTTCATGAAATCGGACATAGCTCACCTCGTTTGTTTTGTATTGATTGCACCATTGTAACGTATAACGCATTATGCACCGTTTCCAGACCTTCCAAAAGAGCCACATATTTTATATAGGTATTCCACGCTGTTTGGGAGGGTTTCGGACGTCCTAATTTAATCAGCTCAAAACACACCGCCGCATTGATAAACCCTTTCCAGAGTTTCACCTCATCCTCTTGCTCAAAACGTCGTGGAAACCACAGCGCTTCGAGATCCTCATGCGCATCGTAATAGCGCTCTTCTTGTAATGATTTTAGATACGCTTCGCACGCACTTTCTACTGTTGGAGATTCTTTCGCCAATATCCACGTCCCCCTTTTAAACTGATACATACATGATCGGGAAACTTTGAACGAAACTCTTTGAGCCTCGTATGCGTCCCTTTTCCGCTATCGCAATAAAAAACAAACACACTGCCCACGGGTTCCTGTTTCATTAACGGAGGGCTGTAGGTGATCGTATCGGCACCCTCAATGCTGTTTAAAATCGTATCGACCAACATAACTTTGATTCCTTGCGCCTCTAACAGCTTTTTGTTAGTTAAATACTCTTTCTGCGTCCATTCATCGACGTTCAAATCGACCATCTTATTATCCAGTTTCTTATTTTGCGTAAGTCTATCAAAACTATAAAAGCATACCCCTTAGACTTTTTAGCTACACTTACATTATGGCTAAGAAAAAGAAAAAAATGATCAAACTCAACCAATCAATTCGCCATTTTTTCGGCGATGAAGGATTTGACGAGGGGATTGAGCGCGTTCCCACCGAAACGCTCATAGCCCTCTCCCACACATTGGGACTCTTCAATGAGATAACCGACAAACCGACACTTATCAAAAGCTTCCGCCGTTTATGGTCCGAGGGTGAGCGTGATAATCGTGAGCTTATCGTCGACTTTTTCCGCAATGATGGACGGACTTATCCCAATCCAAAACCCAAAGAAAAACCGCAGGAGCGTGAGGATAAAATCGATGAACTCCTTGAGGGTATAGAGATCACACCTGCCGAACGTCTGGCGTTGCATGCTGCTTTTATTGATGTGCGTATCCGTAAAATCACCCCTGAAAAGATTGCGGCAAAACTTGACCATATCCACTTTTCACTCAAACGTGAAGTACTGGAAAAAGCGCTGGAAGGCAAATTTAATTACGATGATTCTCTGGAATTTTATGCCTCCATCCACTACGATATAGGGGACGAACACTTCAGTAAAATTCATGTGCTTAAAACGCCTCCCATCCAGAGTAAACGAATCCAAGAAGAAGACCCTAAAGGGCTTATAGCAGAAATTACTGCATTGAAAATCACTCTAACAGCGCAAAAACAAGAACAAATTAATCAGTTTTTAGCCGCGATTCCTCTACGCAACCATCGCTACCTCAGTGAAAAAGAGATTATCAGCGCACTCAAAAGCGCCCCTCCTTCAGCCACAACAGCTACGAACATCCTTGAAAAAAATGTGTTGCAAAAAGTACTCTCTACCTATTTCCCCTCGACTAAAACATCGCTCAATGGTGATGATTTGATGATTGAGATGCACAAAGCCCTAGAGCTTCCTCATTCGACAACACCGTTTCATTACACCCTGCATCTGCATCTCGATGCTCTGGAACTCAGCCGTAATATTTGGGCAGGTAATGATATCACCTTTGCTGAGATTACGCTGGCCCAAACCAACGAAGCAGAAAAACTCTTCTTATCCGAACTAGAAGGATTAATCGAGAAATGTGATGAGCGTGCCAAATTGCTCAATCTTACTCAAGACCGTTTGTACGAACTCGTCTACGAACTGCTTAGCCCTTATTTCACGGACACCCTTCATATTGGTGCTAAAACCCAAAAAAGAGTTCTTTATGCGTTCGATCAGCAAATTGCCGGTGAACTGCTCAAGCGTCAAAAACAAGAGCTGTTAGCCCGCAGTATCCGTGATTTTAAAAACCTCTTTCCGCTTGCCCGCTCGTTGCGCCGTAAACTTGTCTTTCATGTCGGACCTACCAACAGCGGAAAAACCTATACGGCGATGGAAAAGCTGCGCTCTGTAGGTACAGGCTATTATCTGGCACCCCTGCGTCTGTTAGCACTGGAAGGATATGAAGACTTACGGGACAAGGGGCTCAATGCCTCACTCATAACAGGCGAAGAACAGCTTATCGACGAAGACGCAACGCACATCAGCTCCACCATTGAGATGCTCAATTTTGAAGTCGAAGTAGATGTGTGTGTCATTGATGAAGTGCAGATGATCGGTGATCGTGACCGTGGATGGGCATGGGCCAATGCCATCATCGGAGCACCCGCTAAAACCGTTATCATGACAGGCTCTGCCAATGCCCTCGAAGCGATCAGCGCTCTTGCACAGTACCTGGGAGAACCCCTGGAAATTGTTGAATTTCAGCGTAAAAATCCCCTCGAACTGATGAAATCGCCCGTTGCCTTGGATAAAATAGAACCAAAAACCGCGATCATCGCGTTTAGCCGCTCCAGTGCCTTACGAATTAAACAGCAAATCTCCAAAACCTATACGACCAGCATCATCTACGGCAATCTCAGTCCCGAAGTGCGCCGCGAAGAGGCGCGCCGTTTTCGTGAGGGGGAGACCGATATCCTCGTTGCTACCGATGCCATTGCCATGGGTCTGAACCTCCCGATCAAAACGCTCATTTTCTCCAAAGCCGATAAATTTGACGGGCAGTCGCAGCGCGATCTCACCGCCAGCGAAGTACAACAAATCGCAGGGCGTGCAGGGCGATATGGACTCAGCGAACAAGGATACGTCGGAGGGATAAGCAGTGATATCCTCAAAAAAATAGGCTCACTCTTTACCAAGCCTGCCCAAACCATTTCCATCCCATTTAATGTTATGGCAAATTTTGATCACATTATGCTCGTATCGACCATTCTCGAAGAAAAATCACTCTCTGCCATTATCGAATTTTTTGTGGAAAATATGAAATTTGAAGGACCGTTTCGTGCCGCTAACCTTGAATCGATGAGTGAAGCATCCGCCATCGCCGATCGGTATGATTTGGACATGAAAACAAAATTTACCCTTGCTACCGCACCGCTCTCTACTGGCTCACCGCTGGTAATGGCGGCATTTGAGCGTTACGTAAAAGCGCTGGAGCAGGGCAAGCCAATCGCCTATGTTGCTCCTGCCCATTTGGGCGCGTATGCCCTTACGATGGAAGATCTCCAGGATGCCGAAGATCGGATCAAAGAAATTTCCCTGTATCTGTGGCTGTCGTATCGCCTGGGAGAGTATTTTATCGATGCCGAAAAAGCGCGCTCGTTTCGTGGAGAGCTCAACCGATTTATCGAAAATTCACTCAAACAAAGCCATTTTACCCCGCGCTGTAAAACCTGTTCAAAACCGCTGGCACCGGGGAGTGAGTTCAGCATCTGCCAAAGCTGCTTTAATGCTCTCAATCGTGCTAAGAATCGCCTTACTGCACCCAGACCGCCGAGCAAAGCCTATAAGCGCTCTACGGCTCGAGGCTATCCTATCAAATCAGAGTAATCAAATTCGGCAGGATTTAAAAAGAGTTTTTCGTCACGTACGCTAATTCGCTCATCGCTTCCATGAAGCTTTACAAAACGTTTTTTGATTTTTTTCTTCGCTTCGTCTTTAATTCGCTTGAGTTTGAGAAAATCTTTGAGAGAGATCCATCCATCGCTTTCGATAACATCTGCATTGATGGCATCTATCTTCCCTCTCTCCATCCCCTCTTGCATCACGGTTTCGGGATTCACATGCGAAAGAAATTTGGTTGCGACAACATGCAAAACATTACGCAGCTGCGCATCACGTTCTTTGTAGATCTGCTCTACTTTGATACGCTCGTCAATGAGCATCTGCTCACGCTGATCACGAAGACGGGATGTCTCGTTCTCCAAAACATCCACCCGTCCGCGAAGACGCTCATTTTCTTGCTCGATGTACTGTGTATAACGGGGATCAACACCACCGCTAACACCTTGCGAACTCTTTGCTACAGAAATCGTCACGTATTTGACTCCATCTTCGACAATGCAATTCAGACTACCGCGACGCACGCGGTTGTGTATGGCTTCTTTGGAAACTCCAAAATGATCTGCTGCATCCGCAATAGTTAACTTTTTCATTTTCTCCCTTTATTTATGCAGCATACGAATCAGCGCATTTACCATCTCAAAATCCAAATGCCCCTTCATAGCCTCTTTCATCAACTTAATCGACTCAAACGTCGTCATCGGATCTTTATAGGAACGCTTGGTTGTTAATGCATCAAATACATCACATACCCCGATTATACGGGCAAAGTGTGAAATCTCATCCCCTTTGATTCCATCTGGATAACCGCCTCCGACTAATTTCTCATGGTGATGACGGATCCCGGTCAATATCCGATCATCGGTGATTCCAAGATGCAGTGCTATCTTATGCCCCTGCGCTGGATGTGTTTTCATTTCTTTAAATTCCATGTCAGTGAGCTTGCCATTTTTATTGATAATGTCATAATCCACTTTGCTCTTACCAATATCGTGCAGTACTGCAGCCATGCCCAATACTCTTAGCTCTTCTTCATTCATTCCCAAATATGCACCCAAACTCAGGGTATAAATACTGACATTAATCGAATGAGTATGAGTATAAAAATCATGTGCTGTAATTTTTAGAAGAGATTCAACCGCCTTCGTATCGTGTAAGATAATATCCACAATACTGTCAACCACCGGTTTAACATTTTTAGCCGTTTCGAGGGATTCTGGATTTCGGAACATCTCATCGATAACCGAGCTTGCCTTCTCGTAAACGATAATTGCTTTATCATCCATGGACATATGTTCACAACGGGCTATTGTTTGGATGTGATTTTGTACATACGCTTCATAAAGTAATGAATTCTCTTCATCAATGTAAACTTTTTCTACTTCACGAAGGCGTACTTTATCATTACCATCTACAACCGTATCGCTATGAAGATATATACTCATTGCGGTTCGTTCATCATTTGGTAAATAAAGGTCAAATGTTAATTTTTCACCTTCTGTAATTACTCGCTTATCGATCGATTTATACCGCTTTGGTTTATCCTTCATACGCATTTTCCTTTATCGGAAATTTTCAAACACCAACGGCGCTTCCCATTCCATAGCTTTTATATGCGACATAATCTTTTGCAATTCGTCTATCTGTTTGGATTTTACACGGATGTATTCACCCTCAATAATCGCAGAAGCCTTTGTTTTGAGTGCTTTGATTTCAGCAATGATTTTTTTTGCTTCTTTGGACTCAATCGTATCTATAATTTTATAGGTTGCTTTTCGAGATCCGCCGCTTGCGTCTTCGGTCTTAAGTTCTTCAAGCGCTTTAGAAGAGAGCCCGCGCTTGATGAGTTTTCCGATAACAACATCTTTTAGTGCATCGAGTTTATTATCACTAGAGGCTACCAAGACAAGCTGTTTTTCTTTTTCACGGTAGTTGATTTCATAAGCAACCCCTTTAAAATCGTAGCGACCGATTACCTCTTTTTCAGATTGGGCAATCGCGTCTTTAAATGCTTGTAGATCAATTTTTGCAGAAATGTCGAGTGAGTGTTCAGATGCCATACTATATATCCTAAATAATTTTATAACAGTTAGTATAACACAAACCGCAAATTAAAACATAGGTGAGCCGAAATCCAAACCGCCGCCAAAACTCATATTAGGGTCCATGTAACCCAGCATCGAACTTTTGGTGCGTAACATCGTAATATCCTGCTTGGGAGCAATACCCTGCGGGCATACAGGAACACACTCACCGCACAGCGTACAATCCCAAATCCCGCTTGTCTGTATCGCTGCTATTTTCGCATCGCTTTGACTTTGGCGAGGGTCACTAACGTATCGCCAAACGCGTGTGAGAGCAAACGGACCGATAAAGTCAGGATTGACCGCGTAAACAGGACACGCGCTGTAGCACGCCGTACACAAAATACAGTCACTTTGCGTTTCAATCCCATGCATTGCCTCTTCACTGACATTGCCCTCACGTGAGGCTTCGCTCCATGTATTTGCCATACGATTAAACCGTTCTACGGCGGAACTCTCAACCACCAAGTCACGGATAACGCTTGCGTTGCGCATTGGCTCTACGAGATCACCATCCCTTGGCTTGTATTCACACATCAGCACTTCGCGTCCATTCACACGTACGGCACAGCTTCCGCACACACCGCTGCGGCATCCTTGAGAATAGGTGAGTGTTGGATCGACTTTGGTCTTGACATGATTGAGGATGGTGAGCAAGGTTACGTTCTCAAAATCGACTTCATACCCTTGAGGTTCCTCTTCGTGGCTGCGTTTTACTAGAATCTTCATCAGTCACACCACTCTCTTTCTTCATCCTCGTCCTCTTCTTCGTCATCATAGTCGTCATCCCGTTCGCCCTGAGCCTGTCGAAGGGTAAGTTCATAGTTCGACAAGCTCACCACGAACGGAACAGTAACGTTCTTTTCTTCTACTTCATCAAATTTGTACATAGTACTCCATCCTCTTTCCAAGTAATTGTGTGTGCGCCAAACAGTGCATCATCCCGCGCAGGGACATCCCCACGATAATGCGCTCCTCGGCTCTCGCTTCGATTAATCGCAGAGATGGCAATGATCTCTGAGAGCTCGATCTTATTGCCAAACTCGATAAACTCGACCAGGTTGGTGTTACAGATTTTAGACTTATCTTTTGGACCCATCAGTGGAAGCTCTTTTTTTATCTGGCTAATCACATCAAGTGCGGCGTTAAGTCCACTATTGTCACGCACCAGCCCTACATTCGTATAAAAGACCTCAGCTAATGTCTCTTGTTTTTCGTAAAAATCGATCTGATTGCTAAAGCTCATCACTTCATTCACGTAATTAGTATCTTTAGTAATCTGATTGTTTTCCAGCGCTGACGCAGCTTTATTCTCTCCAAACTCCGCCGCATTTTTTCCGCAATGGCGACCGAATACTACAAGTTCCAAAAGAGAGTTTCCACCCAAACGATTTGCTCCATGTGTTTTATGATTAGCACACTCACCCACGGCAAACAAACCGCTAACGCTTGTCATACATTCGTTATTGACTTCTATCCCACCCATACTGTAATGCGCTGCAGGCTTAATCGGGATAAGATCATGCACCGGATCAATGCCCTCATAGATCTGCGCCAGCTTACGCTCCTGAGGCAGTTCATGCGCGATAAATTTTTCCCCCAAATGGCGAATATCCAGATACACGGCACCACCTGAGACAATCTCATCATGAATCGCTCTCGCCACCACATCACGAGGTCCCAGCTCATCGGTAAAACGTTCCTCTTTTGCATTGAGTAAAAATCCGCCCGCCCCGCGTGCGCTCTCCGAGATCAAAATCGAAGAACTTTTGAGTGCTGTGGGATGAAACTGGATAAATTCTAAATCAGCAAGTCTCGCACCCGCACGTATCGCAGCCGCGATCCCATCCCCCGTACTGCCAACGGAATTTGTCGAATGTCTACCGTACAGTGCCCCGTATCCGCCTGTTGCGAGAATCACACTCTCAGCACGTATCTCTTCCACATCACCCGTAGGGATATTGAGACACGTTGCCCCTAACGCACGATTGCTCTGCTCATCCACGATGATGTTCAGCAAAAATCGCTCATTTAAAAACGTAATACCCGCTTTGAGACATTGATCATACAGCGTGTGTAAAAGCTTCAATCCCGTATAGTCTTGCGCATAACACGCTCTGGGTGCTGATGCGCCGCCCAAACGTCTGCGGGCTATCTCACCTGATGCATCACGGCTAAACGGTAAACCCATCGTGTTACACCAACGCACGGCATCGAGAGCATTTTCACACATAAATGCGATCTGTTTTTCATTTCCTAAACCTGCACTGGATTTCAACGTATCAGCAATGTGATTCGCAACCGAATCGCCCTCTCCCAAAACCGCATTCATCCCCCCTTGCGCCATAGAGGTTTGGGAACGTGTCGGTAGTGTTTTGGTCATCACAACAACCTCAGCACCCGCCTCATGAGCTGACAGCGCACTCACCAATCCCGCACCACCTCCACCGATAATTAATACTTTAGCCATAACAAAGACTCCTTGAATAGGATGATTGTAGCACAACGGGTTTTAGGAGTTTCTCAATAGGGGAATTAACACTTTCTTGTTAGCATTTTTCAAGTGTTAGCTGTCTTGTGATAGCCTACTCATAAAATACACTAGATTCAAAATAATTATCTCAATTTGACAATAAAAACATAAAAAGAGTATACTTTCTATACTATAAGTGGAGGGTATTGTGAAATTTGGATATGATCCTGCTAAAAGTGATACAAATTTTCAAAAACACGGTATTGATTTTGAAGCAGCCCAATATTTATGGCTCGATCCTAATGCACTTCAAATCCAAGCAAAAAGTGACACAGAAGATCGTTACGCTTTAATCGCTGGCATTCAAAAAATAGTTTGGATTGCATTTTACACCTACAGAAAAGATGTCATACGAATCATCTCGGTACGTAGAGCACGAGATAACGAAAAAAGGATTTATGATGAAAGCTGAAAAACTCGACGAACTTTTTGATAACGGTGATGATTTTATACCTCATCTTGACCTCTCAACCGCGAAACGAATCGGTACGCAACCTAAAAAAATAAATGTAGATTTTCCGGAATGGGTCATTAATGCCCTCGATATCGAAGCCAAAAGAATCGGTGTAACACGTCAATCAATTATAAAAGTATGGATAAGTGAACGACTCAAAGCTGAACAAGCGTCTTAACCTAGATCATGAGTTCCCAAACCCTCCTATCACTTTTTGGTATCTACCTCTTCATCGCCGTGGGTTTTGGCGCCAAATGGTCATTTAAAGACAAAATAGACGACCGTACCATCACCCTGCTCAGCGTCTATTTTTTACAAATCTTTCTCACCTTTTGGGGACTGCTCAAGCGCCCCATTGATACAGACCTATTATTAGCGCCATCGGTGTATCTCGCGATCACTCTTATGGCATTGCTGCTTATGATACCGCTCTCCAAACTGCTGTTTCATGACACAAAAGAGCGCTCGATTGCAACCGTCGCGGCACTCATCGGCAACACGGGAAATTTAGGAATTCCACTGGGAATTGCCCTGTTTGGCGAACAATGTGTCCCTTATATGACCCTTATCAATCTCGTTAACGTTTTCGTGGTTTACACGATCGGGGTTTTCTACTATTCACGTGGTGAGTTCAGCGTGCGTGATTCACTAATCAATATCCTAAAACTACCGGTTCTATGGGCGGCTATGGTAGCCATTTTACTCAACCTCATTGGTTATCACCCAAGCGAGGCGGTGGATAAAACACTGATGATGGGGGCGTATGCCTCGATGACCATGCAGTTGGTATTGTTTGGGATTTATCTGTACGGTACCAAATTCAAAGAGATCAATAAACGCCTTACCATATGGATCAGCGGAACAAAATTTATTCTCATTCCAGCCCTTGCATGGGTGGTTTTGGGACAAATCGAGATGGAAAGTTCGGTGAAGGGGATGGTGTTTTTGGAGCTGATGGTTCCGCTGGCAGTCGCCAATGTTAATCTGGCCTCTCTCTATAACTGTGCACCCCGTACCGTCACGATACAGGTGTTTGTCACATCAATATTATTTTTAGGTATTGCGTTTATTTTACCGTTGATTCTGAAAACGTTTTAATATTCTCTATCGTTGCCGCGATAAGCCGTTGGCGTGCTTCTACGGAAGTCCATGCAATGTGCGGCGTGATATACAAACGCTCGTGATGTTTGATGTTCATAAGCACATGCGGTGTACTCATCGGCTCTTTGATCAAGACATCCAATCCCACATAGATCGGTTTGACATCGATGATCACCGAGAGGGCATCCTCATCCACAATCCCGCCACGACCAAGATTAAGCAATACTGCGCCGTCTTTCATCTGTAATAACTCAGAGTGAGAGATCAGATTTTCAGTGGCTAGATTGAGCGGTGCGTGAATAGAGATAACGTCGCTGTTTTCAATCAAACGGCTCAACGTTGTTTTTTCAAACTCGTTGTTTTCATTTTTACCTGAGGTTGAATAATAGATCACTTTGGCACCAAACGCTTTTGCAATGGTTGCAACACTGCGCCCGATCTCACCCAAACCGATAATCCCCCATGTCTTACCGCGCAGTTCACTAAAGGAGGGACCGATATGGGTAAATACCGCTTCTTTTTGCCATTGACCGCTTTTAACGTATTCATCGTAATAGCGCGAGTGCCCCATCAGGTAAAACAGCATCGAAAACGTATGCTGTACCACCGCATCAGTTGAGTACCCTGCGACATTTTTCACCGTAATACCACGGCCTGCCGCTGCATCGTGATCGATGTTATTTGTCCCCGTCGCCGCAACACAAATAAGCTTGAGATTAGGTGCGGCTTGCATCACGGCATCGCTAATAACCACTTTGTTAGTCACTATGACATCGGCATCCACAACACGCTGTGCAGTTTCATCCGCTGAGGTCGTAGCATACGCGCTAACACTTCCTAGCGTATTAAAGTCCTCCAGAGAAGTATCACCGTAAGTGAGTGTGTCTAATAAGACAATGTTCATAATATTCCTATTTTATGTTATTTTGCTCACTAAAACATGCCATCGGCATCTTTTAGTTAGAGCTATCGTCTTTGATCCCTTTGATCAATTTTTTTGCTTTTTTGAGTGCTTTATTCACTTTATCAAAGACCAATATCACGGCCATTCGTCGTCCAACGTGCGCTTCAGGCTTCCCAAATACGCGAACAAAGGTCTTAGTATCAAACAGCTTGTCCGCAACATCGACAACAGGTTCATGCGATTCAACAGCTGATTTAAATGCGGCACTGGCACCATCACCGTAAAAAGTAAATCCTAATGGAAGACCCAAAACCGCACGTACATGCAATGCAAACTCACTTTGACTTTGGGTGATGAGTGTTACCATCCCTGTATCATGGGGACGTGGGCTCACTTCACTGAAATAGACCTCATCGCCTTTGACAAACAGCTCAACACCAAACAGCCCGCGACCACCTAAACCGTCGGTGATCGATTGTGCGATCGCTTTTGAGCGCTTCAATGCTTTTTTCGACATTTCCATCGGCTGCCAGCTGTAGATGTAATCACCATCTTTTTGGATGTGCCCGATCGGCTCACAAAATACCGTATCTTTTCCATTACGTACCGTCAATAGAGTAATCTCATAATCAAATCGGATAAACTCTTCAACGATCAGTTCGCTCGCATCTCCGCGTGCTTCTTTGGCGATCTCCCATGAGTGTTCCAAATCAAACGGGGTTTTGGCAATGCTCTGCCCATGTCCAGATGAACTCATAACAGGCTTGATAACACATGGGAATCCGAGATCCTCAGCTGCCGCGCACATCTCTTCATACGTGCTCACAAAATGATAACGACTTGTTTTAATCTCTAAATCTTCGGCAGCAAAACGGCGAATATTTTTACGGTTCATGGTCTTGTTGACCGCTTCCGCATTGGGAATAACGCAAAATCCCTCAGCCTCTGCCGCAAACAATGCATCGATACTAATTGCTTCGATCTCCGGCAAAATATAGTCGGGCTTTTCAAGACGGATGATCTCTAGCACTGCCTCCTGATCTTGCATGTTAATAACATATGAACGGTTACTTACAAGATGTGCCGGAGCAAATTCATAACGATCTACGGCAATGACCTCAATCCCTAGACGTTGTGCTTCAATAGCAACTTCTTTACCGAGTTCACCAGAACCCAACAGCATGATTTTTTTGGAGTTTGTTTTAAGAGGTGCGCTAAAGAGCATAAGAGTAGCCTTGCGTAAAATTTAGTTAACGTAATTGTAGCATAGGGATTGTAAGGGGTTTGTTACGTGTGGAAAAATTAAGGGAAGAAAATTAAAGGTGTAACCCAAGCGCGTGAGCGCTTGAAATTACAGGCGAGATTCGTAACGTCTCACCATGCCTATTTTCCAAGTTTCTTAAAGTATGTGAAACTTCATTCAAACCCCTTTACATAGGGCTTATAACATTGTATAATAAATCTCAAGTTAATTCAAGTTATTGCTACTTTTTACACCAATAGGTATAAATAGGGTAGAAATCAAAAGGGCTTTTCACAATGGTTAAAACCGCAAAAACAGGCGTTTATTATAACCTTTTAGAGGACGGGGACAAAGTTTTTTATTTTTCATACAATGATATTAATGATAATAAAAAAAAGAAATGGGTTAAGGTTGGTAAATACTCAGACGGAATAAGAGAGATCAATGCCTTTAATCTAAGAGCCGAACAGCTATCAAAAATGTTACACGGTGAAGATATAACCGTCATAGCTACCAAGAAGAAAAAAGAGATAGTTACCTTTGATGATTTAGCCCAAACATATTTTAAAGATATGAGTAGCACTTCAAGCAGAATGAGCCGTTACAATATCCACATCAAAGATATTATCGGCAATAAAGATATTCACAAAATTACAAAAGAGACCATAGAAAAACTACTCACAGATGTTAAAGCAACGAACAAATCGAATCAACCACTATCGACTCAACCACTATCGAATCAAACACTAAAGAGTATCAAAGAGCTTATAAGCACGATATACAATCACAGCATAAAAAAGCACGGCTTAGAGATAGTCAATCCTTGTATCGCAGTAAAAAGCTACAAAATAGATAATGATAGACAGCGATATTTATCACTTGCTGAAATCAAACAGCTCAAAAAGGTTATAAAAGATAATTTTTTAGTGAGTCTTTTTATAGATTTATCGCTCCAAACAGGTGGACGTTTCGAGACAATTCTACACATACAAAAAAAAGATATTAATTTAGCAAGTGGAACGGTTACGCTCAAGAATCTCAAAACAAAAAGCACATATACAGGCTACTTGCAAAAAGAGTTTTTAGCGTCAATGAAAGAATACTTGCAATCACTCAACATAAATGATTATGTAGTTAGCTTTGAAGATGCACACGATACGAAACTTACACAGCGACAAATACAGCACAGAATCAAGCCGTTATTAGATAAATTATTCAACAAAGGGCTTGACACCAAAGATGCAAAAAATAGAACCGTGATACATACCTTTAGGCACACATTCGCCTCTCATCTTGCAATCAATGGCGTACCTATCTACACGATCAAGGAATTAATGAATCACGCAAAGATAGAACAAACTTTCAGATACGCAAAGTTAAGCCCCGAGAATGGTAAAGATGCGATACAGGGGCTTTATAGATGAAATTATGTGATGTTAAGGCGGTAATATGATAGATCAGAACTTTTATGACGAAGTACGGAACGCATTATTAGAAGATGCGTCAATGAGAAAAAAGCTTTTTCATACAGTACCTTATTACGAAGCCCTTAGAAGAGAAGATTTTACCGCTGATAATCCACAGTTTAGCGATGAGATTTATCTTAAACATTCATGGCTTATGGGATTTTTGGAATATGACGAAACCAGTGAAGAGGAGCAATATTTAGAGCTCTTATTAGGCGATACCACCGACATCATCAAGTTTATGGATGGCTTATTTGATACCGTTGAAATATGGAGATCACGAAAAGAAGAGCCAAAGCCAAGAGAACAAAGAGCTCAAACAAACGATATTAAGAGCTTAAAAAAAGCGTTAAAAGTCTTTGAATTTTTATCCCTAAACAGTGATACAAACCCTCATTTTAAAAGTATGGCGAATGTGTATCCCGAAAGAGGCGAATACTGCTTAAAAGATGTTTATCATGGGATAGAATGGCTAAAAAAACAGATTGAAGTGGTAAACGGCAATGCAAAACTAACCGTGTCTAATTTATCTTATGATGCTCATTTTCAATACTGTTACAATGAGCCAAGTTATGATAAATTAGACAAAGCTATCCAAGCCTTTATAGGAGGGTTTGAACAAGTTACAGCCATAAGCCCAAACGGTGAAAAAGAGTTGATAGATCATTATATTTACAGTGATGAAGCGATAGATAATTTCACAAAACGATTAATAGAGTATCTAAAAACTATAAAGTTATTATAAGCAACACTTCACAAACCCCACTACACGTAGACTTTATCACTTTGTGACGAAGTCCTCCTTTGAGAAAAAAAATTGATTATGCGAAACTTCAGTCATAATAAATTAAGACCTTGCAAGTAAAAGCTTCACCGCTTATATCTTGATTTGTTTGTTTAGTAGAAATTTTTAACTACTAACAGCCACCCTTTGGCTAAGGGCTTGTATCGGAAATGGTACGAAGGCAAAACAATGAGTAAGTTACTCACAGAAGAACAAAAAGAGCTTTATAGCTTGATGTTGCCTCAATATGGGGCGGTGCTAAAACAAAACGATGTAACAAAAGTGCTAAAAGTATCTTTAGCGACTCTTTACAGAATGAGAGAGCAGGGAATCGGTGCAGGTTACAAAAAGTTAGATAGTAAATCCAAAAACGGCACAGTTGTATATCCACTCCAAGAGATAGTTAGATATTTGACCGAATCAAATATCAAAACCGCTTGAGGTGGCAGCATGAAATGCAATAATAAAATGCTCATCATTCTTGAGCTAATGGAAGCCATAGACAGCGCAAAGATACACGACCCAGCTGATACCTACGAAATGTTAAACGTAGTAATGCGCCGTTGCTTTGCAATTAGTGAACAGTATCAAAAGGGTAACCCGTTTAGAAAAGTGATTGATTTTATCACCACTGAAATACAGATCGATATGAGTGCAATCGCTGGAGAGCATTTTAGTGAGGTGGCAAAATGAAAGTCAAAAAGCCCCCTTATCTATCTCATCTTCTCATTGGTGAGGCGTTATTAGAAAAACGACCCGTTAGCACTTCTTTAGGTGTAGATCAATTTTTCGTCCGACGTGTTGAAAATATTATCAGCGAATATCGAAAAGCGGGGGTACTGTTTGACGAACAAGCGACAGAGGAGAGCCGTTATAGTTGGTATAAGCCGTATCGAATAATCGACACACCCGAAAACGTAGAGCGGTTAAAAAATCTTGTTGATTATTTTCGCTCAAAGGTTGATAGCTTCATAGAAAAATCAGAGGCGAAGAAACCCGCCTAAGTGGAAGAACAGCGGGGAATGATGCGGGGAGTTTAATACCGTCATTATACCCTCGCCGTGCTAAATATGCAACGGGTGACGGCTATTGATAGCGTCGTCCTGCAAGTAATAACGGGCGATGCTGATTTACATACGGCAAAGAAGATCGAGACGATTTTAGGCGGACAGCTTGAAATCTTGAAATGCTCACCTATCAGACCGATAAAAGAACAGCGGAAAGAATGGCGAAACATTACGGGGCGAACCCTACCAAAGACGGCGGCGTTTGTAGCCCTCTTGCATCACGAACGGGGTCAATCTATCCCATTGGTACGGTATGGCAACGGTAAGGGCATAGAGCTACATTTTCACGGCTTACAGCAATACGAACGAAACGAACCCGCCTTGAATGATGGAGCAATCCAAAGACGGGCGATACTCGATGAGTTTTTAATCGTATGGGATGAACCGCTCAGATTATCCCGCCTTGATCGTTGTATCGACCTTATCGGCTTAAAGTGGTGTGATTACTCAAATAGCCGAACTCATCGGACGCTATGCAAAAGACACGGGGCGGCGGTGTTTGAGAAAACAACTATCTACTACCAACCACCTAAGCCGAAATATGCAAAGGTAACGGCGTATGATAAGCAACACGCAAACCGATTGAGCTATCCATTAACACGGATAGAATACTCGTTTATAGGTCAATTTTGGCGTAATGGTGAAGCTATTAATGCGGATGAGATCATCGAATCGGCAACACTAAAAACGGATGCTTTTATAAAGAGGGTATTTCGTTAAGTGATAAGAAAATTAGTCTTTTAAAACTCCCTTAAAAGTCCGTCACCATCGGGCTTAAGAGGGCGTTTCACTTTGTACATGAAAAAACAGCGAAAAAGAGGAGAAAATGAACGACAAACAAAAAAAGTTTTTACAGTTGAGAGCGTCGGGAATGAGTTACGACAAAATAGCCATAGAGCTAAAGACTTCAAAGCCTACCCTTATACAATGGGGGCGACTCTTTAAAGACGAATTGAACGATATGAAATTTCAATCACTGGCAACATTGAAAGAAATGTATCAATTCACCGTCAAGGCAAAATATGAACAGCTCTTGAAGCATTTAAAAAAGATCGACGATGCGATAGAGAATTTCGACTTTACGGGGGCAACACTCAAAGACCTTGCAACGGTACGGAATGATATTATCGGACAGTTAGAGAAGATCGAGAAACAATCAGTCTTTACCGATACGGGTTTAGTCACTACATGCGAGTTCACTGGCAAAAAAGAAGCGGTCACGGTGAAGCTCAATGAGATCGAATAAACTGGAATCTATCCAAGGCTTAACCAATATTGAACAATTGAAGCCTATCGCCTCCCTCTCTCCTCTTGAAGAGTGGCAACGGGGGGCGATAGTAAACACAATACAAATTTGTTTACTTGTTTCGCATATTCTCTATAATCAAAAGATGCTCATTGATACGGCTATGGATAGAGGCGAGAAAAATCTTCAATTTTATAATTCTACGTTGATCGTCAAAAGATTGTTTGGACTTATAGACGATGGGTACATGATAAAAAAAGAGTTTTTACAGATTAAGAAGGATTTAAAAATCAAGTTTGATAAATGACTGAAAAAGGTTACAAAAAGGAAACACTTAAACCCCCTTGTTAGCGTGCTTTATAGAGAGAAGGACACACTAAAAAAGTACGATAAAAATACGATAGAAAATTCAACGTCTAACCCCCTCTTTGTCGAAACTTAATCCCAAGAAATCAACATTAAGCGGATTAAATGCAATAGCCCCAAGATATTAATAAAATCTATTGGGGTACAAGGCGATTAGTTTTTTGCGCCCTGCGCCTTAATGGATTTTTTTTCGTCGTCAGTAAATTTTATATTTGCGATTTCTTTCATACATTCGTCTTTGTTGTCTCCACTGAAACATTTACTATCGGGGTTCAATTTGGAAGCATACAACTTGGAGAACTTAACAAGGTCAGTTATGCGCTTGTCTCCATTATCAACAAGGCTTCCCGTTGCATTGACAATTTTATCGGTAACGTCAGACGCCCACACATTGGCGGGAATACAGTGATTCAACGAAACTGTACCCATCAACATACCGCTTACATTGCAAGAGAGACTTATTTGATCACCTTTATTTAGCTTTGATAGATACTCAGTCTGATCGCTCTCCATCGATGCACTTGGGTGCATAAACTCATTTGAACCGCCATGAAACATGATTAGATAGTTATCACCGATTGAACGGTCTATACTGCTAACTTTACCTTTGACTATAACAGCTTTCTTTCGATATTTTCCATCGGCTGAGACTTCATTTTTCTCATACTCTTTTTGTAGATGGTTGATAGTCATTTGAATAGGTAAAGGGTCGATTATATTCAATGATGTAATCATGCTGTCCCCACCGTCTGCGTATACCGATAGGTCATCTTGAATAAATGATTTATAAATCTTAACCTCGTTCGGAGTCATAATGGCTGGTTTGCCATTTGCCTCTTTAGTAAGTGCTTCGCCGTTTATCGGCTCTTTGGTTTTGGTATAATTCATCGCCACTGCAAAAGTAATAACCGCGATTACCGCTACTGCAATCATTTGCCCTTTATTCTTATGAGGTTTAGACGTTCCACATTTTGGGCAAGTTTTTGCATCGGTGCTTATTTCTTCACCACATTCTATACATTTAATCATACTCATAAGCTATTCCCTTAAATAAGTCATTATAGTGACTTTATTGTGCATTCTAACACTGCTAAACTTAAAAAATCACATGAATGAAGTTTACAATTGGAATCAATCGAGTTTAGCAATCAAGAACTATCAGAACTTCATAGGCTCATTGGTAAAAATGTAGCCGATATAAGAAAAGAGAAGGGCATTACACAACTTGATTTAGCCCTATCAATTGGCTATTTATCCACATCAGTAATAGCTAAAGCAGAGGCAGGAACAGAGGGAAGACATTTTAGTACCGAACAGCTCTATAAAATTTCCGAAGCACTACAAGTCAATATGGCAGTTTTTTTTAATGATGTAAATAAAAGAAACATTATTGGAAACTAATTAAAATACTCATTCAAAAATGCAACAGTAAAGTTTCCATGCAAACCACGCTTGTATCGATGTTTCAAAGATAATGTTTCTAACAAATGCAACAGCAAATAAGCGCGTAATAAAATCCGATAAAAGTTCGTTAGAAAATTCACGAGTTATGGGAAACACAAAACCCGATCATGATGGTGTTTGTAAGGGTTTCGGGTAAAAGAATTCACACCTAAAAATGAGAGCGAAATTTTCCGCCGTCCTATCCTCAAAGATACATCCAAATTTGGATACACCCCGACAATGCCCAAAAATTTGGGGAGATCATAAAACATCAGAATTTTAATATTAAAAAGATGCGCTCAAATTTGGGCGGATCTATGGAATAGATAGAAACGGGGAACGAATCACAAAAATGAGAACGGCAAAAAAAGAAGTGTTTTTAGAGTGATTTTTAATTAGCAGGTATAAATGAAGTAGAAATGAACTTTAAAAAGAAAACTTAAAAAGCTTTAGAAGTCCGTAAAACAGGTGTAAATAAGCCCGAAGGCTTATATTACAGGCGAGATTCGTAACGTCGCATCATATAGAGACGTTTTAACATCTTCTTGCGAGCGCTGATTTTGAACTGTTTGCGTTTTTCGGTCTCTGTAACGTGGTTACGACGAGCACGAGCTTCAGTAACAACCAGATTACGATCTGTTTGTTTCTTAAAGCGACGGTATGCAGCATCAAAATTATCATCTTGGCGTAAGATAATTCCAGGCATCTACAATCACCTACTTTCTATTTAAAATTTTCGAACTGCCATTGTACCACAGCTTTAGGCACTTTAAGCTAAAATCACAGTTATGATAACCACCGATTCCATCGAAGGGCTCAAAGCCCGTCTTGACATTGTTGATATTGTGGGCTCGTACATCGAGCTCAAACGCGCAGGGGCTAACTTCAAAGCCCCATGCCCGTTTCACGATGAGAAATCCCCCAGCTTTACCGTCAATCCTGCACGTCAAAAATATCATTGTTTCGGATGCGGTGTCGGAGGCGACTCGATTAGTTTTGTGATGGAATACGAAAAACTCAACTACCCCGAAGCCATCGAGAAACTGGCATCTTCTGTCAACTATTCCCTCCAGTATACCGATAACAATGAACGGCGCGAACGCTCCAATCTTCTCGACCAGCTTAGCGGATGGTATCAAAAACTGCTCGATGAGCACACAACCGCCAAAAGCTATCTCACCGATCGGGGAATCTTTGCCTCCAGTATCGAGCGTTTTGGCATCGGTTATGCTCCCACATCTGCCCAAACGCTAGAATTTTTAAAACAGCACCGTTATACCATCAAAGAATCGGTGGAACAAGGGGCGATCGGCAGCGACGGCGGTCGGGAATTTGCCCGTTTTATCGAGCGTATCACGTTTCCCATTCATGCCCCTAACGGCTCCATTGTCGGATTTGGAGGGCGTACTATTACGGGTCATCAGGCCAAATACGTCAACTCCTCCCAAAGCACCATTTTTAACAAATCCCGTCTTTTATATGCATACCCTCTTGCGCGCGAATCGATCTATAAACACAAAGAGGTCATCGTAACCGAGGGGTATCTCGATGTCGTGATGCTGCATCAAGCAGGTTTCACCCAAAGCGTCGCTACACTGGGTACCGCACTCACCGCAGAGCATCTTCCGCTGTTACGTAAGGGTGAACCGCGTGTCTTGGTTGCCTATGACGGAGACAAGCCGGGGCGTGCTGCTGCGCTAAAAGCCTCAAGATTACTCAGTACAGGCGGTTTTGAGGGGGGAGTCATCCTCTTTGAGGGGGGAAAAGACCCTGCAGATATGATCAAAGAGGGTCTTATCCAAGAGCTCAACGCCCTGCTTCACCGACCCATCACGTTTATCGAATTTGTGATCAGTGAGATATGTGCAGGCTATGATCTTCGTGACCCTAAAGTTAAAGAAAATGCTCTCAATGAATGTTTGGGGTACATTAAAACTCTTTCACCCCTGATGCAAGAAGAATACCGCCCCTTTATCGCTTCACAGCTGGGAATCTCTCCCTCGCTAATACGTCTTGCCAATACCTCATCAACCAAAACAGCACTACAGAGTCCACAGCTGTCCCATCATGATATGTGGGAACTCAGTTTGATTAAAACGATTTTGGAACGTCCGCAAATCACGGATGGGCTTCTCGACTACCTTGATGCCTCTTTGCTCCAATATCATCCAAACGAATTTGCAGCAGCCATCGCCAATAGCACGGATGAACCTCAATTAATGGCGATCATGATGGATGATCGTATCCATAGTTTCGATGGGGACGAAGCATTGAGAGCTGAGCTTATGACCTTCTTAAACGCCCATTACAACCGAGAACTCAAAAAACTAGCCAGCGAAAATTCGCTATCATTCGATCAGAAATCATACGCAATACGTCAAATGCGTGAAAAAATAGCGCGGCTCAAACGAGGCGAACTCGTACCGCTGACTTAAGTCCCGTTCGCCCTGAAGCTCTCGAAGGGTCTTCATGGTTCGACAGGCTCACTACGAACGTAAATAACAATAAAATAGGAGTTTATATGAAAGCCATAGCCCTCTTTAGCGGTGGTCTCGATTCAACCCTCGCGATGAAACTGATCATCAATCAAGGCATTGAAGTCATCGCCTGTAATATCAGTACTGGATTCGGTTCGATCAAAGATCGTCGTGAACACATGCAAAATATGTGTGATCAAGTAGGGGCGACACTGCGCATCGTTGACATCCAAGACGAATATTTGGAAAAAGTACTCTTTACTCCCAAACATGGCTACGGAAAACACTTCAATCCATGTATTGATTGTCATGCCAAAATGTTTGAAGTCGCTAAGCGCCTCATGGTCGAAGAAGGGGCAGATTTTCTCATCAGTGGTGAAGTACTGGGCCAACGCCCAATGAGCCAAAACGGTGAGTCTCTACAAAAAGTACTCCAAATGAGTGATTGCGAAGGATTGCTACTGCGTCCAATGAGCGCAAAACTACTTGAGCCAACCATCCCTGAGATCAATGGCTGGGTAGATCGTGAAAAACTCGAAGAGATCGTAGGACGAAGCCGCGATCGACAAATGGAGCTTATTGAATCGTTTGGAATCGTCGATTTCGAAAAACCAGGCGGGGGATGCTTGCTGACAGACGAGCACTTCTCTCGCAAGATCCGTGATATTGTGGCACATGACGACGCTTTTATCAAAGCCGATATCCCGACACTCAAATATGGTCGTCAACTACGCCTCCCCGATGGCGCAAAGCTTATCATAGGACGCACCGAAGAAGAAAATAGCAAACTCGAAGAAATTGAGAATCCTAAATACATGCACATCAATACTGATCTTTTTGGCCCTCACTGCTTGATCTCACTTAGCGCGAGCGAAGCGGACAAGACATTGGCGGCGAAATTGGTATTGGCTTATTGCAAGCCTGATTTCGAAGGAGAGCAAGCGCTAACATTTGGCAATGAAACGATTAGGAGCATTTGCGATCTGGGCCGAAACGACGCACAGAAATACTTTATTTAACGACAGTACAGCCGTAGCCCAATTTTTTAACCTCATCACACATTGCTTCAGATTTTGCGCCCTTTTGAGCCTTAACCTGTGCACGTCCCTCTTTGAGATAGATTGTCGTGTCATTTACCCCTTTGACTTTAGCAACAGAACTTTTGATATCACCAATACACATTGAACACGTCATACCGTCAATTTTGAGATTCACCAGCTTATCTGCACTTGCTACTGATGTCATGGTAATGATTGCGAATAAAATATTTTTCATTGTACGGGTCCTTTAAATCATTTCGTGCTATTGTTGCATATCTTTGTTACAAAAGTGTTAAGGCTTAACACTTTTGTAACAAATATTATTTATAATCATAATAATATTTAAAAGGAATAGTAATGAGCGCTATGGATTGGTGGATCATCATCACAATTGCTTTCGCAGGAAGTTTTGGTCACTGCATCGGTATGTGCGGCGGTTTTATCTTTGCCTACAGCTCAACGAAGATAGATGCATCCATGAGCCGTGGTGAGCAACTCATTCGCCATGGCGCCTACAATGTCGGGCGGGTGAGCTCCTATACGATGCTGGGAATGCTGTTTGGTGGGATCGGGATGCTCTTGACGGTCTCTATGGCGGCCAAAGGAACATTGCTCATAGCAGCAGGGGTATTGATGATCATCACCGCTTTCTCCATGCTGGGGGTTTCCAAGCTGTTGCATCTGCTGGAGAGTTCCTTTATGAATTTTGCTGTTTTTAAAACACTTTTTTCCCGTCTGATAAAGAGTAAAAGTGTGAAAAGTTTTTTTGCTTTGGGGATGATGAACGGGCTTTTCCCATGCGGATTCGTCTTTTTCTTTGCCGCTAAAGCGGCTTCCAGCGCCTCAATCGTACAAGGGGGTCTTATCATGTTGGTCTTTGGATTAGCAACCGTCCCCACATTGCTAGCCCTTGGCCAATCGGTCAATTTTATGCGAGAGATCGCGTTTCGTCAAACCATGAACCGTATTGCGGCTGTCTCTATTGCCCTTTATGGCGGATTTAGCATCTACAAAGGATTAGCCCACATCATCAGTCTTCCAATGTAAACCATTTTATAAAGAATTCACGTTATACTCTGTGGAATGTAATTATAGGAGTCAATATGGCGGGCGTAGCTTTTTCATTTTATAATTTTTCGGCATTAGTTGATCTAAATATCGGTATGGCTTTTCGATTGAATGAGAATCGTTCGGAAAGTTTCACGATTCTTTTTTGCGACTTTACGGGAATACCACAGGAGACAATCGATCTTAATCTTCCAACTCTATTAAGAACGTCAGATTCAATCGTGCATTATGAGCACTACTACTTCTTTATAATGCCCTATACTGATCGTTATGGGACAGGGATTGTCAAGCGTATGATAGAAGAGAGCTTTACCTCTCCCATCCATTCATGCGCTGTTTGTTACCCTAGCAACGGGGAGACTTCTATTGAGCTTTTTGAAGCACTCCATGTAGAAGCCAAAAACATGCACCATATCGACCTTGATTGCCTCTACAGCGCTCTTAACAAAGAGCCTTGATTTTATTGCTGCAGCTTTACCGGTTCAAACCGGTGGTAGGGTGAGTTTTTATAAAAATTGATAGCCTGTGCGATTTCACTTATATGCGCTTCTTTTTTTTCGGAGGCTACTTGGCTTTCACTTTTGGCTACAACGGCTGGAGAGTTGTTTACCACTGCCATCACCGGCTTTGCCTCTACGACCACAACCTTATTCGACTCTTGTACAGCTGCAGGTGAGTGTGCAACCACAGCCGCCTTAGCCGCTGTTACATGTGTCGCTGCTTCTTTTACAGTCTTTGCAGGCTCATGTGGTGCTACAGCAACCTGATCTCTGTTAACAGGGCGGATAAAAGCTTCTTTACACACAATAGTTCGTGCTTTTTTTAGCGCAACTTTGGCAGGTTTGGCATCTTTATAGTTTCCCAAGGTGACAATGTATCGACCGCCCTCCACTACTTTATGAACAGGCAAGCCTGTTTTTCTCAATTTTTTCTCAAAATCGTGCGTAATGGATTTTTCTTTAACCGCGTTGATCACCTGAATCGTCACATCACCAGCACCCCACGCAAGCCCCATGGTTCCCATCGCCGCTGTCAAAACTATTTTTTTAATCATACCCAACCCTTTTTCCGCTAAACTCCTGCGGGAATATTAACTCTATATCGGCATAGCGATTTTAAAACTTTAAATTTTCTCGTTTAAACCGTAAATTAAGAACACAGTGCGTATAATTCAATTTCTTTCCAAAAAGAGTCTCTTTTTGGGCCCTTAGCTCAGCTGGGAGAGCGCGTCGCTGGCAGCGACGAGGTCAGCGGTTCGATCCCGCTAGGGTCCACCAAAATATCTGCAAATAATACAAAGCAACAAGCACAAAATATGAAACATAAAATCAAAACTAAAATAAAACAAATCACACAACATCCTAGAACACAAAAAGTACTCGTATCCCTAAAACCTGAGAAATCGGTTTGGGGATTTTTGGGAATAGTTTTATTCTTGATCGTTCCTGAGATCATAGCGTTCATCTGGGGAGTCGAAATCACGGCATTTGCCAAAGCTCAAACCTTGCTGCCTCCCTCTTTTTTTGAAGAACAGTACTGCAATCTATTGTTGATGCTTTTTGAAGAGGGTGGAAGCTGGCTGAACCTAGCCATAGGTGCGGCATTGCTGATCTGGTTTTTTTTCTGATTTGTATCAATAGAAAATCATTTTTTCGTTACAATATCCCTAAATGAAATATCCACAAAGGAACTTAATGTTACTACGCTTACCCCTTATTCTTGCTGCAGCTGCAACGTTCGCTCTTGCCGCTGCAACAACTCTTGCTACTGTTAATGGCAAAGCGATCACTACTTTAGATGCCAGCGCATTTATTGCAAAAGCCATTCCTGGTATGACGTTTGACAAACTTGATCCAAAAATGAAGCGTCAGATCGTCGATCAACTGATCAATCAGCACCTCATCAAGGGACAAGTTGCTAAAAGCGGTATCCAAAATACCCCTCAGTTCAAACTGGCCTATGCGGCATTGCGCGATGACCTCGCGGTCGATATGTGGATGAAACAGCAAATGGGGAAGATCAGCGTCTCTGAAGCTGATAGCAAGACGTTTTACGATGCCAATAAAGACAAATTGAAACAAGGCGGCAAGCTTGTGCCGTATGAGAAAGCCAAGTTTGAGATCACACAGTTTATCAAAATGGAAAAATTTAAAGCGACCATGACGAAAACCACCGACAGCCTTCGAGCCTCTTCCAAAGTCGAAGTAAAGCTCTAAGCTTTACGCCCGTCCGTATTCATCATTGAGCGGACGACGTTATCGTATATTTCCTCGGCTTACTGCCATATTTTCCAAGCTAACAATGTTCTCACTGTTAAGCTCTCCGCTAACAGCCAGCAAACTCAAATAATTGTTGACCAATTCATACCCAGCATCAATCGTATCACGCTTAACCTCGTATAATTTTGCCTTCGCTTCGAGTACATCAACTACACTTTTAAGCCCGGCTTTATTCCCTTTTTCAACTGATTCTAAAAAAAGTTCTGCCGATTTTTCAGACTCTTTGTACGCTCGCATTGTTTCAATATTTAGCTCGTGTTCTGCCCAAAACTCTTCAAATCGTAGCTTGCTGTCTAGCCGATTGAATTCGACCTCTTGTTGCGCCGAATCCATTAACAAGATTCCCTCGCGAACTCGTGACTGTGTGTATCCACCCTCGTATATCGGTATCGACATCTGCACAATTGCCTGATTGTCATAATTGTGGGCAACGGTATCTTGGGTAAATGTCTCTTTTCTGTTAATGTTTAAGTCCACTTTTGGATAATGACCATACTTTCTAGAAGCAGCTTGGTGCATTGCCATTTCTTTGGATGCAATAGACGCTTTTAGTTTGGGATTGTTGCTTAATTTACTCTCCCATTGCGCACGATCAAGAAACAATTTATCCGTATTTATTGCGGTAAAATCAAAACTTGGCAGTTCCCCTACGGGCTCTTTTATCAAATGTTCCAATCGAAGTGTTCCCACCTGAAGCCGTTTTTGTTCAGCTAAAAGCTCGGAGAGTGCTTTATCGCTGTGTATTTTAGCTTCCAGAAAGTCCATACGATTTGTTAGCCCAATTTTTAGCATTTCATCGAGCTGCTTGTACTTACTCTCATAAAATTCTCTTTTTGATTTAAACAACTCAACATTGCGCTGAATTCTTAACAAATTAAAATAGGCTTTTGCTACATCCAATCCTAGTTTTTGGACTTCAGCTTGCAACTCATTGCGTGCCGCTGTCTCACGTGATTTGGATTCATGAATTGCGCTGTATATTTCTGGATGATAAAGTGCCTGTGATGCAGATATTGAATAATTTCTATATTCTTCTTTAACTGGTTTACTCAAATAAGGAGCTTCATACTCATATTTCCCCCAAGAGACCGTTGCTTGCAGCTGTGGGTAAATACGTGCTCTACTCTGTTCTGTCGATTCTTTCGTCGCCTCAACTTGAAGTGTCACAGAACGCAGATGGGGTTCGTTTTTAAGTGCTAAATCGTAGGCTTTGCTCAACATCAAAGGCTCTGAACCCCAACTTGCAAGTTCACACGCAATAATCGCCAAAACACTGTAGCTAAGCTTCATAGGTTTGCCTTTACTATTACTGCTCATTAAATGCTCTTGTAAACATACTTTTAAACGGATGGATCATGTAGTCTAAAAATGTTCGGCTAGCCGTTACAATCATAGCATCTGCTGGAATACCAGGCTGTATGCTCAAATGGTTTTTCAAAAGTTCCGCTTGTCCCTCAGGAGTCACACGAATTTTAACCGGATAGTACGACATCTTAGAAGCTTCATCCACTATAACATCCGGTGCAATGTGAATCACTTCACCCATAACAGTATTGAGGGATTTAATATGTGCGAATCCAGGGAAGCGAATCTCTGCTTTGAGCCCAAGACGTATGCTTGCGATATCCGTTGCCGCAACTTTACCCTCAATAATAAGCGCTTCTCCCTCTGGTACAATTTCCAAAATCGGTTTGCCCGAGGGGATAACGCCACCTACAGTATGCACTTGAAGGTTTGTAACGATCCCCGCTACGGGTGCAATCATTTTTGTCCGATTCATCGCATCTTGCAATGCAGCAAGACGGGCACGGTTATCCGCCAAACGTGCTTGAACTTCACTGAGTTGCGCAACGACTTCTTTTGTAAAATTTTGTCTTTGCGCGATCATTTGTGCTTTAATTTCACTGATCTGCCCTCGGGCACGTGCTATCTCAGATTTTGCATTGGCAATATCACCGTCGGTGCGTACTTTTTCCCGCTTGATATCACGAAGACGCATTTTATCAATCAGCTGCTGCGCATAAAGTATTTCCCACTCTTTAATCTCATCCTCATACGAACGTGAGAGAGAAGTTTTACTCTGAACAATCGCTTCAAGTCCTTGGATTTGGCTGTTATACTGCTCAATTCGCTCAGAAAGGACCTGTTTTTCATCGATCAACTGCTGTGATCTTGCATTAAATTCACGGCGTTGCGCCTCGGTAATCATTGTACGCGCTGCAGCGCTGGACATCCCATCTATTTCAGGACTGAAAACGACACTCCCTTTTCCATCACGCTCAGCTATAAGGCGTGACTCTAATCCCAAATTCTCGAAAAACTGCGCTAATATGATTTGCAGTTGTGCATTTGCTTGAGTATCATCAAGCTCAACCAGTTTTTGACCAACCACAACACTGTCGCCGTCTTTAACTAAAATTGCTTTGACAATCCCCCCCTCAAAATGTTGAATAATTCGGTTGCTGGATGCAACGCTTACTTTTCCTGAAGCCGGAAGGGCGCTGCTTAAAGGGGCAAAAGAACCCCATATTCCAAATACACCCACCAATAATCCAAGAACAATAAGACCAAGACGACGATAATAACGGTCTTCTGTTTGTGGGGTTGGCAAAGTTTCAGGTGATACAAGTTGTCCGTGTTCTGTTTGGCTCACGACTGGCCTCCTTGCTGTTCTACTGGCGTTTGTTTTGGAGCTAGTGCCGCCAAAACTTCATCACGTGTTCCGTACAAATGAAGCTGCCCCTCTCGCATAAAGGCGATCTTATCGGTAATGCCCAGAATTGAAGGACGATGAGTAATAAGAACGACCGTTGTCCCACGCTTTTTAAGCTCAAGGATAACGCCCACCAATGCCCTCTCGCCTACATCATCAAGATTCGAATTGGGTTCATCAAGGACAACAATTTTTGGATAGCAATAAATCGCACGTGCCAATCCGATGCGTTGACGCTGACCGCCTGAGAGGGCAATGCCTCCCGGTCCGATTGGCGTATCATACCCTTGAGGCAACTGCAAAATCATCTCATGAACTCCCGCTACCTGAGCCGCTTCTACGACCATTTCAGGTTTTGGGTCTTCATAACGGGCGATATTTTCACTGATCGTACCGTCAAAAAGCTCTACGTCCTGAGGCAAATACCCGATGTGGCTTCCCAAAATTGCACGGTCATAATGGCCGATTTCTGCACCGTCAATACGTACTTTACCATTGGCACATGGCCAAACGCCCAGCATAGCACGTGCAAGTGAGGACTTCCCGGCAGCACTTGGCCCGATAACACCTACCGTTTCACCCGCCTTTATCGACATGCTTACACCACGAAGAGAGGGTGCTTTTGCCCCAGGAGGGACAACAACGATTCCCTCCAAGTCAATAAATCCTTGCGGTGCAGGAAGCGGTGTCGGGCTCTGCGTTTCAGGAAACTCGGCTAACAATTTACCCAATCGGTCATACGCGATACGGGCTGTTGAAAACTGCTTCCATGTACTGGTCATTAAATCAATCGGCGCCAAAGCACGCCCCATAATGATCGATCCTGCGATCATCATCCCAGGTGTCACTTCACCGATAATCGCTAAATAACCACCGATTCCCAAAATCATTGATTGCATCAACATCCGCGTCGTTTTACTCGCATTAGACCATAGACCCGCCTCATCACTGGCACGGGACTGCTCATTTAGAAATGAGATGTAACGGCCGTACCAACGGCGTCGTATGTTGGCATGCATCCCCATCGCTTCGATGATTTCTGAGTTGCGCAGGCTTGATTGTATAAACGACTGAGATGACTGATAATGACGATTGGAGGCTTCTAGCCCTGATTTGGTTCGCTTCTCATTGATCAATGTCAAACTAAGCGCAACGATGATCGCAAATATCGCAAACCATCCAAAATAGGCATGAAATAAAAATAAGATTCCAATGTAGATCGGCATCCACGGAGTATCAAAAAAGGCAAAAAGCGGCGTTCCAGTCAAAAACTGACGTATTTGCGTCAAATCGCCCAATGGCTGTGCCGTTGACTTCCCCGGATAACGATTTGCAAGGGCAAACATCGCATCAAAAAGACGGGTGCTCATCTTTGCATCGATGGCATTTCCGACACGGATCAGGATACGTGAACGGACAAACTCCAACGTCCCCATCACGGCAAACATGACGACGACAATCAGCGTTAACATTATCAACGTCTCTTGTGAACGGCTCGCCAATACTCTGTCGTAAAGCTGAAGCATATACAAAGAGGGAACCAGCATTAATAAATTGATAAATAAAGAGACGAATCCGGCAAAATAAAATGATTTTTTTAGTAAAAAAATGACTTTTTTTAATTCGTTTTCATCTTGTTGTTTCATAAAGTTCGACATATTTTAAGATTGCCTTTGCTGTAACTACTATCTTGTTAGTCACATATGTGTTTTAATAAATGCGCGATTATAACTGATTTTGCATTAACTTACTAATAAAGCAGGCGATATCCCCCACTGCATATGAGGTGCCGCATTAAAAATCGTTTTGATCAGCGTCATCATCATCTCCTCACTTAAAACGGCTACCGCTTGGGTATCACTTCCTCGTAAGCGTATTTCAAATGTCTCATTTGAACTATCAAATGTCATATCCACGGCTTCTAGCAATACTCCCGCTTTCTCTGTCACTGAGAGCGTACTGTTATCCGTTGCGGCTGTCTCACTTGAGCTTTGATGCGTATCGGTGTTTATTTTTTGATGACTTGCATACCGAAAATAATACTCTTCCCATGAGGGTGCCAATTTTAGTAAAAAAGCTCTGGTGATCCAAAAGTCAATCCGATTTGTGAAATCGGTATAATTGACCACCAGGCGTATGCGATCTTCGGTTTGTGAATAGTAGGGGGTAAATGTCAGTGCAGTTATGATCGATCCGCTAGAATGCATAAAATCCAATTACTTAGTAGCTCTTTTTTTTGGTAGGAGCGCTGTCAATGCTTGAGCGTAAGCGTTACGTGCTGTTTGCATAATCGCTACTTGCGTATTCAAATCCGCTAATTTTTGATCTACAACCTGAATCGATACAAGTTGTGCTTTTGCCTCTTCTGACAAATCTTCCAGTTTGTACTCTTTATCATTAATCGTTACAGTAGACATCATTTTCCTTTAATCTATAAAATTTCGCTGTTATTATATCCAATATGGGCATAGAGTCCTGTTTCTTTCTACTTCTTTTTTACAGTGCCAATAAACTTTGCAGCATGGTCTCTTTGTTAGCTAACTGCATCCCGTTGCTCCATGTCCCCATCTTCCAATCAACTCCACTCTCATTTAGCTGAGATTCGAGTTCAACAAGTTCTGATAGATCAAAGCCGAAATTTGTCGCTTGTTTAGCGAGCGAACTAGGGTCTGAGACGGTTGTTAAAACTCTCCCTTGACCATCTATGAGGGCAAAAGAAGAAGTCACAATCGCATCTTCTACATCATCTACAAACGTACTTGTTTCAATATAAGCAAAATTTCCGGACTCCGCGATGGTAGATGATTCGACTATGGGCACTTGTGTATCTGTATCGCTTATTTCATCTTCTAATATCAATGTTTCTGCTTCGATACTTGCAGCAGCATAATCAAGATCGCTGTTATACATCGCACCCGTTGAGATTCGGGCACTTTTAAGTGGATCATAGCTGCTCATAATAGCTTCCCAGTCACGTAAGTCCTGATTTGACCCGATCACTCCATAAAGGACATCGCTAGCCGTTTGAGCATCAACTTGCGTAGCGTTCATAAACTCAAGCATGCTAGGCTTTCGCGATGCATCCGCCATCGTTTCGTCAGAGAGTAAAAATGCCTCATTCATCATTGTTTCGAGGCTTATAGGTGATTGGGATTGCAGAGCAGGAATGGTTGAACTATCCGCAGTAGACGTTACCCCGACTTCTGACTCATCCGAACCTGAAATCGCCTCATTGAGTGCTATTGAAAAATCATTGTTATCTACAGAAACATCCACTTTTGGCTTGGCGACGTAAGAACTAGATGTAGTAACGGTATCGACTGTAGTCATACAACAACCTTAGGCATAGTTGTCGACTAATAGCAAAAAATGAGCCAAATTATAATCATATTGTATAAAAAGAAAAAAGGGTTTTGCATTATAGGGGCAGACATTTTTTTAAAATTCCTATTTCATTCATTGGATATCCTGCTTAATTACTCTTCAGAAATCTTATAAATTCCGAAAAATAAAATAGTAAAAAAAGCCATAATTGCGAAAATCGTTGCACCAATTGCTAAATTCATCATAAATCCTTTATCTGATTTACCCATGCCAATATTATATCAGAATTAGATAATTATGAAGAGAACCGGCATTAGGTTAACCAACGGGAAGTGAGTGTAAATTAAGAAAAAAAAAGAAATAGTTTAATATAGGGTCAGACCCCTGTTTTTATGAGGGGAGGAAGTAAAACCGACTTGATGTCGGGTTTGTGCAGTGGTTAAAAAAAGTCGGCGATTTTCCAATGTTTTTTATGCGCTATGTAACCAATTACAATAGCTATGACAAATGTAAGTGGAAATAAAAAAGAGTAATCATTCATTTTCAAGCCTTTCTAGTTGTTTCTCTAAATCACCTAATTTTAATAAATTCGTGATTAACGCAATAGATGAAATAAAAAAAATGAACAAAGCGAATAAAAGCACAATACCATTTTCTTTGATTCCATATACCCACATAGCCCCGTCAATAGCCAATAGCGCAATAATTTTTTTATTTATTACTTCAGCTCTTTTACTGATAATATCGGCTGTATCTTTGCGCTCTTGTAGATTCATATCGTCATTATATCTGATGTTAATATGCAAAGCAAGAATGTAAAACTGTGCTGGCATATTGCTGGCAAGACTCCATGTTTTAAAGCTGTTTCTTATTACTACTTAAGCTACCATTAAATCACAGGAGAGCCTACAAGCGATTAAAAGGTATCAAGTAATGGTTTGGTATGGATAGAGATTGCTTCATTGGATAGATGGGCGTGAATTTACTGCAATGTTTAATACACATCATCATGGGTTCCAATATCCACTGGTATGATCTCATTGTCTTGGATGATAAAGTCAATAATCACTCTGTAATCCATATTGATGGAAATGGAGTGAAACTCACAAAGTTTACCCTGCAATTTATGAAGTCGCAACGATGGATGATAGGGGTTGATTTCCAATATCTCAATAGTTTTTACGTATCTTTCAAGAATCTCAGGATGTTTTTTGATGAACTTCTTTAGTTTCTTGAGATACGATTCCGCGATAATGATCTTATAGCTCAATTGTCAACTCAGCGATATGCTCTTTAGCAGTTTGTGATTTGTAGTTGCCATTTTTTATGTCTTGCATGGTTTGTATGTATGCCAAGTCAAGTTCATTGGCTCTTAATTCTTTGTATCTATCAATATCAAGTACTACAAATTTATTCTTTCCACGTACATTGATAACCAATTCGTCAAATTTACTCAACAGATCCGTGAATAAAGAGACTCCTTTAGTTTTTACCTCATTAGCACTTATAGTCATAACAGCATCCTTAATAGTACTTTTTAAAGTATTATACCATAAGATAAAAAGCTATCAAGTAAGGGTTTGGTGTGGAAAGAGATAAAAGAGTGATTATAAAGGAGATATGAGTGATATTAAGGAAAAAACAAGAAATAGTTCAATATGGGGTCAGACCCCTATTTTAATTAGTTGTCACTTAAGTTTAAACGTACTATAATGTATCTACAATTAATTACAGAGGGATACATATGAAGAAAGCTATTAACATTAGATTGGATGAGTCCTTATTAGCAGATTTAGATGTTTATGCACATGAGTTGGATAGAACACGTACCTACCTCATTGAAAAGGCAGTAAGTGCTTATTTTGATACGCTGGATGAAATGATCTCTGATAAGAGAATAGATGAAGTCAAACGAGGCGATGTGGAAGTCTTTTCCCTTGAGCAGGTAGCGCAGCAACTAGGTTTGAATTAATGTATAAACTCATTATCCCAAAGTTTGCGTTAAAAGAGTTGTCTAAAATTGACAAAGAGGATCAGCAATTGGTCTTTGACAAGATTAAGGATTTAGAAAAGGGCATTTTTACCCATGATAAATCTTTAAAAGGTGAGCACAAGGGTAAGTTCCGCAAAAGAGCTGGGAATTACCGTATTATCTACCTCAAGGAGAATGATATTTTACTCATAACCCTCATCCGTATTGCCCACAGAAAAGAAGTTTATTAATTTAAGTGACGTATATCCTACAGTGGTTCTAATCGTGCTACCCCAACAACTTCCAGCAGGGTTATACTTCATGCAGGCTACGTCCAGCATTTACCAGTGCTGATTGACTTTCGTGCTTTTTAGGGTAGTTTATGATATTCGTTCTGCAGCTTTTTTATACACTTCCACATTATCTCTTTTGCCTATGGCGATGGTTTTTATGATGAGCTTATCATCAATCACTTCATACACGATTCTGACTCTCTTTTTATCTACATAAACCTTTTTCAGTCCGCTCAGGTTCATGTTGTTTTTATTGCCAAGTGGTAGTCCTATTTGAGGAGACTCCTGTATTTGCTGTATCTTTTTAAAGACCAATATCCGTAGAGAATGACTTAATTCCTCCAAATCCTTTTCAACTAATGGATGATGAACGACTGAATACATTTATAAACTGGTCAAGTCGATGTTGAACTTCTTTGCCATATCTTCAGATGTGACATATTCACTAAGAGGTGTTGCTGATCTTTGCTCTACAATGCTAAGGAGTTCTTTGTTTTCTAGTGCCTCTACGATCTCTTCATAGTATTTTAGTTTTTCATACTCGGTTGTTGATATTAGCACTGCTTCCAGACGGTTATTTTTTAGTATCCCTATCTTCTCAATTGCTTCATCTTTGACACCTTTGACAATAGTGGCAATTCTTTTGGTGAAGTCTGTTATGGATAATAGTTCATTCTGTGCATAGTGTACCATGTTATTCTCCCTATAATTTAGTAGTTAATTTACATGTTAAAATTATACCATAATATGATTTACATTTATAATCTCTCACCCCATCAACCTACCAGCACATGATGCAGCATAGGTTAGTGTATCAGGTAGAGTAATCATGCCATGGTACCCAGAAGGCTAAAAGTACTTTTAGGCATACAAAAGTATTAAATGAGTAATTTGAGGCTTGTAGGGCTTTACCTACACTATTTTATATATATCTATGGTGCAACACTTCATTTTTTAATATTTGTTGTACATAGGCATTAAGTGACATCCCCGCTTTTAATGCCTCTTGATATACTTTCTTATGAAGCTCAGGCTCTATACGTACATTGAAGACACCCTTGTATACTTTTTGGGGTTCTCTGTTTAACATTTTACATGTCTGAAGATATTCATCTACTGCATTATGAAAATTAGTTTCCAGTTCTTCGGCTGTAACCGCCTCAAAGGTAACTAGATCATCAATCATCTCCAATTTACCAAAAAAGCATTTGTCTTCAGGTGAGAACTCAATACTCCCTATGTACCCTTTATATTCAATGGTATTAGCCATGACACACCTCTTGCAGTTTAATTTGTATTTGTTTCACAAGATAAACCTTGAGAATATTTGATGGATGGGGTTTATGCAGGTTTATCAATACGTCTTTCTCTTTATGATAAAACTTTACCGCAGATCCAGCACCATCTATTTTAGAAAAGAGTGCCTGACACCTTTTTTGCGCATTATCTCATTTGCCTATAGCGGTAGCCTCTATGATCTTGCTTATAGCTGTATGGCTTATATTCAGATAATTCGCTATCTCGCTTTTCGTATATCCGTATTCAAAAGCTTTTTTTATACCATCATTTCTATTGATATCTCTGTCGTGTTCAAAAAAAGTTTCCAGTCTTTTTTTGAGTACTTTATACGTACCCTCTTTTGTTATTATAAGTTTAGGAGATTTATAAACAATATCGATGGCATCAATATCCATCTCTCTGCTTATATAGTCTGCGTACTCATCATACATCATTTCAAATATCATTGAACCATTTAAAAGCTGCAAGTATTTGTGTTTGTATTTCCACTGGAAAAACGATTGGTATTTGTATACATCTATTTGTTTTACCATGTTGGCTTTTATGGGGTTTTGCTCTATGTATTTGGCAACTATCCAAAAATGTGTATCGTCATAGAGAGCGTAAGACTTGTATCTGCCCTGCCATAGATGTCCTGAGCGAGTATATTTTTTATTGAAAAATTTAGTGTATTTGTCATTTAAATATTGAATTGCTTTTGATAAGTTGTTTTTCTTAGTTTCTATCAATAGATGATAATGATTTGTCATGAGACAAAAAGCGTGAACAATAATTTCATAATCTTTTGACACTTTATGCAAAAGGTCTAAAAAAAATTCGTAATCTTCTGGTTCAAGATAGATGACTCTTCTCTCTACTCCACGGTTAATTATATGATAATGTCCTGGTTCGGTTAGTCTTTCTTTTCTAGGCATACGAGATTCTAGCTGTTACTATATTAATATTAAATTAATAATAGTTTCAAAAGAGTGCCTGACACTTTTTTTTGTTTTGAGGGTCAGACCCCTATTAACTACTCTGCTCTTAAAACAGTATATGAAAATGTCGAAACAACAGCAATTAATGCAATGATTATCAATACTTGTTCCATATTATAAATCTCCTAGTTCTTTGATATGCTTCTCTATCTTTTTAGATGTTATCGATGCTGAAAGAGATAAAACAATGATGAGCAGCACGCCTGAATAGAAAATTATATTTATATTCTGATCTAAATATAGCTTTGATATACCAGCGATATCCGCAACCAACATTGCGACTAAAATTTTAAACAACTCTTTGAGCCAGTCTATATGCGCTTTTATTTCATCTATTTTTGCCATGAATAATTATATCGGAAAAAAGAAAATAATGTTGAATGTATAAATGATTATAGAGAGAGTACATTATGTTAAGGGAAGAAGAGAGAAATAATATTAAATTAATAATAGTTTCAAAAGAGTGCCTGACACTTTTTTAACACTTTTTTACAAGAAAAAAAGAAGAAATAGTTTAATATAGGGTCAGACCCCTGTTTTTAAAGATAAAACTCCACAAAGTGGAGTAAATCAATAATAGTTACGGAGATAAGTATTTCTGATTTTAGAGATAGAAAGCTGGCGAATGAATCGCTAGCAATCTAGATTAAACGAATTACGCGAGAGTAAGAACTTCACTAGCAAGAACTGCACCAGAAAGATTAACTACTCCAGTCAATGCAACCACTAGATCAACACCATCAGCGTACGTTACGTTAGCACTTACATCAGCAACAATATATGTTGTACCATTGTATTGGAACCAATTGAGAACATCAGCCCCTGTACCAGCTGCAGCAGCATCAAGGTAGTTAGCAAAACTTGAGTTTACTACAAGTGAAATAGCATTTCCAAGTGTAGCTTCATCACTAATAATTCCAAGAGCACCAAAATTAATTTTATCTCCAGTTGTTAAACCAGTTACAGTTGTAGCATAACCAGCTGCTGATGAAGCTGCTGAGAATACGATTGTATCAACACCTGTTGATGTAGTAGTAACAGTATTCAATCCAGCAGCAGCACCTATAGTAACCGAGTTAGCAGTTGTACCGCCACCTACGTTGATTGTATTAGCACCAGTTGTTACCACAACTGTATCAATACCAGTACCACCAGTATAAGTGTTGTTACCTGAAGTTGCTTCAAATGTATTTGTACCATCACCAAGGTCTACAATATTGTTACCAGCTAAGAACTTAACAGTATCGTTACCTGCGCCCGCTGTAACAGTATTGTTACCTGTACCAGCTGCAGCACCTGTATTGATAGTGTTATTACCAGCACCTAATGTGAAAATATTTGCTTTAGCATTTGTAACAACGATAACATCAGCACCAGTCCCACCAGTATATGTTGTTACAGCAGCAGCAGAGTTTGTCAAGTCAACTGTATTTGTACCTGCTGCTGAACCTTTAATAGTGTGTGCAGCAGCAAGTGCGCCAGTAGCCCATGTAAATGAACCAGCAGTAATTCCACTAGCATCTACTGATGTAAGTGCTGTTCCTGTTGTGTTAGTCATATTCAAACCAGCATTACCAGAAACAGTGATAGTTTTTGCTGCATCTGCAGCTAAAGTCATAGTATCCATGAAGTTAGTAGCTGTCGCTTGTGAATCTACCGTAGTGATTGCAATCGTTTCAACGTTAGCAGCAGTAACTGAACCAGCTGCTAAAATAGATGCGCTATTAAGTCTGATGTTCAATGTATCTGCAGTACTTACAGCTGCATTAGTAACCGCTACAACAGTTGCAGTCGATGCATCCGTCATTTCTAATGTTCCGCCAGATGTCATGTTGTTAAGTGTCAATGTATTACCATCGCCTGCTTCAATAACATACGAAATATCATCCAAGTTTGCAAGATCAACAGTCTGATTAGTAGCTGCTGTCAATGAAAGCTTTTGGAAGTTAGAAATAGTACCTTCAAATGTTGCATTATCGTCTGCAGTTGCAGCATTTGCAGCTGTCATAACAAGTTTATTTGTACCAGTACCAGCATCGATTGATCCACCAGTTCCAAGTGCAGTTACAGAAACAGCTACAGTGTCATCACCAGCACCTGTTGTAATAGCTTTAGTCGTAGCAGCAACTTTGATTGAATCATTACCAGTTGAAGCTGTTCCTACAAACTGTTGGCCAACAGCTAACTCTTGAGTAAGTGTAACACCACCAGTATTTGTACTAGTGATTACAGCAGCAGCAGCAAAAGTATCATTAGTAATAGTAAGAGCAGAAACACCTGCAAGGTTTACCGCTGTAGCACTTGCTGCAGTCAATGTATTGATAGATGATGCACCAGTGTTAGCGTTAACTGTCAATGTAGTGATATCTGTATCAAGCGCTACTGCACCTGTTGTAGTCAAAGCATTAACGTTAAGAGTTTGTGATGTTACTGTAGCTGTAGTCAATGCACCATTTGTTTGTGTAAATGATGTACCTTTACCAGCCAATGTAACTGTTGACAATGCACCAGAGTTAGCAGTTGCAGCTGCAAAGTTGTTTAGGTTTACAGAAGTGATTGTACCAGCAGCAGTCAATGAAGCAGCATTTGCATCAGCGATTGTTACAGCAGCAGCAGTAACACCAAGAACACCTGCAACGTATGCAGCACCTTGAGTTATTACTGCAGCAGCAGCAATTGCACCAGTAGCTGCAGGAGTTAAGTCAGCAACGTTTGTAGAAGCAGTTGTGCTTGTGAAAACAACAACTGCACCAGCAGCTGCGCCCGTATTGTATCCAGTTAATGTTCCACTCCAAGTACCATTTGCAACAACATTACCAGCAGTTGCACCAGCAGTCAAGTTAGCAAAACCAGCAGCAATCGCAGCAGCAGTAATTGCACCAGTAGCAGTAAGAACTAATCCACCAATCGTATACGTATCTGTAATTGCCATACCAGCCGCATCCATAGTAACTGATGCAGACTCAGTAACAGCAGTAACCTTCAAAACTTCAGCGACTGTACCTGATTGGTTAACAGTTACAGCTGTAGTGTTCGCTGTACCAGTAACTGTAACAGCACCTTGTGTATGAGTTGCACCTGTAACATCCGCTGTAGCAGCTGCTGATGAAGAAGTAGCAACTTGAGTTACAGAAACAGTTGTTCCACCTGTAACAGCAATTGCACCAAGGGTAGAATCAGTAGCAGCTACTGAAGCAGCACCTGTATTAGAAATAGTTACTGCGCCAGTTGCAGCTGCTGTATTACCAACAGTGATTGTACCTGTAGTTGCACCAGTAGAAGTTACATTAACAGTTGTTCCACCATTAACACTCAATAGATCTGCAGCCAAAGCTGTTTGTGTCAAGTTGATTGCACCAGCAGCGCTTGCCAATGTAGTATTACCGCCTGTTGCTGTAACAGTTTGAGCTAAACCACCAGTAACTGACAATGTACCACCTGTATGTGCGGCAACAGTAACATTTGTTGTAGCAGCTGCAGTAACAGAACTAACACCTACGTCGCTCGTTACATTAAGAGCAGTCAATCCAGTCCATGCAGTTGTATTAGCAGTTACTGTCTGAGCAGATGCAAGGTTTGCAGTTTCGATGTTGGTTACAGTAGCACCAGCTGTAGCAACTGCTGCTTGGTTATCTAATACGTTTAATGTATCTGTACCATCTCCGCCATTCAATGAATCAAGAGCATTGAATGTTGCCGTTGTAGTTGCATTGAAAGTATCATTATAAGCAGTACCTGTAAATGCTACACCAGAATCAACATTCGCAGTGAGTGTGAAATTTTGACCAAGGTTAAGAGCAACAGGATTACCGTTTGCATCAACAGGATTAGCAGCGATTACATCTACAGATGTAGTAACTGAATCATCTGGAGTCAATTTAGATGCGATGTCTTTTGAATACTTGTTAGTAAGCTTAACGCCATCGATTGTTGCTTTACCAGCTTTTGTCAAAACAAGATCAACTGAACCGTCAGAAAATAATACTGTTGTTGTAGCAGGAAGAGTTACAGTACCCTTGATATTGACAGTAGCTGTTACGCCATCGCCGTCTTTGAAACTGATTGTTCTACCAGATATTTTGATCTCATAGTCACTTGCTGAACCAGCAAATGCTACTGTATCTCCACCGTTTGAACCAGTGATTGCAGCTTTCGCGCCCGCTTGAATGATGTACGTGTTTGCACCTGTAGCATCCTGAAATGTTGTTTTGTTAGTATCTAATGCTGTGTTAACAGCCAAGATATTAGCTTTAATGATTGTCTTTGTAGCCATAAACTTATCTCCGTATTTTTTGATTTAATGCCCATTTTGAACATTTTAACGACTAATCATAGCATATTCCAATACTGCTGTCAATAGTTCGCACCGTCTTTTTTACCGCCGTGTGTTCAAAATTCTCACTTGACGTTCCCCAATATCGGCAATGTCGCGTTTACCTTTAGTCATTAAGGAAAATTTATTTTAATTGTAATGAGGGTTCTCTACTTTTCTTTTTATAAAAAAAAAGTAGCAAAAGAAAAGCGCCCCCATAACAGGACGCTGGCGCTACGCCTTCGCACGTCTGCGGGCGAGCTTGCTTTGGGTGTGTTTTGGGGGCAGGATATCAAATAAAATATCTGTCATTCAAACATCCTTGTAAGCCATACGCGGTGGCAGACGTGCCATAAGTCGTGTGAGCGGTTTGTTTGAGAGATGCGCTTCGTTTCTTGGCGACAAGAAAAGAAGAGGGAAAAAGGTCTCTACTTTTCTTTTTATAAAAAAAAGTAGCAAAAGAAAAGCGCCCCCATAACAGGACGCTGGCGCTACGCCTTCGCACGTCTGCCAAGCGAGCTTGCTCTAGGTGTATTATGGGGGCAGGATATATCCAATAATAAATAGCTAATTTTTAGCTATAATTTTGGTATGGGTAAAATTGATAAAATTAAAGAACATATTGGTGCATTAAAAACCTATTTGGGTATTTTGGTTGCCTTGATGGTTTCTTTTGGTGCAGGTATTATTAAACTCTATATTGATAATAGAGTGGATGAATTATTTTGGTTAGGAAGTCTAATCATTATATCTTTAATGATTCTTTTTGCTTTTATTGCAAGATCGATGCACAAAAATATTGAAAAATTGGAGGATTTATAAAATGGCTACCTATATGATGATTTTTTTAGCTATTGCACTTGTTGCAACTTTAACGTATGGCACGTATGAATTAACACGAGAACATTAATTTCATAAGGTGTTGTCTCACGCTTTTAGCTTTCAGATTCTTTTCTAAACTCCTCCTGCTTAATTAACCAATGGCCATTATGAAAAAGGTCTCTACTTTTCTTTTTAAAAAAAAGTAGCAAAAGAAAAGCGCCCCCATAACAGGACGCTGGCGCTACGCCTTCGCACGTCTGCCAAGCAAGCTTGCTCTAGGTGTGTTATGGCGGCAGGATATCAAATAAAATAAGATGAGGATTAATAAAAGGGTGAAATTAACTACAAAGAAGGTGGTGCCGGCACGAGGACTTGAACCCCGGGCCTGCTGATTACAAATCAGCTGCTCTAGCCAACTGAGCTATGCCGGCGTGCCGTAAGACAAAAAGTGCCGAAAACTCGGCACTCAACACGCGAGAGTAAGTTTAAGACAGCGAATTGTATCACAGCTATATTTAAAAGACTTTACAAATAAACAGTAACCCCTGAACCCGAGTTTTCATTTTCTGGCAGCCAGTCCCAGCTTTAATGTTTTTTCAATCTGCTCTTTGTACTTTGGATTCGCAGTGATAAGCGCTTTTTGAAAACGCAAGATCACTTTTGAATCGGTCTTTGGATGGACACACAATGCCTCTAACAATGATGCGTAGACTCTAAAATCTTCAATGTGACCGTAGCGTTCTATGATCGTATCTACTGCAGTATTGAGCTGGAGATTGCTAGTCGAACGGCTATGGATAAGCGCACACATCCCCTCAAACGTAATGACCGCTTGGCTGCTTGGCTCTGCGTGTGTTTTACTACGGCCGATCCATACGTATATGGATACCAAGACAGTGAAAAGTACCAGTAAACCTGCTAGGCCCAAGATCAATGTTGTTTTATCCATGAAAACTGCTTTGAGTTAATGTTGTGAGAAGATTGTAGCGTATTTTTAAGAGGAGGGGAAAACTCCCGCGTGTGCGGGAGAGGAAAAATTAATAGTTGATCTGTGCTTGTACGCGAAATGCCGTACCTTCGAAACGTTCGCCGTAACCATTTAGTTGCCCAAGGTCCGTACGGTTCATCTTATGAATAACTCCTGTTAGCTCAACCTCTTTGGCCATTTGCCATTCTGCACCTATTTCCCAATCGTTAACTTGGTTGTATGGAGCATTTTTTTCTGCTTTTTGGTAACCATCGAAATACTGCCATTTTACAAACGGAGTCAAAACATCACCCTCTTTAAGTACGTTTGTCAAGCGATACATCGTTTGGATGTATCCACCCTCAAGACTTTTTTCACTAACTTTGTTGGTTGTTTTATCATCTGCACCTGGTGTTTTACCCCAAGTCCACTCTGCTTGAATACCAAACGGCTGTTGATACATGATACCAGTAATCCCGATACGCTCATCTTTAACCCCAAGCTTTGCTGCTTCTTGTGAAGGAAATTGACCGCTTGCCGTGCCCGTTGCTGTAGCCGTTGGATTGACAACATATTTTCCTGCGTATCCTTGGATACCAAATTCGAAAATCTGACCGCTTGCTGTTTTGAAAGGGTATGTGAAACGTGATACGATATGGTTGTTCTCACTTTTCTCCGTGTTATTCGCCCCTTGTCCGTTATAAGCA
Source organism: Sulfuricurvum sp. (assembly GCA_030692765.1). Taxonomy (GTDB): domain Bacteria; phylum Campylobacterota; class Campylobacteria; order Campylobacterales; family Sulfurimonadaceae; genus Sulfuricurvum. The sequence continues at coordinate 108,685 of JAUYUB010000020.1, forward strand.
CCTAAAGCAAACATACCATAGTTACCCGTTGATTTAAGTCCCATATCGTCGATCTCTTTGAATAACTCTTGGATTGCCACTGGTGTGTAGTAATAGAATGCACCAATATCACGCTCATCTTTGACGGCACTGTTGAATGCATCATTACGGTCTAGTGTCAAACGTTTTGAACTCGACTGCATGTTCTCAAAACCGTATGGTACTTTTGACTGACCGACACGGACACGGTGTACTTTTTCTTTATCAATATTGATATCTCCGTAAAAGTCACGAAGCTGTCCAAAGTTTCCATTTGAAGCACCTGCTGGTTGGCTTCCAAAGTCCGGCTGGATATAGATCCCCAAATGATCTCCCACATCACCTGAGAGGATCAAACGTGCACGGCGAATGAAGAAGTTAGAGTTATCATTGGTCGATTTATCCGCCCAATACCCAGTAAACTTTTGTAAGCCTGATTTAGCGGTATCAATGTCCTGAGTGTTTGCCCCATCAAACCAATTAGTATCTCTAAACTGCATGTAACCGCCGATTTTAACCTTGTTCGACCAGTTCTTTTTATCTTTAGAAACGTATTTGTCCATTTTGTCTTGGTACTCAGCCGCTTTGGACTCTGTATCGCGCAATGACATATCAACGCTTTTTGCATCGATAAAATCGCCCATCTCAATACGTCCATCACCCGGCGTCGTAAATACTTGACCTGTTTTAGGATCGGTAAACAATGTCATTGTATCTGCATAAACTGCACTTGTTACAATTGTGGCTGCAAGAGCCGATAAAACTGCTTTTTTCATCTTGAATCACTCCTGATATTAATAATGAAACTATAGCGAAAGTTACGTGAATGCTATATTATGAGAGGATTACAATCGAGGGAGGATAATAAAGCAACACGAACGCCCAAAGGGCGTAAAGAATTTAGTATATAAGCAAAAAACTTATTTCGTTTCAGCCCAGTATTGACGCACAAGGTTAGTCGTCTCAACCGGAAGCGCGATGTAGCCCAGTTTTTCTGCTGCTGCATCACCGTTACGGAATGAGTAGTCGAAGAATTTGATAACTTGATCTCTCATTTCTGCTTTATCTGTATCACGAGGCATCAAGATAAAGGTTGCCGCAACGATTGGATACGCATTGTCCTGCATAACAAGTGAGCTGTAAAAGTGATCTTTTTTAGACCATTTTGCTTGTTTAACCGCTGCTTGAAATGTTGCTTTGTTAGCCGTAACCCATTTGCCCTCTGCCGTTTGCAAAGTAGCCGCCGCAAGGTTGTTTTTCTCTTTGTACGAGTTTTCGATGTAACCGATAGAATAAGGCGTTTGTTTGATAAGGTTTGTTACCCCCTCGTTACCTTTTCCGCCGACACCCGTTGCCCATCCGATCGCTTTACCCGTACCGAATTTGCTTTTCCACATTTTAGACGCTTCACTCAAATAATCGGTAAAGACAAACGTCGTACCTGATCCATCAGAACGGTGAGCCACAATGATCTTTTGCGCCGGAAGATGGATTCCTGCATTGTCGGCTGCGATAGCGGCATCATTCCACATCGTGATCTTGCCTGCGAAGATATCTGCGACAACACTGTTTTTGAGTTTTAGTTTCTCATCCGCAACACCCGGAAGGTTATGCGCAACAACGATGGATCCGATAACGGCAGGAAACTGTGTCAGTTTAGCCGCATCAAGCTCTTTTGGGCTCATAGGTGCATCGGTTGCACCGAAATCTACGATACGCTCAGAAATCTGTTTGACCCCGCCGCCTGAACCGATGGATTGGTAGTTAACACGTGTTTTGGTCGCTTTTTGGTAGCTGTATGCCCAGTCATAATAACATGGTGCAGGGAATGTGGCACCTGCGCCGTTGATTTTATCCGCAGCCATCATTGATGTCGCCGCTAAGCCAGCGATTAGAATACTTTTAGTCATTGTTGTTAGCATAAACCGTCCTTCTCGAATTTTTAATTACCAAAATTGTACCGTCATCTTGATAACAAAAAGATTACAGAGTATGGTAAACTATTGTAATCAAATGGTGATGACAGAGTACTACAATCCCATTATTATGTTTTTATAAAGGCTTTACCATGCTTCCACGCTACGAAAATAAACTTAACGAAATCCGCAAGCAGCTCTCTAGCTTAGTCGCATCTATCATTAGCGCAAACACGCAAACACTGCAAGGATTCGAAAAAAATCAGGATGATCTTTACGAAAGTGCACGTATCAGCCTCAAAAGCATTCAAAGCGATGCAAACATGATCGATAACGAAGTTATTAAAACACTTGCCCTATACGGACCTGAGGCGGAAGAACTGCGTCTGCTCGTTGCTTTTTTAAAAATGACCAATGAGCTTGACCGTGTCGGCGAAAATATGAAAAAGTACAACAACCGCATTCAGGAATTGTGTCGTGGCAAATGCGATCTTTCTGTTATGGCTCCCTCAATCATTCAGCTGCAAAAAACAACCCTCAATGCATTACAATACATCCACGACTATATTGGATCTATGAATACTTCGGATGCCCAAGAGTTGTTTCGAAAAGTATCGGTTGAAGAATCTAAAAATGATGATCTCTTTTCTATTATCGAAAAAGATCTCCTCAATCTCATCTCAGAGTCACATGAACTCTCGGCAGATTACGTCAAGGTCCTCTCAGGCTTGCGTAAGCTGGAGCGAACAGGAGATCGTACGGTCAACATTGCCGCACTTCTTTTGTACGCACAAGAAGGCGGCGAGTTAAACTTTCACGCGTAAAGGCACCGATTATGAACGCACTCATACTCATCGTTGAAGACGAAGAAGACATCCTCGAACTCATGGAATTCAACCTCTCCAAAGAGGGGTTTGAAACCATGGGATTTCTCAACACCAAAAGTGTTCCCCAAGTGCTTACTGAAGAGAGCGTTGATCTGATCTTAATGGATCGTAATCTTCCGGGAACGGAGGGGAGTGAGTACATCGCCTCCTTGCGCAAACAAGGAATCAACACTCCCGTCATCTTCATCAGCGCCAAAGATAAAGATCAGGATATCGAGCAAGGATTTGAGCGCGGAGGAGACGATTATCTCACTAAACCTTTCAGCATGAAAGAGCTTATTTTGAGAGTCAAAGCGGTTTTGCGCCGCACCCAAAAAACCTCAAACGAAGGGAGTATCACCTATCGGGACATCACGATCAATCCAGCTTCTCGCATGGTTATGATCGAAGGCAATCCTATAGAACTCACCAAACTCGAATTTGATCTGCTCTATGAGCTCATCAATAATCAAAATATCGTTTTAGACCGTAACTATCTCCTCGACAATGTCTGGGGGAATGATGAAGTCTATCAGGATCGTACCGTTAATGTGGCGATCAATCGGCTCAAAGAGAAAATCGATCCTGACAAGAGCAAAGACTACCTCAAAACCGTGAGAGGAGTCGGGTATACGCTGTGTTAAAAATTCATCAGCTTTTTTTCCTCAACACTCTCGCCCTTTTTATCGGCACTCTCGTTATCGCTTCCATCGTCGGCTATTATACGCTCAAAGAGATGATTGTAAATGACCATATCAACCACCTGAAAAAAACCCTCGAACTCGTTGCAACCAAAGCCAATCAATCCAATACTGCAGACCATTACGCCAAAAGTATCCACAACCAAACCGATTACCGCACGACCATTTTCGATACCGAGGGGCAGGTAATCGCCGAAAGCGATCTCGATAAACGTGCTGTTGATCCCGATCACAATCGCATTGAGGTTATGCACTCCGCAATTGAGCCTTATGGCATTGCCGTGCGATATTCCAAAACGCTCGAAGAAGATTATATTTTTACAGCCAAACAAATCCCGTTTGGAGGGAATATCGTCATTTTACGTCTTGGGGTGACGCTGGACAGCGTGATGGAATATTTCTACGAACTGTGGATCAAACTCGCAGCCTCATTTGTCCTTTTTATCATCATAGCGCTGATTCTCGCTTTTAAAATCTCAGAAAAAGCGCAATACGATATCGCACAAATCACTCACTATCTGCACGAAATTTCGGCTAAAAATTACATGGCCGTTTTAAAGCCCCAATATTTTAGAGAATTTTTACAGATCACCTTATTGCTCAAGAATCTCGTTAAAAAGCTTCGTAACCGCGATAAACAAAAGCGTAAATACACCGCCCGATTACGTCTTATCAACAAACAGCAAAACGATGTTCTCTCTGCCATCAGCCACGAATTTAAAAATCCCATTGCAGCCATCGTCGGATATACCGAAACGCTTGAAGAAGATCCTAATCTAAATCTCGCGATACGGAAGAAGTTTTTGGGGAAAATTCACTCAAATGCCATGAAAATCAGCCACATGCTTGACCGTCTCGCCCTCTCTGTCAAACTCGAAAACAACGATCTCTCTATCAAGCCCTCCTATTTTGATCTGGATACCTTGTGCCGTGATGTCACCTGTGCATTGCAAGCAAAATATCCTAGTCGTACCATTGTGTATGAGGGAGAATCCAAAGAAGTGTTTGCCGATAAAACCATGATTGATCTCGTCATCACCAATCTCATCGACAACGCCATCAAATATTCTGAAAATGAAGTCTCCCTTCGGATATGTGAGAACACTGTCGAAATCACCGACCAAGGGATCGGTATCGCCCCTAACGAACTGGAACTCATTACCTCCAAGTTTTACCGTGTTCAAAAAAACAGCTGGGACAACTCAATGGGATTAGGCCTGGCCATCGTGAGTTATGTGCTCAAACTGCATGAGTCATACCTCAACATCACAAGTACGCTTGGCGTAGGCTCTACCTTCGCGTTTTCGACTGATACCTTTAATCAAACATCGTCCACCCCTCACCATCCATGATCCAACGCTATCCTGATCTTCTACCTCTAATAGACCATCTTGTACTTCATAAAATCACCCCTATACTGGTGGGCGGATGCGTACGTGATCATCTATTGGGGCATGAAAGTTTGGATATTGATATCGAACTTTATGGCGTGAGCGATACCATGGAGCTTGCCAAAATTTTAAAACCGTTTGGAAAGATCAATGAAGTCGGAAAATCCTTCGGCGTTTTCAAATTTCGTTACGCTCAATACTCCATCGATCTTTCACTCCCTCGCACTGAAAACAAATCGGCCAAAGGGCATAAAGGGTTTGAGATACAGACCTACAGTGATCTGGATTTTACTACCGCTTCGCGGCGACGGGATTTTACCATTAACGCTATGGGCTATAATCCTCTCACCAAAATATTATTGGACCCTCATGGCGGAACTGACGATTTACGAGAAAAACGGCTCATATGTGTAGACCCGCTCACTTTTGTCCAAGACCCCTTGCGCCTGTTACGTGCGGTGCAGTTTGCCGCACGATTTGATCTCACCTGTGATCCAAAGCTTTTAACGCTGTGCAAAAAGATGATTGGGCAGGGTGCATTGGAAGAACTCCCAAAAGAACGGATTTTTGAAGAGTTCAAGAAACTGTTTTTACTGAGTCAAAAACCCTCAAAGGGGATGGAGCTTTTACGCGAAATGGGCGCCCTCCCTTTTTTTACGCCGCTGGATCTGTACGAAGAAACACCTCAAGATCCCCTCTCGCATCCTGAGGGAAATGTATGGATACATACGCTCAAAGCCCTGGATATCATGGCCTCATTGCGCATAGGAGAACCAAAGCGGGATATAACACGGATGTTTGCGGTGTTATTGCACGATTGCGCCAAACCGATCACTACCGTTGTAAAAAATGGAAAAATAAACGCTCCCCACCATGCTCTTAAAGGAGTCGAGGTAGGGCAAACATTTTTAGAAAAAATCACCAACGAACATGATCTTATCGCCAGCGTATTGCCCCTTATCCGCTACCACGGTGCCGTACGAAAAATTTATGAGACACCCCCCTCTGAGATTTTGCACCTTAGCGCACAGGTATGCATTGAAGACTTGATTCCCGTAGCACAAGCAGATTTCTTAGGTCGAGGGTTTAACGGTACGGCACCTACATCCTTCATCCCCGGCGAATGGCTGCAAGCCCAAGCTCTCGAGCTGGGCGTATTATCATCATCGCCCAAAGCCTTAATCATGGGAAGAGATCTCATCTCTTTGGGTCTTCCACCCGATGAACGCTTTAAAGAGATTTTAGACGGTGCTTACAAAGCGCAGCTCAATCAACAATTTTTTACCAAAGATGAGGCAATAATATGGTTAAAAAACCATTGGGTAATAGCTTTGTAATAGAAATTGTACTACAATATCACGACTAAATGACGCAAGGCTTTGTATGATCGATAAAATATTTTTCAACTTTACACGCATCAGTGCGTTGCTGATTCTGGTTATTGTAGCATGGATTTTTACCGTTTTATTCAACCACTCTTTGGAAGCCATGAACACCTTTGGACTGGACTTCATCACGAAAGACGAATGGGCTCCAAACCTTGATAAATTCGGTGCCTACGCTGCTATTTTAGGATCCATAATTTCCACATTTTTGGCCATGTTGCTAGCGATTCCTATCGCCATTGGCGTCGCCATCTTTTTGAGCGAAATTGCCCATGATAAAATCAAGGGATTTTTTGGGGTCAGTGTCGAGCTTCTGGCGGCGATTCCTTCCGTTATCTACGGTATGTGGGGACTGTTCTTTTTTGTCCCAATCATCCGTAACATTTTCGGAGGTATGGGGATCGGTCTTCTTGCCGCAGGAATCGTGTTGGCAATCATGATCTTACCGTTTATGGCAGCAGTAACACGTGATGCTATGAACACAACTCCCGACATCCTTAAAGAGTCGGCGTACGCACTGGGCGGTACACAATGGGACGTCATTAAAGACATCATCATCCCTTACGCCAAAGCAGGTATTATCGGATCCCTTATCCTCGCCTTGGGACGTGCAATCGGTGAGACTATGGCCGTTACCTTTGTGATGGGGAATGTTCACCATGTGCCGGGATCGATTCTTGATCCGACAACATCTATTCCGGTAACGCTTGCCAATGAGTTTACCGAAGCCGACAGTTCGCTGTACTTCTCAAGTCTTTTCGGTCTTGCATTGACGCTTCTCATTATGAGTTTCGTGGTGATTGCCGTTGCGAAATTTTACTTTTTACGTAAAGCTAGGAGAGCCTAATGACTGCCGTACAAAAACGTGTTGTTATCAATAAGCTGGCCCTTGCCTTCTCAACCCTCAGCGCCCTCATCGCCTTAGGATTTCTCTTTTGGATTTTGGGTGTTTTAGTGATGAAAGGGGTGAGCGCCCTAAACTGGAATATCTTTATCTTCGAGGGAGCCCCTCCCGGATATGCTGAGAGTGGTTTAAAACACGCACTGGTGGGTCAGGCAATCTTGATTGGTATGGCAACCGCGATCGGCGTTCCCTTAGGCATTTTAGCGGGAACCTATCTCAGCGAATACGGCAAAAACTCTAAACTGGCTCACACCATCCGTGATATCTCTGATATTATGATGTCTGCCCCCTCTATTGTCATCGGTGCGTTTGTGTATGCCGTCGTCGTTATGCCAATGGGTCATTTCAGCGCTTGGGCGGGTGCCATCGCATTGGGGATCATCATGATTCCGATTATTTTGCGCACCACTGACGATATGCTGCAGCTTGTACCCGGAGAATTGAGAGAAGCAGCGTTTGCACTGGGTGCTCCAAAATACAAAGTGATTTTGAGCGTTGTCTATCGCGGAGCCAAAGCCGGTATTTTGACGGGTGTCTTACTGGGAATAGCACGTGTTGGGGGAGAGACAGCGCCGCTGCTCTTTACCTCATTTAATGACAACTTTTTTACCACCAATTTAAATGAAGCTATGCCTTCCCTTACGGTCACCATATTCAACTACGCAACCAGTCCGTACGAAGACTGGCAGCAGCTAGGATGGGCAGCTGCTTTTATCCTCTCAATGTTTATTTTAGGTCTCAACATATTAGGGCGGTTAATTCTACTCGCTGGCAAGAAAAGGAAATAAATTATGGCAAGCATCATCGATATCAAAGAAGAGTGCGCATTGCACGTACGAAATTTTGAGTTTACGTATAAAGGAACTGAGGCTCCGAGTTTGAAAAAAATAACCATGCCCATTGCCAAACACTCTATTACGGCACTGATCGGTCCTTCTGGGTGTGGTAAAACGACGCTTTTGCGTTCGTTTAACCGAATGCACGATTTGTATCCGGGCAACACCTATGCAGGTGAGATCGAGTTTGAGGGACGCAATATTTTGGGATCCAAAGAGGATCTGATCCACTTGCGTACCAAAATCGGAATGATCTTTCAAAAACCAACGGCTTTTCCTATGTCTATCTTTGATAACGTTGCCTACGGTTTGCGTCTGCAAGGACTAAAAAACAAGACAGAACTAAACGATCGTGTCGAAAAAGCTCTCAAAGATGCCGCAATCTGGAAAGAAGTAGGGGAGCGATTAAAACACGATGCAAACGGCTTATCAGGCGGACAGCAGCAGCGTTTATGTATCGCTCGCGCTATCGCGGTTGAGCCAGAAGTATTGCTCTTTGACGAACCAACCTCTGCCCTTGACCCAATCTCTACCCAAGGCATTGAGCGCCTCATAATCGAGCTAAAAGAGCGTGTAAGTATCATCATCGTAACGCACAATATGCAGCAAGCAGCACGTGTAAGTGACTACACAGGGTTTATGTACCTGGGGGAGCTTATTGAGCTGGGAGAGACCGAGAAACTTTTTGTCACTCCAAAAGAAAAACTAACGCAGGAATACATCACCGGGAAATTTGGGTGATATTCCCTTGCAATCAACATTAAATAACCAATATGCTTTCTTTTTTACCATCTTTTCTTATTATCAATGCTATAATAATTAACATAACGCCTATTTAACAATATAGAGGGGTAGTCATGTCCTCAGATGAGTTTTTATTTGCAGCCGAAGAGGCTTCTGAAACTGTTCACAATGATCCATGGATCATCTTAATCGTCGATGACGATCTCGAAGTTCACTCGATAACCAAACTTGCCCTACATGACTTTGTCTACGACCGAAGAAAACTCCTGTTTCTCTCAGCGTACAGTGCTGCCGAAGCCACTTCTGCTTTTGAAACACGCAGCGATATAGCCCTTGTACTCTTGGACGTCGTCATGGAAACAGACACTGCGGGACTGGACCTCGTCAAAGTGATCCGTGAACGTTTTAAAAACGATCAGATCCGTATTATTATCCGTACAGGGCAGCCGGGCATGTCACCCGAACGGTATGTCATCGACCATTAC
>JAUYUB010000007.1 GCA_030692765.1 Sulfuricurvum sp.
ACAAGTAGAGACGGCTTTTATCTTTTCCTATGGCATATACGCTGAGTGATTGATGACCGTTATTCTCTATTTTTTCATTGATACTGCCCAATAAAACATACACCACATAATGAAGAACAAATTTATGTCCAGTGCGATACACAGATGATATGAGTTTAAGCGCATCTTGTGTGATGTCAACACTTTTTTTATCATCTTGCATACAGTTATCGCATTGTGTTATACAGGGCTGTGAGTGATCATCAAAATACTCAGCTATAAGGACATGGCGACATATTTCTGAGGAGGCGAATCTGGAGGTTGCTTCCAGTTTATCTAATGCCAGTTTTTTATAGGGAGAATCACTTTGTGTATCTATCATCCGTTTTCTATCAGAATAATCAGATGCGGAAAAAAGAAGCAAGGTTGAAGCCTCCAATCCATCACGTCCGGCACGTCCGATTTCTTGATAATAATTTTCGATGGTTTTAGGAAGGGTTGTATGGACAACGAATCGAATGTTACTTTTATCGATACCCATCCCAAAGGCTACCGTAGCCACAACAACTCTAATTTCATCATTTAAAAAAGCACGATAGGTTTCATTCTTTTGCTCGGTTGGTAATCCTGCATGATAGGCTTGTGCAGGTATTTTTTTAGTGGATAAAAATTCAGCTATGTTTTGGGCTTCTTTGCGTGTAAATGTGTAGACAATACCGCATTCGTTTTCATATTTTGAGAGAAACTCGAGCAATTGCTCTCTGCCATTACCATTTCTATGGTCTACACGAATATGGAGATTATCACGACGTACTTTTGCCCGTATTAAAATCGGATTAACAAGACGAAGCTGTGCGAGTATGTCCTGTTCTACAAAATGGGTTGCTGTAGCGGTAAAAGCGGCTATTGGGACGGTAGGGAATAAATCACGCAAACGATGTAATTGACGATAATCTTCTCTAAACTCATGTCCCCATTCGCTAACACAATGCGCTTCATCAACAACAAAAAAATTGATGGGAATCTTACTTAGAAAATGGATAAATTCGCCGCTTTTCAATCTCTCGGGTGCAACGTATAAAAATTTGAGATTGGATTCTTGTGCTCGTTGAAGTGTTTCGCGTATTTCATCTTGAGTTTGCATCGACGAGATCATCGCAGCGTCTATTCCAAAAGCGCTTAACGCGGTTATCTGATCATGCATTAACGCTAAAAGAGGTGATACAACAACGGTAACACCGTCCATAAGTAGACACGGAAGCTGATAACACAACGACTTACCAGCGCCAGTGGGAAGAATCATCATCACATCTTGACCACTTACGATGGCATCGACTGCCTCTTCTTGAAATGCTCTAAAGGAAGCATGCCCAAATACACTTTTGAGTAATTGAAACTTTTTATCCACCGACTTCCTTACACGTATAAAACCTAAACGCTATGATACCTTAATCATCATCTCCAAATTGAAATTTAGTCTTTATCATGAAGCAATTTAGCTTTTGGCTCACCAATATAATAACCTTGAGAATAATCAATATAAAGCGATTTGACCATATTGTCTATCTCATCATCACAAACAAATTCTGCAATGGTTTTAATACCGGTACGTTTAGCAAAATCAACAATGGTTTTAACCACTTCCAACGAATCTTCATCTTTATGAATTTGTTTAATAATTGAACCGTCAATTTTGATGAAATCAGGTTTTAAACGTAGTAAATACTCAAAATTTGAATAGCCTGTACCAAAATCATCGATAGCGATTTTGCAGCCATATTTTTTTGCTTTGTCAATAAAACTGGTAACTTCTTCAAAATTTTCTATCCCTTCTGATTCTACCAGTTCTATTATGACACGTCCTTTGACATTACAAGTATCAAGCATACTGAACAAATAGTTATTGCAGTCTAAGGATAGAATATCTTCAATCGTTAGATTGATAGAAAAAGAGACATCCTCAAACTCAAACTTTTTAAATGATTTTTCTATAACTTTTTTTGTAATCAAATGATACTGCTTTGATTTTTTTGCAATATCTAAAAATTTATAGGGTGAGATTATCGTTCCGTCTTCATCAATTAGACGGACCAATGCTTCATATTTTTCAACCACGCCGGTCTTGTTGTTGGCAATGGGTTGATAATGCATGATGATCCTGTCATCCTCAATCGCTTTTTTGATTTTAAGTGCCCAAAGAATATTGTTTTCATACTCTTTTTCCAAAGAGAACTCATCAGCATAGACCATAAACGGATGTTTTCGCTTTTTACCGATCGTCAATGCCATATCTGCTGTTGCAATAATTTTATCCGAATGTTCAAATGAAATACCGATGGTAGTCTCAATGGGGATCAGCTTTTCATTGATTAACAGTGGCTTTAAACGAATCTGGGCAGAAATTTCATGTAAAACACTCAAAAATGCTTCTCTATTAATATGATCACACAGCAAAGCAAATACATCTGAACCCAATCGATAAAGATTTATTTTAGAAGCAGTGATCGATTTTAGCATATTACTAAGCTCTATAATGACTTCATCACCGATACGCTGCCCGTAAAAATCATTGATTTCACTAAAATGGTCTACATCAATCAACGCCAATGCCGGAGATTTGATGGATGTCAATGCATTCACCAGTGCAAAACGGTTTCCTAATCCGGTTAAAGCATCTGTCTTGGCAATGTGTTCGAGGTGTTCTCTTTTTTCAATAAGTTCCGTGATATCGTGTCGTACAGCAATGTACTCAGTAATATTTCCAAATTCATCAAACATAGGTGCGATATAAGTGTCAAGATAGTATGCAGAACCATCCTTATACTGATTCTTCAATATTCCTCTCCAAATCTTTTTTTGGCTTAATAATTGCCACATCTCTTTATAAATATTTTTATTAACATCAGGATGACGTATGATCGAATGAGGCTGTCCAATCAGTTCATCACGCGTATACCCGCTTACTTCACAGAACTTATCGTTAGCATAGGTGATAAACCCGTTCAAATCACTTTTAGTGACAATATTATGATGATCCAATACCTTTTTATATCGATCGAGCTGCTGGAGTGTATTTGTGAGATTGATATTGCTTTTTTCCAGCTGGTCAATGAGAATTCCAAGCCAACGTCTGAGGAAATACAGGAGCGATAATGCCAATAGCAATGCGATAACACCGTAAATAAATACTTTGATATAGAGTGAATAGATTTTGCCTGTATTATCACGAATAAATACTGCTTTCGCGACTTCATCATTTTGATAATCTTTTAAGGGAACAACAATTGTATTGTATCGGTAAAAATTGTTGGGGATTTCTAAAAGATTATCAACACTAAATTTTGCATGTTTAAGCTCATCCTCTAAATCAGGGGTTACTCCAATATCTGCTTCAAACCAATGATTAAACAAACTTTTTTTATAAAGTCCTTTTTTTAAAAGCGGATGAAATGGTAACAAAACAAAACCGCTTCTCTCCGTCAACTCATGAAGTTCCGAAGTAAGACGTTTGGGATGGGATCCGATTTCAAGAGCACCTTCATATTTTCCATTGATAATAATCGGAATCGCAACACGATAGGCTAAACCGTATATTCCGACTTCAAAACCGGTATTACCGATATGGGATTTGTGGACTGCTGAAATCATAGGACGTTTTTTGGCAATCATATCCCCATAATGGCTTTGTTCATGCATACGGACCAAAGAGTTTCCGTTGGCCTCATGCAATTGCAGGATGATAATATTGTCATCTTTTATGGACTCCCATCGGGTGTTCCATAACTTTACAATAGCAACACGATCACGTTTGACAAACGCTTCAGCAAATCCTGATGTATTGATGAATTCGTTTAATATGGCAATATCGTTTAAACGCTGGCGCTCAAAAATTTGATTATATGCAAAACGTGAATAATCAATGTCATTCTTTTGCAGGTTAGACAAGGCATTGTATTCACTGTAAATAAAAAGCCCCCCTGCACTCATGCCAAAAACAACCATCGCTGTTGACACTAACAATAAAGCTTTATCTTTTATTGACCGTTGTACATTTATCATACAAGCCTCAAATATTATTATTATTATTTATACAAGTCTAATCTTTCTTAGCTTAAAGTATAATCTGAATTTCGGCTGATAATCCACTAAATAGCATAAAGAGTATAATACGCTTGAGTATGAAGCCAAATGTTAGGTAAAATGGCGAAAACAAAAGGTTGTAGCAATGGAATTTACTATAGATGCTACCTGCGGTAAAGCACGAGCCTGTACAATAACTACCGCCCATTCCACCATTCAAACACCTATATTTATGCCGGTAGGAACCGTAGGAAGTGTTAAGGGTCTCGATATGTATGATATGAATGATATTTTAGGGGCACAAATCATCCTTGCCAATACCTATCATACTTATTTGCGCCCTGGTGATGAAACGATAGCCGCTTTAGGTGGATTACATGGATTTTCAACCTACCCAAAAAGCTTTTTAACTGATAGTGGCGGGTTTCAGGCATTTAGCCTCAGCGACATCTCTAAACCCACTGAAGCTGGAATCGAATTTAAAAGTCATATTGATGGCTCTAACCATTTTTTTACCCCTGAAAAAGTAATTGATATACAAAACAATTTGGGCAGTGACATTATGATGATCCTTGATGATCTAGTAGCTCTACCCGCAACACAAGAGCGCATCAAAACTTCAATCGAACGAACCACACAGTGGGCAAAACAGTCGATTGAGTATTTTCGCCATAAGCAATCACTGGGGATTGGAACGCATCAAAACATATTTGCCATTATCCAAGGGGGAACGGATTTGGCCTTCCGTACCCAATCTGCGAATGAACTGTGTGCAATGGATTATGATGGATTTGCTATCGGAGGATTAAGCGTAGGTGAATCGAATAATCTGATGTACGATACGGTTGAGCATACTACGCCTCTTATGCCTATGAATAAACCACGTTATCTTATGGGGGTGGGAACGCCTGAGGATTTGGTCGAAAACATTGAGCGCGGTGTCGATATGTTCGACTGCGTTATGCCGACGCGGAACGCCCGCAACGGAACACTTTTTACCACTTTTGGAAAAATAAATATCAAAGGGGCAAAGTTTAAATTGGACAGTGAACCAATCGATCCTGCATGTGAATGCTATACCTGTAAACGTTACAGCCGTGCATATCTCCATCATTTATTCCGTTCAAAAGAACTCACCTATTTTCGACTTGCATCTTTGCACAATTTACACTATTATTTGTGGCTTGTAAATAAAGCACGTGAAGCGATTATCGCAGGACGATTTGTTGAATTTAAAAAGGACTTTTATGCTCGCCGGCAAGCCTAAAATTGATCTTGGTGTCAACATTGACCACATTGCCGTACTGCGCGAAGCACGTAAAATTAATGACCCTGATCCGATAATGGCACTGGGAATCTGCACACAAGCAGGTGCAGATCAAATCACGATACATTTACGCGAAGACCGTCGTCATATTCATGATAATGATGCCTATCGTATCATTGCCTCTTCTCCCATTCCTGTGAATTTGGAATGTTCCATTGATTCTGAGATTATCAGTATTGTTTGTTCTCTTAAACCCCACCGTGCGACACTCGTCCCTGAAAAACGTGCAGAAGTTACCACTGAAGGCGGGCTTGATGTCAGCGGAAGCTATCAAGAAATATTAAATAGTATCAATATTCTAAAGGAATCGGAAATAGAAATATCTCTTTTTATCGATCCAACGGCCCAAGCGGTTGAAATGTCAAAAAAACTTGGGGCTCAATGGGTCGAGCTGCATACCGGGACCTATGCGAATCTCTATGCAATGCGTCACAGTGCCCTTCCCCATTCGCATCATGCGATCGAGTCATTGCGTTTAAGCCCTCATGAGTTGGATGCACGCCTTTTGGAAGCTTATGAAGCGATCCGAAATGCCGCAGAACATGCCCAACGACTTGGACTAAAAGTTGCCGCAGGACATGGACTTAATTACCAAAATGTGACGCAGATCACTTCTATTGATGCGATCACAGAACTCAATATCGGGCAAAGTATCATAGCAAGGTCTGTATTTACAGGACTTTCCCGTGCAGTTTTGGATATGAAAGAACTATGCAAGCGCTAAAAAAGATCGCTATTAGTGTCGGCGATCTAAACGGTATCGGATTTGAAATCATCCTAAAAGCCCATGAGCAGATTAAAATGCTGTGTGAACCTGTTTATTGCATCAATAATACGATGGCACATCAGGCAGCCACGTTGCTTAAATCCTATATTCCTAATGATTTCATCATGATGTCTGTAGAGGGAGAGTTTACGATTATCCCAGGTGAGGTTTGTGCCTCCAGCGGGAAATACAGCTTTGATTCCTTTGCAACTGCGATAGAATTGGCACGAAGTAAAGCTGTAGATGCTATTGTGACCCTTCCCATTCACAAAGAAGCATGGATGATGGCAGGAATAGATTATAAAGGGCATACAGACGCGTTGAGAGATATTTTCAACCAGGAAGCGATCATGATGCTTGGGTGCGAAAAAATGTACGTTGCCCTCTTTACAGAACATATTCCCTTACGTGAAGTCATACAACATATCAATGCTTCCGAACTCAGTGATTTCATGCTACGTTTCTACGAGAGCATGAAGGTAAAGAACGTCGCCGTTTTAGGACTCAATCCGCATGCTGGAGACAATGGCGTGTTGGGTAATGAAGAGATTGAGATAAAAAAAGCGATCATGGATGTCAATGCACAGCTCGGTGAAGAAGTTTTTGTAGGTCCGCTTGTTCCCGATATCGCTTTTACCCCTAGAGTACGCGAGCACTTTACCCATTATATCGCCATGTATCATGATCAGGGATTGGCCCCATTGAAAGCACTTTATTTTGATGAGGGGATCAATGTTTCTTTAGGACTTCCCATTATTCGTACCTCCGTTGACCATGGTACGGCTTTTGATATTGCTTACCAAAATAAAGCAATAATATTAAGTTATAATAATGCGGTAAAAGCAGCCATTTCACTTATAAAGAATAGCCATGTCTAAGCCAAAACCCGTCCTTGAGATTGTTGATCTCTTAAAAACTTTTTTGCCATCAAATCTTTATGCATTGGATTTTTCTGTCAGTCACTATAAGTCTCTTCTGGATAAATTGAAAGTTTCCAAAGATGAAAAGCTTTTTGCACTTAGAAAAGGGACTTTGATCGATGGGATAGTCGAGTATTTTAATTTAACGTTTCAGGTGGTATCGGTAGACATTTCTTTTCATAATTGTTCCATTACCAAGCATTTTACTGATGATACGAGTTCTGAGATATTGGACCGTATGCTTTTCAAACATTCGAAGCTTCTGATCGATATTTCGCAGAAAAAAGATGCCTACCGCACACTCCCGTATCTTTTATCAATACCTGAAGAAACAAGGGATCTCTTGCTCAAAGGGTTTATTGATAAAAATGAGAGCATGGACAAAGCACGTAAGATGTTGCGTTTGCAAATTCAGCCGATTTTTAATCTGGGTGAACGGGATATTACTTTCTTTTTACGCGGACGCATCTGGATTCGCTACTATACACCACCAAAAAAAGTATTAGAGGGAGAAGATAAACGTTACGCAGGAGAATCGCAAGAAGAGTTGACTGCCATGTATAAGATGTATTTTCCAAAAGGCATATGGAAAGATATCGAGTCCATATTAAGTGAAGTTCTTGAAGAGAAACTAAATTTTTCCATTATAGACAATGCTACGTTTTCCAAAACATTTATTCCCGTCTTTCGAGGGATGATAGAAATCCTTCTTATTGACGTTATAAATCCAAAAAATCGCGATAAAATAGAAGGTTTTACAGGATATATTTTACGTATCTATTTCGATAGAATTCTCCTTTATACCGCAAAAAACCTTTTGCTTTTTATTGAGAAGAGAGATAAGAATGCAGAGATTTTCATCAAAACATTTTCTGATGATACCCTCATTGACAGCACTGGTAAAAAGACAAAAAAATATGCCATCGTAGATGAAAAGCAGCAAATTTGGAACTATGTTACTATTTTGTCCATTTTAATGCAGTATAAACAAGCAAAAGCACGAATTATTTCACAAAACAATATACTTTCAACAGTAAAAGAACAAATGAAGCAATCGGAAGAAAATTTAAAATTAGAAAAGCATAGTCAAGTAATACAAGAAGAAAAGATTGAGATAGTACTTAAAAAAATAGCAGACAGTGAACTGGTAAATTTTCAAAACAACAAAGCAAGTGATCCAATACATGCAAAACGTCATGAAGATCTTATATCCATGAAAAGAACCGAAGAAAATGAGCTTTATCTGATTAAAAATCGCATTGCAAACACAACAATAGAACTGGGCAGACAACAGAAAAAATTAAAACATGAGACAGAAGCGAAAAACATCCTCATTGAACAGACCGAACCCCTAAAGGAAACCTATGAACGTATAGCCAAAGCCTTGGCTTTGGTATTAACCAAAAGGTAATTTATCAAGAAAGACGATTTTTATACTCTTCGTATCCAAATTCATGCACGATGTTGAGTTTCCCCTCTTTGGTCCAGATGGCCAATGAAGGGAGTTTTATCCCATTGAAAGTGGTATTTTTGACAAAGGTATAGTGTATCTGGTCTTCAAAAATAATCTTATCTCCTATCTTCAAAGGTTCATCAAACGAGTAATCACCCATAATGTCCCCTGCAAGACAGGTATTTCCCCCTAAACGATACGTATGAGCTTTTTCACCTGATTCTCCCGCACCACGAATAGCAGCACGATACGGCATTGCAAGTGTATCAGGCATATGCGCCTCAGCAGAGGTATCTAGAATGGCAATGTCCATACCATTATGGATGATATCAAGTACGCAAGCCACCAGCGGCCCCGTCTGCCATCCCACGGCTTCACCGGGCTCGAGATAGACAGTAATGTCATTATGACGTGCTTTAAATGCTATGATGACCTCTATGAGACGATCCACATCATAGTCACTTCGCGTAATATGATGCCCTCCTCCGAAATTAACGTATTTCATACCATCGATGTACGAACCGAATTTGGCTTCAAATGCTTCCAGGACTCCTTCAAGTGCATCCACATTTTGTTCACAAAGAGCATGAAAATTCAGACCATCCAATTTGCTTAGAAGTGATTCATCAAAATTGGCTATTGTTGTTCCTAAACGGCTGTAAATACCGCAAGGGTTGTAGAGATCAACGGGAGAAGATGAATACTCAGGATTTACACGCAAGGAAACTGATATTGAAGGGTTTATGCCCTTAATATGGTTATAAAAACGGTGAAATTGAGCAGGAGAATTAAAAACAATATCATCGCTTATACGTGCGATTTCTTCAATCTCATCGTCTTTAAAAGCAGGAGAATACGTATGAACTTCCCTATTCATTTTTTCACGGGCTAGTTTGGCTTCATGCAGACCGCTTGCAGTACACCCTTGTAAATACTGACCTACAAGATCAAAGGTTGACCACATGGCAAACCCTTTGAGTGCCAAAATAACCTTTGCCCCTGATTCTCTTTGCACACGGTCTAAAAGAAGTAAGTTTTTTTCTAAAAGAGCTTCTTCGCAAATGTAACAGGGAGTGTGAGGAAGTTGAGAAAAATCGATAGGTATCATCCAAAAATCCTTGGGTTTTAATGGCGTGATTGTACCATAAAGAGGAGTATCAGGCGGTTTCAAATCCGCCTGTTACTTTTATATGCCATGGCTCAAATCGGACACCGAAAAGATTATTAGCAGTGTAGCGAATCGTTATGTAGCCGCCATCGTAAAGCTTTTTAAATACGTCGGTCTCTTGAAATTTCTCGGTGAAATTGTATTGACCCAATCCAACCTTCCCAATATCAAAATCTCCGACACTGTGAAAAGTAAAACCAGGAGGTGCAATGGAAGTAGAAGCCAGACGAAGATTACCGCCTGAATTCGCCATTTTTTTGACAAAAAGATGAAGTTGCTTGACCGGCAGACGAACACCTGAAGTGAGGATAAGATCATTTCCAATGAGTCGTTTGATTTGTGCATATTTTTCTGTAGCGGCCCCTTTCATAAGAAAGTGACCTGTTTTATTAACGTATTCCACATTTTTTTTAGGGGTTATAACGGTTAGCTCCGGGACGGTACGCTCGCCGAAAAAGCCATATTTTCTAGGATCCCCGTAAAAAATAGATTCCACAAAAGCAACTTCATCTTTGGTAAGGGGTATTTTACAATGAGATGCGGTCTTCAGAAGTTCATCAAAACTGAGAATGTTGAATTGAACATAACCGACATGATTTTGAACAATATTGAGTTTTTTAAGAAGTGAGAGAACAGTGTTATCAACACATCCACCCGTAATTATAGAATCTATTTCTTCAACTCTACCCCAAAGGGCAGTTGTAGCAGTAAATGCACTAAGCGCCATAAATGTTCTTCTATTCACTATTTAAAGTCCTCTATCTCAATAATCAGGCATATTGTAGTATAAAAATTGGTAATTCAACCTACTTTTACTCTTATTTTATAAACAAGTATAAATCCATTAGCAAATAGAGTTCCATTATACGATAAGAGCATATATTGTGTTAGAATATTAAAAATGTGGGGAGTGAAAGAATGAGTAAACGTCATATGCATTTTTCAGACACTTTTTACTCATCCGATCCACAGATATTGATTCAAATGATTCATCAGTTCAACCACACTCTCGAAGAAACTCCAGAAATGATTTGGCGTATTGATATGCTCGTTACGTATGGCATTATTGTACCGCATGGAGAATGGAGAATTTCCGGGTTCACTGCCAATATGGCTTATCGTGTTTTATCAGGATCACCTGTTGAAACCGTTGTCGTGATCGGGCCATCGCATGATGTTGGATTTAAGGGGATCAGTATTGGAGAGAATGATCTGTTTGAGACACCGTTGGGAGATATTTTAATCGATAACAATCTTTCCCAATTTATTAAAAATAATTTTAATGTTACACATTATCCATTGGCACACGCACAGCGCAGTACCGAAGTGCAAATGCCCTTTATCCGCCATTATTTACCTAATGCTAAGGTTGTAGAGTTGGTATATGGGTTTGCAACGGCAGATGAGATTGAGCCCATTATCAATTATCTTCTTAAAAATCGCCGTTATGCGGTAGTCGTCACTACTGATTTGAGCCATTTTCATACATTGGAAGATGCTAATGCCATCGATACGCAGTGCATTGAAGCCGTCATACAAGGAGACATCGAACTCTTAAAAGAAGGATGCGAAGCATGTGGTGCTGTAGGAGTCGAAGCACTTTTGATCGCTGCTGATAGAGAAGAACTGGAAGGGACATTGCTGGACTACTCCACAAGCGCTGATTCTAACGGTGATACCTCAAGCGTCGTTGGATACATGAGCGCTCTTTTTCAGGAAAAAATATGATGATATATTTTTAAGAGTAAGTACACTATAACAAAATACTATAATTTAGGGAGTGCAATGTCAAGTACCGAAAGTTTTATTGGAAGACAGCCCATACTAAACTTAGAGGGTAAATGCATCGCGTACGAACTTCTGTTTCGCTGCGGTGGGACAACAGAAGCTGTCTTCAGCGATGATACACATGCCACAACTAGAGTTATAATCAATCTCGTCCATAATATCGGTATCTCTTCGATTATCGGAGACAAAATTGGTTTTATCAACGTTGACGACCATACCCTGCTTAGCGACGTCATTCTCTCTGTGCCCAAAGAACAATTTATCTTTGAGATATTAGAATACACTAAAATGTCGGTCGCCATTATCGAGCGGGTTCGTCAGCTTCACAACATGGGTTACCGATTTGCCTTGGATGATTTTTCCTGCGAGAATGAGAACATCGAGTATTTCAAATCCCTTTTTCCTTTCGTCGATATTATTAAAATAGATCTTCTGACAATAGACATCTCTAGGCTGGAAGAGATGGTCGAAAAATTCAAATCCCATAATGTCACGCTGTTAGCTGAAAAAGTGGAAGATTTAGAGGTATTTGAACAGTGTAAAAAAGCGGGCTTTACACTTTTTCAAGGCTATTTTTTCGAAAAACCGAGTATTATAGTCGGTAAAAAGATCGAGCCCTCGGCAATTAATGCCATTGATCTTATAAATACGTTGTACACTACCAGCGACATGGAAGTAGTAACCCAAAAGTTTTCCCTTTATCCGGAACTCACCTTTAATCTCCTACGTTACATCAATTCGTCAAAATACAACTTTAAAAATGAGATCACCAGTATCAAGCAAATTTTGAATCTTTTGGGACCCTCACGGTTACGTTCTTGGCTTGGACTTTTCCTATACGGGAGTACTCAGGAACGTTTATTTCAAGATGCGATTACGGATGCCGCTACCTTTCGAGCCAATATGATGAGAGAGTTAGTCATGGCCCATGGTAAACCGGAGCTATGCGACGAAGCATTCCTGACAGGGAGTCTATCTCTCATCGATACTTATTTGCAAGTAGATATGCATGAAATTGTCGAAAAAATTCAATTAAGCAAATCAATGGTAGATGCACTCTTACAAAGAGAAGGATATCTCGGAAAATTTTTGACCATTACAGAAAAGCTGGAAAAAACAGATAGACTGCAAAGCATGATTGGGCACTTGGCCCAGAAAATCAATTTGACTCCGACTCAGCTGTATGCATTATATTGCAAAGCAAATAATTTTGAAATTGTGGCCGCCTGAGCTAGAAAATAATTTCTAACACTCCATCTCACGAACATTCCAAGGTAATCCTTGTGTGTTCATCTCCTCCATGAAGAAATCAGGATCGAGCTGTTCCATATTGAGCACCCCTTTTCCACTCCATTTCCCCTCAACCATTAGTTTTGCACCGATGACAGCAGGAACACCAGTCGTATATGACACCCCTTGCGCTTTTACTTCAGCATAGCACTCTTCATGATCTTTGATCTGATAGATGTAGATCTTACGCTTTTTACCGTCTTTTAGACCTTCTGCAACTATTCCGATATTGGTTTTACCCTTGGTACGAGGTCCCAGCGATGCAGGATCAGGAAGCAAGGTTTTCAAAAACTCCATCGGAACAATCTTCATCCCCTTGTGCTCGACTTCTTTAATTCCCAACATACCAACATTTTCAAGACATTTCATATGGGTGAGATAGCTTTGGCCGAAGGTCATAAAGAAGCGGATACGCTTAAGTCCTTTGATATTTAGAACGAGAGATTCCATTTCTTCATGATAGAGCAAATAGCTGTCTTTTGGACCCACTTCGGGATAATCCCACACTTGCATAATCTCCATTGGCTCGGTCTCTATCCACTTGCCATTTTCCCAATAACGACCTTTCGCACTTACTTCACGCAAGTTGATTTCAGGATTAAAATTAGTTGCAAATGCATATCCGTGATCGCCCGCATTACAGTCCAAGATATCAATAGTATGTATCTCATCAAAATAGTGTTTTTGAGCATAAGCACAAAAAACATTGGTAGCACCCGGATCAAATCCGCTACCTAATAGTCCCATGATACCTGCATCTTTGAATGCCTGATCCTTTGCCCATTGGAGTTTATACTCAAATTTCGCTTCATCGGGATGTTCATAGTTGGCAGTATCTAAATAAGGAGTATTCGTTGCGATACAGGCATCCATAATGGTGAGATCTTGATAGGGGAGAGCAACATTGATCAAGATATCAGCTTTAACACGTTTTATAAGGTCAATTACCTCTTGGGTGTTGTCTGCATCAACGGATGCAATCTCAATGGCACCTTTTGGCAATTCACTTTGAATCTCTTCACAGCGCTTTAGGGTACGGCTTGCCAAAATAATACGGTCAAATGTACTATTATTCATAACACATTTGTGCGCTACAACACGCCCTACTCCGCCAGCGCCGATAATCAATACTGTTGCCATAAAAAACTCCTCAAAAAATAATAAAAGTAGGTAATTATAGTCTAACCTCTCTTACGATAGTGTTACACATCCATATGCAGCCGCTAAAGTCACGATCCATATAAATGCCAGCATTGCAAGCGAAATAAATACCAATGAAGCACCTGCATCTTTTGCACGTTTTGCCAGTTCATGATGATCAAAGGTAACCAAATCCACTGTTCGTTCAATCGCACTGTTCGTAATTTCAGCCATTAACGGAATAAAGAGTGAAACAGCCAAAATAGCCTGATAATGAAAAGCAATCGGTAAAAGCCAAGCAGTAATCATCCCGCACAAAAATAATACGATCTGCAGTCGAAACGAGTTTTCATTGCGTGTTATTTCAATCAAACCTTCTAATGCATATCGTGCATTTTTAAGTAATGTATATTTAGGTTTATTTAGAGCCATAGGTTTCCTTTAGATGAATAATCGCTTCATGGAGTGTTTTTGCATCGCTGTCCATGCTCAACGGTTCCCCATAGATGATGCGGATACGACGGCGTACGATGCTGGGTATGGATACGTGACGTTTGGGAGCACGCGAGAAGATACTACCATAGATACCATCGATGTAAAATGGGATAATGACACCATCGATTCCTTGTGCAATGATTTGAAAGCCTGGGTATATTTTTCCGATCTTACCATCATGACTGATTCCTCCTTCAGGAAAAATACCAATAATTTCGTTTTCTTGCAATCGTTTCTTTGCAGATCGAAACGCATCTTTGGCAGCTGTAGATGATACTGGGATGGCACGTCCCAGTTTCATGATTGGACGTATGAGTTTTTTGTCATAGATTGAACGTTCCATCATGTACCCAATACGTCGTTCAATGCCGATCTGAACCAAAATCCAATCAATCCAGCTGATATGATTTCCCAACAGCAACACTGAGCCATGTTTTGGAATATGATGCAGACCAATGGGTATGATCTCATAGCGCATGGCAAGCAAATTTTCAAAAAACAACCATAAAAGATAATCGCCATATCGCATAATGACCCAAACAGTTGTCAGCAAAGAGATCCCAAACATCATCCAAAAAAGAGGTACACTCTCATAGCCTGCAATCGCTGCAACCGTAGTCAAAGAAAGGAAAACGATCATTGAAATATTTTGTACCCAATTGTTTCCCGCAAGGATGTGTCCAAGCTCTTTTTTCTCAGCATGAGACTGGATCAAGGCATTTAGTGAAACAATCATCATCGCTCCACCAATACCAAAAATAAAAAAGATACCGGCGATAAGTGTTAAAGATAGGGTCAATGGAAGCGCAAGCAGAGACAAGGTCAGGATTAACGAGCCCAATGGTATTAATCCGCGGTGTAGGTAATATTTACTAATATTTGAGGCGAAAAATGAACCGATGATAATCCCGAACGCGGCCAATGCCATAAGCCCCTGTACGAGAATCGTATTATCTTCATGCAAAGTTGATTTTGCATATGCACCGAATGTTGATAATAGAACTTGCGATATTGACCAAAACAATGACAACAATAAGATAGCTTCAAAAATATTTTTATTACTGCGTATAGAATCCCAATTTTTCCTAAAATAGGATCCATTCAGGTAACCTTTAACGTCAAAGCTTTGTAATGACAGTGGGTATGTATGCACTAATCGAAGGGTCAAAAAATACTCAACCAAAGATCCTGCAACCAACAGCCATCCCAAGGGTGCAATCTGTTGTAATATATCGCCTTGACACTCATAATTTTCACTCAACGATGTTTCAAAGAAAAAGGTATACACCATAATCCCGGACAGAATAGCAACCGTTGTTACAGACTGTACAACCGCATTTAATCCGCTGATGCGATCAACACTGACCAGTTCCGTGATATATCCGTATTTTGCAGGGGAGTATAAAGCACTTTGTGCGCCAAGAGCAAACGTTAATCCAAAAGCACACCAAAACCAGCCTTGATAATACGACAGAGTAATCCCCAATGTAATAACAACAGCAGCAAGTGCCCCGTATTGCATAACCTGTACTTTTGAAAATCGTTGCGAGATATAACCTGCTGGTGTCAATAAAAAAATAAATGGTAGAAGAATCAGCGAATTTAGAATGGATGTCATAACGATTTGTTCATGACCGTCATAGATTTTAAATACGGTATTTTGTATCACTATCTTATGGCCAAGGTCGGTAAAGGCATTTAGAAAAAGAGCCAGTACGTAAGGGACAATTCCCTTATGTTTCCAAAGTGAGATTTTCACCCTAATACCGTACTCCACCCCTCATAATTTCCATGTTCCTGCAATACCGCATCATAAAGCATTAAAGTCGTCTCTTTGACCTTCTCAGGTAATATAGACTCTGTCTTAATCATAATCGCACCATAAGTGTAATCGCTATCATTATCCTCGATGTACTCTTTAAGACTAAAACCATAAGCACTCAAAGATTGTAAAAAACGTTCCAGCGCACTTTTGGTCTGAAAATAGAAATAATGTTCCACTTCACGTTCTAGGCTAAGATCATCACCAGCTTCAACAAGAGCCTCGATCGTATGGCGACTTTGAATCGTCAATACGACATAAGGGTCAGGATAAAGACGTTCAAGATACATCTCCCACTTACCGTCTCTTGCTGTTGAACGCTCATACGCATAGGACTGATGTCGTCCCATTACCTGAGCCGCTAGATTTTCAAATACCTTAGGTGAAGAGGCATAAAAATAAAGTTCACACCATCCGTCTTTTGAAATGGTACCTGCATAAGAGGCATCAAGCTGTGTTGCCAAAGTATCAACAAGGTCACTGCGAAAATCAATAAATTGAACATCCAAAGGATTACTGTTTTTGACAAAGAGCCATAATAAATAAGGTTTTTCTTCTTGTGGCGCATCATCAAACAAAGCGAGATTAACTTCACAATGGGCTTCTTGCCCTTCTTCATCTGTAAACTCATAAAATTCTATCATTAATCGATTCCATATTTTTTTGATATTTTATCCAAACATCCCTCATTCGGAGGTGTAGCTTTGGTGCAGTTTTACTTTATGAGTCAAGTCCATTACTTCCTGGGGAGAAATATGCTGATTAGGTTGGTCTTGACGGGTAAGTTTTTGAGTAAAAAGCTGCATTTGCGCGATGGTTTCATTGGCAACATTTTCAAGATGCTCACGCATTTCACGGTGTTCTTGCTTTTCATACCCCTCAAGTGTCACCACCAACTCCGTAAGCTTGCTTTTTGCCAATACAAACTCTTTGTGAAGCAATTGGGCCGAACTGAAAAGATGCCCTAGCGGTTTTATAGATTCATTGAGTTCTTTGCTGTTTTGACTCATCTCACGCATATGATTAGAGGAAAGAACCATTTGCTGCATAATGAGCTCGCTTTGGTCTCTCGATCCTTTGAGAATTTTTTCGTTTTCCAGCAAGCTGGTCACAATGCTTTCACTTTTTGCCCCGATGGTTTGTATATTGCGAGAAAAATCATGGATTATACGTGAAAACTCACTTTCAAGATGTCCGATAACAGACTCCATCGATTGAGATTTCTGCAGCTTTTCAAGCATGACTTTAATGTGAATTATCTCTTCATTAAGATCTTTTTTGTCCTCAAGTGAAGCTTTTACCGTATTTTTAAGCTGATTAAAATGATCTTGTTCAGAGATTCGCAACAGGTCAATATGACGATGAACAACATTGTCCAAACTTGGAAGTTCAGTCAGGGTAAATTCTTCAAACCTTTCCATGGAGTCTTGCTGCTTAGCCAATATAGACTCTATCTTATTGATAAACAGTTTTTGATTGCTTTGGATAACATTCAGTGCATCTATCTCTTCTTTAAAAATATTTTTGAGCTGAAAATGGGTGGAATCT
>JAUYUB010000011.1 GCA_030692765.1 Sulfuricurvum sp.
AGGCTAGGTGTGTAAGAGAAGTAATTCTTTCAGCTGACTAGTACTAATAGAACGTTCGTCTTTATCTATGCTCATCGCCTTATTAAGCGTAATAAGGTGAAATGTATAAACAGTTACACGTTGACGACTTAACAATGATTATTCAAATGATCTTATACAGCTCTCAGAAGCAAATACACTCAGGTGTACTTCCTTCTGAGTGCTCAGGTGGCTATAGAGAGGGGGAAACGCCCGGTCCCATTCCGAACCCGGAAGCTAAGACCCTCTTCGCTCATAATACTGCATCTTTCAGGTGTGGAAACGTAGGTCGCCGCCTGGCCTCAGATTACAATCCCCTTCTTCTTTTTATTATTTCCCTTCTTAATTATTAACTTTATTTTTAATGCATTAAATAAATGTCTCTTGACTCTTTCCTATTTAAAAGCTAGAATTACCGTATCTAAACTTATAAGGTTATTTATGGTTAAGTTCTTACTTGCGCTTTTACTGCTTTCATCATTACTTTTTTCTGCTGTTAATGTCAATAGTGCAAATTCTGCACAGCTTCAAACTCTTAATGGAATTGGTCCTACTAAGGCTCAAGAAATTATAAAGTACCGTAAATCTCATGGTAGTTTTAAAAGTGTAGATGAATTGGTGAACGTCAAAGGGATTGGGCCTAAAACGCTTCAAAAAATGAAATCACAAGTCGCAATACGTTAGGGGATATAAATCTTATCGAGCATCTCTTGGTATTCATTTTGAGGTATGCTATCTGCGGTGATACCACCTCCGCTTTTGTATATAAGACCTTTTTCTGTCTGTTCAATATACCTAATTGAAACAGCACTGTAAAGATTTTTTCCGTCAAAATATCCAAAAATCCCACTGAAATAACCTCTCTGATATCCCTCAATAGTTTCGATTATTTTACAGGTGTTTTTTTTAGGTGTACCGCTGATACTTCCTGCTGGCAGGAGTGCCTGTATTTTCTCGCCTATGGTTTCTTTCCAATCATTTTTCAGCTGACCGCTGATGTGTGAGCTTACTTGATGTAGCCTCTTATTACCGGTTTCTATCGTTGTGATATAACGAAAGTTTTCTACACGTATGTCGTGAGCAATAATTCCCAAATCATTTCGTAATAGATCTACGATCATGGTATGTTCTGCTAGCTCTTTTGGATCGTTGATGATGGTATCTATTGCATTGGGTAAATCGGCATCGATTGTACCTTTCATGGGATAGGTATGTATTCGATTGTTCTCTATGGTTATAAATGCTTCTGGCGAGAAGCAGACGAATTTATCCCCTACTCGCAATTTGTATGGAGCATTTGCCATTGTATAGATTTCACGTAATGTGTAATTGGTCTGGATCGGTGTTTGTTGGGTGAGATTTAACAGGTAGGTATTTCCCGCTTGTATATGTTGTTGGACTTGGTTGAATTTTTTTTTATAATCTTCAAAATCAGTTGGATCGAATTTTGGTATATGCGGAAGGTTATTCTTGCTACATTCGCTATTGAATGAAAATTCAATATCATGGTCAGTGAGTGTATCCAGAGCATAGCAATAGAAAGTATCACCCTTGAAATTAGAATAAAAAAAAGCGGGGATACCTTGCGATACGAATTGGCTCAGTCGCGCATACATTACGCTATAAGAGCCTTAAGAACAGCCATTCGGATTGAGACACCATTCTTGACCTGTTCAAGTACTTTACATCTTGGATCGCCTAGCATCGCGTCATCAATATCGATGTTACGGTGTACAGGTCCTGGATGCATTATCATAATATCTCTGTTTTGAATCATTTTTTTTGTGATGCAAAAGTCACTGGCGTAATCTTTAAGTGAACCGTAGGTCTGATGGGAATGCCGTTCCGTTTGGGTACGTAAACTCATAATGGCATCGACGTTGTCGAGTACATCATGTATATTGTGCGTTGCTTTGAGTGTTGTGGAAGGTAAAAAATGCGGTGGTGCCACAAGGGTGATATTCATGCCAAAACGGGTTAAAAGTTCAATATTACTGTTTGCAACACGCGAATTTTTGATGTCTCCGACAATAGCAATTTTTTTACCGCTCACCTCACCAAAATGCTGTTTGAGGGTAAAGAGATCCAAAAGCGCTTGAGTAGGATGTGCATGTGCTCCATCTCCCGCATTGATAATGGAGGCGTTGGTGTGTTGAGCAAGGGTATGCGGAACGCCTGCATGGGCATGACGTACGATCATTGCGTGTGGGCCCATTGCATCAAGATTGGCAGCGGTATCGATGAGGCTTTCCCCTTTTTGCGTAGAGCTTTTTTGGACATCGAGATGGATCACTTCGGCGCCTAAGCGTTTGGCGGCGATTTCAAAAGAGCTTTTGGTTCGGGTTGAGTTTTCAAAAAAAAGGGTAATAATAATTTTTTCTCGCAGTATTGGATCAAAGCGTCCATCACCAAATAGCGTTGCGTCCTTTAAAACAGCGTTGATCTGGTCTATGGTAAAATCATCGGTGCGAATGAAATGACGCATTTACTCTCCTTGTGAGTTTTCTTGATTTATTTTATCCAATAATGCTTGAGCGAGTGCTGTATTATCTTGCCCGATGACGAAAAGTGGATCAAACTTGTTTTTAAAATAGGGGAGGGATATTTGTGCAAAACTTTCATCACCCGTACGGCAATTTAATGCCCATAAATGTGGAATATTAGCATTTTCAAGAGCAATAAGACTCAAAAGTGTGTCATTAATACAGCCTAGCTTGCAATGAGTGACTAGGAGGGTAACTGCATTGAAATACTCAGGCAAATCAATCATCATAAGATCATCATCCACTGGTACCATGAGTCCGCCTGCTCCTTCGATGAGAACAATATCACAGAGTGTTTCTATCTTCTCTAAAGCATGATCAAATTGTTCTAGGTCGATCTTCTTTTTTTTATTGGCAACATAAGGAGCTGCAGGAAGCGGTAAAGATAGGGTAACAACATCATTGATACGCATGTTCTTAAGTTGAGGATTTAGCATTTGTGCGTGTTTTAGAAGTAGACTACCATCGGCAGGAATGCCGTTTACGCCAGTTTCTATGGGCTTGTAAACACCCACGCGAAGTCCCATGTTCGTGAATGCTTCCATAAGTTTGATGGTTGTGTAGGTTTTGCCGACATCCGTATTGGTGGCGGTGATAAAAATTCGTTTAGACAAGGATTTGCCCTTTTGGCTATAATTAGCGCAATTTTAATACATCTTTCGTAAAGATAAGGCAATAAAGGAATAGTAATGCGTTTTGAA
This sequence comes from Sulfuricurvum sp., assembly GCA_030692765.1. Classification (GTDB taxonomy): domain Bacteria; phylum Campylobacterota; class Campylobacteria; order Campylobacterales; family Sulfurimonadaceae; genus Sulfuricurvum. The sequence continues at coordinate 3,263 of JAUYUB010000011.1, forward strand.
GAGTTTAGCACAAAATTTGTTCAGCAAGTAGGGAAAAAAGAGGGGGCAATTAGCCCGGTGATGATCAATTCGGCATCTTTTGGTTATGGTGACAGTGAAACAGGAGAGGGTATTTTTGACGGTTCAGTCAAAAAGCCGCTGTATTCACGAATGGGCAATCCGACATCAGGGCAACTGGAGCAAATTTTAGCTCAGATGGACGGCGGTATCGGTGCGATTGCGGCTTCTTCGGGCATGGGTGCAACGGCCATGGCCACGATCAGTTTGCTTAAAAGCGGTGATGAAATTGTCAGCGTCGGAGGATTGTTCGGCGGAACGTATTCTTATTTTTCAGAAACTTTGACCCGATTTGGGATATCCACACGTTTTTTTGATGTGGATGAACTTGAAGCAATCGAAGCGGCTATCACGGAGAAAACAAAAATACTTTTTTTGGAGAGTGTAGGTAATCCTAATATGCGTCTTCCTGATATTCATAAAATCGCTGCCATTGCCAACAAACACGGTGTTGTGTTGATGGTGGACAATACGTGTACTCCTCTCAGCATTGCTCCCATAGCGCTGGGGGCAGATATCGTGGTTTATTCGACGACAAAGATTATTACCGGAAATGCTTCCTCCCTGGGTGGTGCAGTGGTATTTCGGGCAATTAATGAGGGTGATGATAAATTCAAAACACAGCGTTACGCAGAAGTGCATCCATTTATCAAAAAAATGGGGGCGATGGCATTGATCGGAAATGCGAAAAAAAGAGCGCTACGTGATTTTGGTATGTCTGCAAATGGTTTTGGGAGTTATTTAACGTTGTTGGGATTGGAAACGCTCCCTTTGAGAATGGACCGTATCGTTGACAGCGTAGAAAAGGTAGCCCATGCACTTAGTGCGGCAGGATTTAACATTAACCATCCGTCTTTGAACTCTCATCCTCACCATGAGCGTTATTTGACACAGTTCTCTCAAGGATGCGGATCACTGCTTACCATTGACATGGGGACAAAAGAGGCGGCTTTCGCCTTTATTAATGCGTCAAAGCTTATTACTGTTACCGCCAATATCGGAGACAGCCGAACGCTTGCGTTGCATATGGGATCGACGATTTACCGCGATTTTGATGACGCCACAAAAAAGTTTTTGGGAATCACCCCCGGTTTGATTCGTATTTCGATCGGATTGGAAAGTCCAGACCATATTATTGAGGATTTTATCGCTGCTAGGGGGCGATAAAACCTCATTTCTACTATAATCTTCTCATTTAAGCCAAAAAACACGAAATCCTTGTTACATTATTTCTTTTAAATCAGACGGGAATTATTTTTGAGTACAAAGATTACACAGCAGACAGAAGGTTCTATTAGCTTAAGAGAGCCTAAGCAATATCACGTTTATTTATTAAATGACGATTATACATCAATGGATTTTGTCATTGATATCTTAGTACGCATTTTTCACAAAAGTTACGTAGAAGCTCAGCTTATCATGATACAGGTTCATCAAAATAAGCGTGGGTTATGTGGTACGTATTCGTATGAAATTGCAGAAACAAAGGTTCATCAGGTAAGCTCACTTGCACGAGAGAATGGATTCCCGCTCAAAGCGGTTATGGAGGAAGCATAATGATTAGTACCGAGCTCAATGTAGTTTTTCAAAAGGCTGTCGCGTTTGCACGGCATCAGCGTCACGAATATTTAACGATTGAGCACGTTATGCTTGCCTTGTTAAATACGCCTGAGGGTTCCAGCATCATTGAATCGTGTGGCGGAGATGTTCAGGTGATACGTGAATCATTGGGACAGTATTTGATGCAAACCATTGAACCTTTGCCCGATGATGTCACCCAAGAGCCTTTTGAAACCGTAGCATTGGCCCGTATGATCGATGAGATGATGCGGCATGTGAACAGTGCCCAAAAACAGCATGCTGATATTGGTGATTTTATCGCAGCTATTTATGAAGAACATCATACGTATGCCTGTTTGTTGCTGCAGGAGTACGGTATTAGCCGTGTTGATCTACTTGAGGCTATTTCTCATCGGGACATAGCAATGCCACAGGCTCCTTTGGAAAACGAGGGAGCATTGGCTCAGTATGCTATCAATCTTAATGAGCAGGCAAAAGAGGGAAAGATTGACCCGGTAATCGGACGTTCAAGCGAGATCGAACGTACTGTTCAGACGCTTTGCCGTCGTAAGAAAAACAATCCATTGTTGATTGGTGAACCGGGTGTTGGTAAAACGGCGATTGCGGAAGGGCTGGCACTGCGTATCGTTGCGGGAGATGTTCCTAAAATACTGCAAGATGCAGAGTTGTTTGCCCTTGATTTGGGTGCGATGCTTGCAGGAACCAAGTATCGAGGAGATTTTGAAAAACGGCTCAAATCGGTTATCGATGAGGTAAAAAGTCATCCCAATGCTATTTTATTTATCGATGAGATACATACCATCGTGGGTGCGGGGGCTGTAGGTGGAGGGAGTATGGATGCTTCCAATCAGCTCAAACCTGCCCTCGCTTCAGGCACACTAAAGTGTATGGGAGCCACGACGCATGCAGAATATCGGACCGTTTTTGAAAAAGACAGGGCGTTAAGCCGTCGTTTTGCACGAATCGATGTGAATGAGCCTTCTTTGGAAGACAGTTTCTTGATTCTTAAAGGGTTGCGAGCACGATACGAAAAACATCATGGCGTGAAATACACCGATAAAACCCTCCGCAGCGCCGTAGAACTTTCCAAAAAATTTATTACAGATCGTTTTTTACCGGATGTTGCTATTGATCTGATCGATGAGGCGGGTGCATCGTTTCATCTGCAAAATCACAAAAGAGCAACCGTAACTCCTCATGATATTGAGATGGTGATTTCAAAAATCACAGGTGTTCCGACATCGAAAATTGGAAATGATGCACGTGAACAGCTTGCGGGATTAGAGGATACGCTCAAAACACTGGTAATCGGACAAGATCATGCCATAACCCAAGTAGTTCGCTCTATCAAGCGCTCTTATGCCGGGATGAGTGCTCCAAATAAGCCTATAGCATCCTTCTTATTTTCAGGACCTACGGGTGTCGGGAAAACAGAGCTTGCAAAATCGCTTGCCGAATCTATGGGGATCTATTTTGAGCGTTTTGACATGTCTGAGTATATGGAAAAACATGCCATCAGCCGTTTGATCGGTGCTCCTCCGGGATATGTCGGATTTGAGCAGGGCGGATTACTCAGCGAGGCGGTACGTAAGCACCCCTATATGGTTCTTTTGCTCGATGAAATCGAAAAAGCGCATCCTGATTTGGTCAATATCTTGTTGCAGGTAATGGACAGTGCAACTTTGACGGATAACAATGGGTACAAGGCGAATTTTTCCAATGTCGTATTGATTATGACCTCCAATGTAGGCGCAACAGAACGTACCGTTATGGGATTCAATGCCGATGCGTCGATATCTCGAAACGAAGCGCTTAAATCGTTCTTTACGCCTGAGTTCCGTAATCGTTTGGATGCGGTAGTCGAGTTTGCTGCATTGCCTTCAAGTGTAGTGGAAGGTATCGTAGATAAGTTCATCCGCGAGTTGAACGTGCAGATGAAACCGAAAAAAGTGGTCATCACTCTCACTGAGAAAGCAAAAGCATATTTAGCGAAGATTGGTTACGATAAAGCAATGGGCGCTCGACCTCTTGGCCGTGTGATCCAAGAAAAGATCAAAGACGCTCTTGTTGATGAGATGCTTTTTGGTAAACTGGTGCAAGGCGGCAAAGTAGCTGTCGATTTTGATGATAGCCTAGTATTTGAGTACCGCTGATTTCGCAAGAATGATACCAAGACTCACGAACAATCTTTCCTTCCCCAATCCTCGTACTGCATCGGAGGGGATTGTCGCTTATGGCGGTGATCTCACCCCTTCTCGTGTCATGATGGCGTATCGCATGGGTATTTTCCCCTGGTACGGTATAGACGATCCGATTATATGGTGGTCGCCTGATCCCCGTCTGATTCTGGAACTTGATGATTTTAAACTTCATAAATCATTGCGCAAAAAAATCCCACACTTTGAGATTCGCATTGACACTGCTTTTTCGCAAGTGATTCGTGCATGCGGTGCTATGAATCGGCGAGGGCAAAGGGGGAGCTGGATAATCCCTGAGATAATTGAAGCGTATGAAGTATTACACGCTATGGGACATGCACATAGCGTTGAGGCGTATCAAGAAGGGGTATTGGTCGGAGGTCTTTATGGCGTGAGTGTGGGACGAGTCTTTTGCGGTGAATCGATGTTTGCTAAAGTCTCGGATGCTTCTAAAGTGGCGTTTGCTGTCTTGGTCGAACGATTGAGGGAGTGGGGGTATGATTTTATCGATTGCCAGGTCCCGACCGATCACTTGAAAAGCTTGGGGGCAAAAGAGGTTTCAAGAGAATACTTCTTGGAGCGACTCGCTATGTCTCTAAATGAGAGCTTATCAGATACTGTTTGGCATAGAGATTGACATATATTAAATACTAAACTATAATAAGGAAAATAATAAGGAGAAAGTTATGACTGCTGAAAAAATAACAGTAACGATTCCCTATGAGCTCAAAGAACAATTGGTTGCTTTGAAAGATGAGCTCAAAACATCGATGTCTACAATCTACAAAGAAGCCCTCGAAGCGTACATCGAAAAAAAAGAGATGGAAAAATGGCAAAGAGGTGCCGAACTCGCTAAAAAGGATAAAAACTATATGCATTTTATCAGTGAAATCAGCAATGATTCCGGAGATATTTATGATTATGCAGGGTGAAGTTTGGGAGGTAGAGTTTTTTCCAAATATCGGCAGTGAAATAGGTAAAAAACGCCCTGCTATCGTAGTAAGTTACGATTCAATCGGTAAATTGCCTTTAAAAACGGTTGTCCCGATTACAGATTGGTCTAATAGCTATGCTAACTATCCTTGGATGATTAAAATTACCAACGACAAAACCAACGGCCTGACTAAACCCTCAGCTATTGATTGTTTTCAAATTAGAAACTTTTCCGATAGCAGGTTTGTGGTGAAGCTTGGAGAGGTTGATGCCGAGATGCTGACCCATATTTATCAAGTGATTGCAAAAACCCTTAACCCAAAATATAAATTAGTTTAATAGCACAGTCGATGCACAAAATCATAGAGGATTTGATTGTGGTTGCGCAGTGCAGGTATCATTATTGAGAGAACTTTTGAAACAAACAGCAATATATAACCGATAATATGTGATTTTTTACATAAAATTTAATAAATATTACACAAATATTACATGAGTTAGATAGACTTCCCCCCATCTATTTTAAAAGGTAAAAAATGAAAAAAATCGCTCTTTTAACAGCAAGTGTAGTATCTGTTGTTATGTTTACTGGTTGTGCTCACAAAGTTATTGGAACTCCTGCTGTAATGACATATGATGGTTCTTCTGTAAATTATTCCACAGTTGAATCAATGAAACATGCAAAAATATGTAAAGATATGACGAGTCCTGATGGCGATACGAGTATTATTACAGCCGCAAAAACAGCTGGAGTTTCAAAAGTAATACACGTAGATGTATCAAATGAACATAAATCATTTCTTATTTGGGACTTTGGATTCCAGCAGTGTATCACTGTTTACGGAGAGTAAGCCCCCAAAACTATATGTTTTCTGCTTTTATGGCAGAAAGACATAATATATTTCGCTGAAGTTTAAATTCTCATTACCGCGACAAATCCTTAATTCGAAATATAAATTAGTTTAATAGCGCGATTGATGCACAAAATTTTAAAAAATTTGATTCTGGTTGTACAGGTTGGTATCATTATTGACATTTAACTTTTTAAGTATGGAAGTAATTTTTTTTGTTTAAATTAAGTTTTATTGCTTTATACTCCTCATATTCTTATTAACAAGGGGTATCTAAATGAAAAAAATTCTTATTAGCATGGTGGCTGTTGCAGCTTTAACCACAGCAGGTTTTGCATCAGTGAATAGCCAAACAGGGTGTGGACTCGGTTCTCAAATTATTCATGATGACAGTTCAGCACTAATGTTGGCACTGCAAGCAACTACGAATGGCACCTCTGGAAATCAAACATTTGGGATTACGTCAGGAACTTCTGGATGTAAAAAATCAAAGCTTGTATTGAATGAACGTGCGGCAGAGTTTGTTGCGGCAAACATGGATCAGCTTTCACGTGAGATCGCTATCGGTCAAGGTGAAAGTGTTGAAACACTAGCAGAGCTTTTGAATATTGAAAACAAAGCGGCATTTGCGGTCGCATTGCAAGCAAATTATAATGCTATCTATACGAATGAGAAAGCAGATATGGCGAACGTACTTGACAACGTTGTCACTATCGCTGGTTAAATAAGTAATTTTTTCCGTTCGCCCTGAGCTTGTCGAAGGGTATCTGTTTCATGGTTCGACAGGCTCACCACGAACGGGATTGTAGCTTTTAATTTTTTCAATGTAGGATATTCTTGCCGATTCTTTTTTTATTATGCGCGCTGAGTTTATCGATCTGGTCTGCGACGACCGATGAACTGATTGCGCAAGCCCATTCTCACAAACTCTCTGAAACTCGCTATTGGCACCTATTGATGCATTCTCCTAAAAACGAAAGTGAGATTGATGATGATGCTTTTTTTATGGCACAAGACGGAAAATACAATCTAGCCTCAGAACTGGACGAAACGGTTCGACATCTCAATGAAGATACCAACCGAAGCGATGAAAGTCTGTTTTGTCGTTTTCCTGCCAGACGTGCTTGGCTGGAACACGAGCTGAATGTTTCATTTGGCGATGGGGAGTGTTATGCATATGAGGCACTTGTTGCAAAAATGGACCCTCAAAAAGTAACCCTTGTTTTTCCTACGGCACATATTAACTCTCCTGCCTCGATGTTTGGGCATACTTTTTTGCGTATTGATTCGTCTATGGAATCCAAACTGATGTCGTACGCGATCAATTATGCGGCACAGACGGATGAGACCAATGGCGTTACGTTTGCGTATAAAGGTCTTTTTGGCGGCTATTTGGGATTTTATTCGATGCTTCCGTATTATGAAAAGCTCAAAGAATACCGAGACAGCGAATCGCGGGATGTTTGGGAATACGATCTGAACTTGACGCACGATGAGGTCATGGCGATGGTTCGTCATATCTGGGAACTTCAGCGGATCAACTCATGGTATTTCTTTTTTGATGAGAACTGCTCGTATCATATGCTGTGGCTGGCAGAAATTGCTCGCCCTAATGCCCGATTGCGAGAGCATTTTATGTATCACGTCATTCCTCCTCAGACGGTACGTGCCTTTGAGGATGAGGGGCTTGTGAGCACAAAACACTTTCGCCCCTCAAAACGTACCAAGCTTTTGGCGTATGAAAAACAGCTGACTCCCACCTCTATTCAAACGGCAAAAGCTTTGGCGTCAGGGGATATAAACGTGCAGGAAAGAGTTTTTGGCGCTGAGGATCGGTACACACTCGAAGCTGCGGCAGAGCTGGTGGAACATGATTACATTGGCGGAAAATTGACCAAAGAAGTTTATGCCAAACGTTATCATGAGTTGCTGACCAAAAGAGCAGGTTTAGGGCAGGCTGAAACCTTGCCAATCGAACCCAAATCTAATCCAGACACTGCCCATTATGCGGCACGTATTTCGGTCGCGCAAGGGTGGTTTGATCAGCGTTCACCGCTTTTGATTGGCTGGCGGCCTGCCTTTCATGATCTGAGCGAAGATGATACAGGTCATCTCAGCGGTGCGCAGATCGAGTTTTTGGATGTGCAAGCAGGGATAGATCACGATAAGCTCTCCCTCGAAAAACTAACAGTTTTATCCTTGGCATCCATTACGCCTGTCAGTCATTTTTTCAAACCTTTCTCGTGGCGTATGAAGAGCGGATGGGATCGTGAGTATGGTACGGATCGGCTCAGTTTTGTTACGCGTGTGGGTGCTGGGGCTGCGATTGGCGATGATCGAGTGTTTGGGTATTTTTTGAGTGAGCCGGAAGTACGATTGGGATTTAATGCGGATGCTGGGATAGGTTTTACTGCAGGTTGCGGATTAAACTGGGGCTATCGGATGAAAACATTGATGGAGGGTGGAAAAATATTTTATTGGGATGCATCATCAAGAGCACGTGCCGCGATTTCACATCAATGGCAATGGAATTCAAGTGGCAATGTATTCGGTCGTTGGGATATTACGGATCAAGAGAAGCGGGAGAGTCGAATATCTATGGGAGTTAACCTCTATTTTTAATAATTTTTTGGCATAATCGTTGTAACTAATTATTTTGGAGTTGATATCAATGTTTATTCCTGAGTCACGTTTTTCATTGTGGGCAGATTTTATCGAACGGACCTTTTTGGATGAGGAATTTAAAGAACTCATTGCCAAAGGGATTATTAACGGTGCGACTTCAAATCCTGCTATTTTTAAAAATGCTATTTTGACCTCTCCTGCATACAAAGAACAGCTCTCTACCCTTACGGCGTTAACTCCAAAAGAAAAATACGAAGCATTGGCTATTTTTGATATACAAAAAGCGGCGGACATTTTACGTCCTTTATATGATGCTGGTGATGATGGATATGTGAGTATTGAGGTTGACCCCTTTTTATGTGATGACACTCAAGCCACAATAGCAGAAGGTGTTCGTTTGCATCAAATGATCGGACGCCCAAACGTGATGATAAAAGTACCTGCTACGGAAGCCGGATACAGTGCAATGGAAGCTTTGGCAACACAGGGAATTGCCGTGAATGCCACGTTGATCTTTTCGATGTATCAAGCGCTAAAATGTGCGAAAGCATTTGAAAAAGCAGCTTCGAAAAGCACAAAAATTGTCGATACTGTGATCAGCGTTTTTGTAAGCCGCATAGACCGTGAAATTGATGAGACATTGAGAGCTAAGGGTGTAAAAACAGGGCAGATGGGGATACTCAATGCGGCAGAGATCTACAATGAAGTTCAAGCGCTGAAAGTACCGCAATGCCGTGTTCTATTTGCAAGCACCGGGGTAAAGGGCGATGAATTTAGACCTTCTTATTATATCGATGAGCTGTTGGCCTTTAACAGTGTCAATACGGCACCAATCGATACGATCAAAGCGTATGTGCAAGGAGCAGATCAGCGCATGAAGCTACCAATTCCGGTACAAGCTATTGATGCGCATCGTATCCATGTAGCACAGGCAGGCATAAATATGAGCAAAGTGATTGAAAATCAAATTACTGAAGGGCTAGAAGCGTTTAAAGCAGCTTTTGGTGAAATTTTAAGCACATTGGAGTAAGAGATGAGTGATCCTACGCAGCATATCGTCAACGTAGACGAACTGGATTTTGATGTATTAAAAAAAATACGGGGTTATTTACGTCGTATGGTAGATGCAGGTGGAAGTGATTTGCACATCAAAGCTAACGGAGTAGTACGTGCGCGTATCAACGGGGATATTATCCCTTTATCGGGGGACATCCTCTCAAAAGAGGATGCGCTTACGTTTGCAAAAGAATTATTGCGTACTAGATTCCATGAACTTGTAGAGAAAAAAGAGCTTGACCTTGTATACCCGTTTGATGAGTTGACCCGTTTTCGTATTAATATCTTTTTCCAGATGGAAGGAATCTCGGCTGTTTTTCGTCTTATTCCTGTTAAAATTTTAACAATAGATGAATTGAGTTTACCTGATATTGTACACAGTTTTACTCAGATGGAGAGGGGGCTTGTTCTCGTAACGGGAGTTACAGGAAGTGGAAAGTCAACGACTCTTGCGGCGATTATCAATGAAATAAATTTGAATAAGCGAAAGCATATTATTACGATTGAAGACCCGATTGAGTTTGTGCATAAAGACCGAAAATGCATCATCAATCAGCGCAGTGTGGGGCAAGACACTCTTAGCTTTGGAAGTGCTTTACGTGCGGCGCTCCGGGAAGACCCTGATATAATCCTTGTAGGGGAGATGCGGGATATGGAGACGATCGAGATCGCATTGCACGCCGCAGATACAGGGCATCTCGTTTTCTCGACATTGCACACTTTGGATGCAAAAGAGACCATTAATCGTATCGTATCTGTTTTTCCTTCTCCTGAGCAGAATCGTGTCCGAATGACACTTGCCGCCGTTATAAAAGGAGTTGTCTCACAGCGCCTTATTCAAACAGTAGACGGTAAGCGGACGGCAGCATTGGAGATTTTGGTCCGAACTGCACGTATTGAGCAACTGATCGCTGAAAATCGTGATTTTGAAATTCCGGATACGATTGCCGAGGGTAAAGAACTTTACGGCTCTCAAACATTTGACCAGGGTATTTTAGACTTATATCTTGAAGGGCGGATCAGCCGTGAGGATGCGCTAATGAATGCTACATCAGCATCGGATTTGAAGCTAAAAATGGAAGGCTTGGGTGGATCAATAGACAAGAATCAAATTGGCAATGAAAATGGAGCCAAAGAGTTTGATGAGAGTGAGTTTATTGGCTTAAAGCAGTAGAGAATAATTTTAGAATAATTTAACGTATATTTAAGTATAATGCGTCCCATTTTATTTTGAAGGACACACTATGCTAGAAGGCATCGTTAGAGAGAGTATTGGCAAACCCGCTACAAAAGCGCTACGCCGTGATGGTTATCTTATTGCCAACATCTACGGAAAAGGAATTGAGAATGTACACGCTGCATTCAAAATGAATGATTTTATCCGTACGGTACGTAACAAAGAGACAATCGCATTTCCAGTCAATGTTGCTGGTAAAGAGTATAACCTTGTTGTTCAAGGGTATGAGTCTCATCCTGTTTCTGGAAATTTGTTACACGTCGATTTGATGATAGCACAGCAAGGTCTTGTAGCACATTACCACGTTCCTGTAAAGCCAGTAGGGATTCCTCTTGGTTTGAAAAACAAAGGTATGTTGTTCGTTGCTAAAAAGCGTCTTCGCGTTAAAGCAGCAATCGAAAGTTTGCCAAACGCAATTGAAATCAATGTAGCAGCACTTGATTTAGGTGATTCTGTTTTGGTTCGTGATGTAGCACGTATTGACAATGTTACTTTCACTGATGCAGATCGCGTATCGGTTCTAAGTATCATTAAAGCTAAGTAATCATGCTGATCGTCGGACTGGGAAATCCTGGCCCGGCGTATGCCACAACTCGACATAACATCGGGTTTATGGTTATTGATGAGCTGAAGCGTCGTCATAATGGTATGAATGTTTCAAAGAGTTCCTTTGATGGGGAATTGTTTAAAATAGGCACCCATTTTCTTCTCAAGCCTCAAACCTATATGAATCTCTCCGGAAAATCAATCTTAGCCGTTAAAAACTTTTACAAAATAGAAGATGTGCTTATCATTCACGATGATCTTGATCTCCCTTTTGGTGCATTGCGGTTTAAAGAAGGCGGTGGTCACGGAGGGCATAATGGCCTCAAATCGGCAGACGCCGCTATCTCTCCTGAGTATATTCGAGTACGTATGGGCATTGGGAAGCCGGAACATAAATCGCAAGTAGCTGATTATGTTCTGCACCCGTTCACGGAAGATGAGCAGGCGCACTTGAGTGAATGGATTGCGAAGGCTGCCGATGCGGTAGAACTGTTATGGCGTTTATCATGTACCGAAGTTGCTTCAAAGTGTTCTCTCAAAGGTTTAAAGGTATAATAAAAGCCATTTAACTTTTGCTGGATGTCTATGCTTTTTTTTAAAACGGTGTCGTTTTTATATCTTCGTTATTGTCTCATTATTTTAGCATCGCTGACTGCTTTTATGGTTGGTTTTGATCTTATGGGAAGTACGTCCGAACTTCCTGCTTCTGCTAACTTGCTTATAATTTATGTGGTTTATAAATGGCTGTATGCCATTGACATGATGCTGCCTATTTCGTTGGTGTTTGCCTTTATAGCATCCCTGGTTGAATTGATTCGTTCCAATGCATTAACCGCTTTTTACGCACTTGGGTATTCACGACTAAAAGTGCTAGCCCCTTTTATCTTCGTAGCGACGGTATTAACACTGTCACATATTTTTGCACATTCCACCTCTTTTGCACGTGCCAATGAATATGCAGATAATCTAAAAGAGACTTCACAGCTCTTAACCCCTACGAATAATCTATTTTTCACTCATGAGGGAAATTATATCTACTTTGGCAGCTTGGACCCATTGACCCAAAAGGCACAAGACATACGTATTTTTACCTTTGAAAAGGGGGTATTTAAAGAGGCGCTAAGCGCTGAAGAAGCTTATTATAAAGATAATTATTGGATCATTAAAAAAGCGCATCTGATACGTCCTACGGCTACGTTGAATTTGAAGGGAAAAGGAATTGTCCGTAAAGATGCCCATACGGTACACGTTCTCTACGGATTCCGTCCTAAAATTTTAGATCAGATTTACGAGGGGAAGGTAAATTTCACGATTATGGACGCATTGGATGCGAAAACATTACTCAAGACTCAAAATATTGATCTCTCAAAAGTGACCAGCTCTTTGTACCGAATCTTTGTGACGCCGTGGTTCGCCTTGATGATGATCGTTATTGTCTATAGCTATGCGCCGATTGGAGCACGTTTTGTTAATCTGTCCTTTTACAGTTTTAGCGTAATTTTGGGAACATTGATTGTATGGGGACTGTTATTTATGAGCGGAGAGCTTTCGAATAATAAGACACTTTCTCCAGAAGTGGGGATATTGGTGCCCCTTGGATTGCTTGGGGCCTATATGGCACTGCGTCTAAGTCGATTTAAGATAAAATCGCACAAAAATTTATTACAAAAAGGTTAGCACGTGATCCAATTTCAAGCCTTGGCACAAACCTACGGTACTCCATTATATGTTTATGATTTTGATGCGATGAAAGAGCAGTTTGAAGCTCTAAAAGAAGCCTTTAGAGGCCGTAAATCGATTCTCGCCTATGCAGTAAAGGCAAATTCCAACTTGAGTGTGATTAAAAACTTTGCCCAGTTGGGTTCTGGTGCTGACTGTGTTTCTATCGGGGAAGTACGTCGGGCATTGATGGCAGGTGTCCCAAAATACCGTATTCTTTTTAGCGGTGTGGGAAAACGCGATGATGAAATTCGTGAAGCGATTCAAAGCGATATTCTCTATATCAATTTGGAGAGTGAGGGCGAACTTGCACGTGTAGAAGCGATTGCAAAAGAGCTGGATGTAAAAGCGCGTATCAGTATCCGTGTTAATCCCAATATTGATCCTCAAACGCATCCCTATATCTCTACGGGATTGCATGACAATAAATTTGGTGTTGAGATCGATGCCGCAAAACGAATGTATATCCATGCAAAGAACTCTGAGAATCTTGATGCAGTAGGGATCCATTTTCATATCGGAAGTCAACTCACCCAACTCGAACCGATCTATGAAGCAGCGGTGATTGTGGCTGATTTATTGCGTTCATTACAGGCCATTGATATCGAACTGAAATTCTTTGATATTGGCGGTGGGCTTGGAGTTCGCTATGATGATGAAACGACTATCAGCCCTTATGATTATGCTCAAGCCATCCTTGGAGCGCTCAAAGGGATCGATGTGACGATCATTTGTGAACCTGGCCGATTTTTGACGGCCAATGCAGGCTATTTTTTGACAAAAGTATTGTACGAAAAGAAAAATGGCTCAAAACGGTTTGTTGTGGTAGATGGCGCGATGAATGATTTGATCCGACCGAGTTTGTACAATGCCTATCATCGTATTGAAGCGGTTGGTAAAACAAACGATGTTTCTCCTGTTGATGTCGTAGGCCCTGTTTGTGAAAGCGGTGACTTTTTGGCTAAAAATTATCCGCTACCGGCTATGGAGCATAATGATCTGTTGGTAGTACACAGTGCGGGTGCTTATGGTTTTGGGATGGGAAGCAACTACAATACGCGTGGACGTTCTGCGGAAATAGCAGTTGAAAATGGAGAAGCTCGTTTGATCCGTGCACGTGAAACGTTTGAAGATCTGATAGCATTAGAGCGTGAGTACCTTTAATGTATTTTATCGACGTGCAAGGGACATTGATTGATGATAACAATAAGCAGCCTATTCGCGGTGCTGTTGCGTTTATTGATCACTTGAATGCGTCGAATATTCCTTATATGGTGATTACGAACAGCACAAAGTATCCAAGTGATGAATTTTTGGCGTATCTCAATTCGGCTGGATTGGCTATACCAAAGGAACATTATCTTGATCCATTGATGGTGCTGGAACGTTCTATTGCACCTAGCGATAAAATAGCGGCGTACGGTGCACAATCGTTTTTGGACGTGTTGGTGTCTATGGGATACACGCTTGACTATACTCAACCTAATGCCGTATTGATTGCAATAAAAGAAAATTTTTCACATGATGAATATGCGCAGATGATTGAATTTATTCTAAACGGTACACGTTTGATAGGGATGCATGAAACCTCATTGTATGTGAAAAATGATAAGCGCTATCCGGGTGTGGGAGCAATATTGAAGATGTTGGAGTTTGCTACCTCTTGTCCTTATACAGTTGTGGGGAAGCCAAGCAAGGCTTTTTTTGACGAAGCACTGCTACACATAGGACAACAGCATCAAGGTGCAGCATTTGAAGACATTACCATTATCAGTGACGATATGAGCGGTGATCTTCTGGGTGCGCAGGCGTTAGGGATGAGAGGAATCTTTGTCTTAAGCGGTAAATACCGCTGTGAGGCTGAAATACTGCCTCAGTTGAGCCACCATCAGCAGCCACATGCAGTATATGCGAATATGCAAGAGGTATTGGAGAATTTATGAATACACTAGAAGAATGCCGAACCCTGATTGATACGTTGGATAATGAAGTCATAGCATTGCTGAACCGCCGCATGGAAGTGGTACGACGTGTCGGTGAGATCAAACACGAAAGCAAGGGGGCAATCTACCGCCCCGAACGGGAAAAATCAATCATCGATCGTTTGAGTCAGTTGAGTCTTGAGGGCGGCGGTTTATTGAACCGTCCTGCCATCGAAGCTATTTTTCTTGAAATTTTTGCGGTTGCCCGTAATTTGGAGCTGCCTGAGCGAATCGCCTATCTAGGGCCGGAGGGAAGCTTTACGCATCAAGCAGCAGAATCGCGTTTTGGTGCTATGAGTGATTATCTTTCATTGGGTTCTATCGAAGCCGTTTTTAAAACGCTCGAAGCAGGGCGTGCAAAATTTGGTGTAGTCCCGATTGAAAACAGCCGTGACGGTGTTGTCGGTGAAACGCTTGATCTACTGGGCAAAGGGAATGTTAAAATCGTTGCAGAATTGTATATGCCCATACATATGGCTTTCGCTTCCAAAGCTGAAAAGCTGCATCAGATTAAACGGATTTATTCAAAAGATAAAGGGTTTGGGCAGTGCCGTGAGTTTTTACTGGAGCATGGCTTTGAGGGAATTGAACATATCCCTGTTGAGTCAACAGCAAAAGCAGCCGTCCTGGCATCCAAAGATCCGGAAGCTGCGGCAATATGTTCTCATATCGCGGCAAAGCTGTATGGGGTACCGACATTGTTTGAAAACATCGAGGACACGCATAATAATGCAACCCGATTTTTTATTCTGAGCGATTTTAAAAATGCTGCGAGCGGTGAAGACAAGACATCCATTTTGGTACGGTTGAAAGATGCCCAAAAAGCAGGGGCATTGGTTCACTTTTTGGAAGATTTTGATGCAGCTGCGATCAATCTCAGTAAAATTGAAAGTCGGCCTTCCAGAGAAAATGATGGTTTTGGCTATTGGTTTTTTATAGACTTTTTTGGGCACATTGATGAACCAAGAGTAGAGAAAATGATGAAAAAACATCTGGATGAGGTGACCTGGTTGGGAAGCTACGTAAAGGGAGAATTATGAATTTTAACAGCGCATTAGAGAATATTAAAAGTTATGAAGCAGGCAAACCCATCGAACTGGTTGTACGTGAATACGGTATCGATAAAAAGGATATCGTCAAATTAGCAAGCAATGAAAATCCTTTTGGATGTTCGCCTAAAGTCAAAGATGCTGTTCGTGCGATTATCGATAATATGTCATTGTATCCCGATGATTCCATGGTCAAACTCAAAAATGCCCTTAGTCAGAAATACGGTATCAATACAGATGAATTGATCATCGGGGCAGGGAGTGATCAGGTCATTGAGTTTGCTATTCATGCCAAGGCGCACAATGGCTCTAAAGTATTGATGAACAGTGTGACTTTCGCGATGTATGAAATCTATGCAAAGCAAGTGGGTGCCGTGATTGTCCGTACCGCTTCGCGAGAGCATAATATGGAAGAGTTTTATGCATTGTATCAAGAGCACAAACCCTCCATCATCTTTTTATGTACCCCAAACAATCCGACGGGAGATGCTCTTGATACACGCTCAATGATCTCTTTTATAGAGAAAGTGGACAACGACACATTAGTGATTGTCGATGGTGCCTATATGGAGTATGCCCGATTTAAAGATCCTTCGAAAGCGGTAGAGCCCAAGGACTTAATACAAAAATTTGACAATGTATTGTTTTTGGGTACTTTTTCAAAAGCATACGGTCTTGGCGGAATGCGTGTTGGCTACGGCATTGCCTCAGAGCCTATCATTACAGCGCTTTACAAAGTACGTCCTCCATTTAATATCACCACTCTCTCATTGGAAGCAGCTTCGGTTGCGTTAGAAGATGAAGCATTTGTAGTAGAGTGTATTACGGATAATTTTAAAGAAATGAAGCGATATGAAGTGTTTGCAGATGAAAAAGGAATTCAAATAATCCAAAGTTATACCAATTTTGTCACATTATCGCTCCCTGATGCAAAAAATTCATCTCAAATAGCACAAGCATTGTTAAAAAAGGGTATGATTATACGTGATTTAAGCAGTTATGGATTGAATGCCATTCGTGTGACTATTGGTACGCAAGTGCAAAACAGTCGATTCTTCGAGCTCTGTGAGCCGTTATTATAATAATTATTTAGGTACAAATGGATTTTAAAGCTCTTTTTTCGCAACTTGTCGTTTTATTTGGAAAATTAACGCAAGCACAAAAAATAATTATTGGCGTGGCCGTTGCCACTATTATTGGATTTCTTTTATTTTTAGTGCTCTTTACTTCTGATCCCAAAGGAAGCAGTGAAGAGGGGTATCAGGTCCTTTTTGAGCAGTTGACACCACAGGATGCTGCACAAGTTGTCGCGCAGCTTGAAAAAGACAAGATCCCTTATAAAATACCGCGTGATAATGTCATTGAAGTCCCAAAAGAAGTAGTCTATAAAGAGCGTATTACTATTGCTTCCATGGGAATTCCCAAAGAAGGGCATGTCGGTTTTGAACTGTTTGATAAGCAAGAGTTCGGAGCAACCAATTTTGATCAAGAAGTGAAGTTTAGACGTGCACTTGAAGGGGAATTGGCCCGATCCATTGATTCTCTTGCTCCTGTTGAGAAATCAAGCGTTTCACTTGCCCTGCCCAAAGAGACTCTCTTTGTATCTGAAGCTGTGGCTCCGTCTGCATCGGTCATGGTACAGTTATATGCGGATCGAAAATTGACAGCAAAACAAATTCGCGGGATCAAAAAACTTGTGGCTTCTGCTGTTCCAAAATTGACGGTAGAAAATGTGACATTGATTAATTCTGAGGGTGAAAGCCTTGGTGATAATTCGGATGAAGCGATGATGGGTGAACTCTCGCAAATGCAGCAGCAGTACAAAACGAGAGAAGAAAAAAAGCAAGAAGAAAAAGTAGTGAATGTCCTCTCTCCGTTTATTGGAGGAAAAGATCGAGTCGTTGCGAAAGTGACGATTGAGTACGATTTTTCGGAACAAAGCTCAACCTCTGAAAAGTATGATCCTGAAAATGTGGTGCGCAGTGAGCAAACATTGGAAGAAAAGCGTGATGGTCAGGCGCCACAACAGGTTGGCGGCGTTCCGGGTGCTGTGAGTAATATAGGCCCAGTTGAGGGATTGAATGCGCAAGGTGCAGGAGAAAAATACGAAAAAACGCAAGGGACAACGAATTACGAGATTTCTAAAACCGTTTCTACTACGAAAATGGAATTTGCACGTATTAAGAGGATAACGGCTGCGGTTGTTGTGGATGGAAAGTATGAGCTTAAAAAAGACAGCAACGGGCTAACGGGAGATGAAGTTGCGTATATCCCGTTGGATCAAACACAAATCGATGCGATAACATCTCTTGTAAAGCAATCCATTGGAGTTGACGATACACGCGGGGATTTGGTAACGGTTCGAAACTTTGAATTCCAAAACTCGAGAAATGAGTTGTCACCACGAACTGCAGCTTCGAAAACAACAGAGTTTATTAGCACCTACATCAAACCGATCATGCCTGCTTTAAAATATTTATTAGTAGCTATAATCTTATTTGTAGCGTATAAAAAAGTGATTCTGCCATTTGCTGATCGAATGCTTGAATTTAGCAGAGAAGAAGAAGAATTTCAGCGCCCTGTTTTGGACATATCAGAGGATGAGAGTGAAGACCTGATTGCAAAAGTAGAGCAAATGCGTAAAAAAGTAGAAGGTCAGCTGGGCATTGGAGATAACTTCAGCGAAGATGATCTCAAGTACGATGTCGTACTTGAAAAGATACGTGAGATGACCGAAGAGCGCCCTGAAGAGATCGCCATTTTGATCCAGACGTTAATTAATGAAGAGACGCCAAATCGAGGCCAGTAAAGGGATAACTAAATGACATTAAATCCAGCACAGCAATCCCAGTTTGACGAAATGAGCATGGCAGAGAAAGTCGCCATTTTACTCATTCAGTTGGGGGAGGAAGCGACAGCACAAATTTTTGGACGGTTGAGTGTTGACTCTATCACTGAAATTTCAAAATACATTGCCCAAAATCGTTCCATTGAAAAAAGTATTGGCGCGGCTGTGTTAGAAGAATTTTATGCCATTATCCAATCTAATCAGTATCTCAATAGCGGCGGTCTTGAATTTGCTCGTGAAATTCTCTATAAAGCTCTTGGAGCAGATGAAGCTAAAAAAGTATTGGATCGTCTCTCTAAAATGAGCCAGGGAGCGCAAAACTTTGCCTATCTTGCAAAAATCAAACCTCAACAGCTTGCTGACTTTATCGCGACAGAACACCCTCAAACGATAGCTCTGATCTTGGCACATATGGAGCCTTCAGCCGCAGCGGAAACGCTCTATTTGTTTACGGATGATTTGCGTGCGGAAGTCGCAATGCGTATGGCAAAACTGGGTGATATATCACCATCGATTATCAAGCGTGTGAGTGCTGTTTTAGAATCCAAGCTCGAAGCACTGGCAACTTACAAAGTTGAAGTGGGTGGACCGCGTGCAGTGGCGGATGTCTTTAACCGTTTGGGTGCTACTGCATCCAAAGCGACGTTGTCACAAATCGAACAGCTTGACCAAGAGCTTGCAGCATCGATTAAAGAAATGATGTTTACCTTTGAAGATATTTCTACCTTGGATGTAAACAGCGTACGTGAAATTCTCAAAGCAGTGGATAAAAATGACCTTATGTTGGCACTCAAAAGTGCACCTGAGGAGCTTAAAGAGAAGTTCTATGCGAATATGTCTCAGCGGGCAAAAGATACCTTTGTTGAAGAGTTACAGTTCTTGGGTGCTGTTAAGATGAAAGAGGTTGAGAGTGCACAGCGTAAGATTGTAGATGCAGTCCAAGGACTTGCAGAACAAGGTGTGGTTCAGTTGGGCGGAACCGAAGAGATGATTGACTAAGTTATGATGGAAGATGTTATTATCACGAAAAAAAATATGGATGACCATACGGTAGGGAAGTATCAGTTTAAAATTCTTTCAGGCTTAAATGGGGCAAGTGTTCATGAAGCGGCTGAAGAACTTGGCCTTGAACATGCCAAAAGTACCGAGCAAGAAAAACAAATCTACGAGGTACCGCAAACTGTCGGTTCCAACAAAGATGAGCTTATTGAGTCGTTATTAAAAAAAGCCGATGAAATGAGTTCCAATTTTATTAAGATGCAAATGAAATTGGAAACGCTACAAGAAGATCATGCGAGCGCGCTGGAAATGGCTAAAAAAATAAGTTATGATGAGGGATTCGAAGCAGGGATACTGGGCGAACAATCGCAGGATTCAAAACGAAAAGAACAAGCCCAAGAACAGCTTTCAAATTCGGTGAAAACCCTAGAAGGTGCGGCAAGTCAGTTTAGCAGCGCTTTGGAATCGATACAAAAAGAGTTGACGCATACTGCCCTTGAAATTGCACGCGAAGTAATAGCCATTGAAACGCAGGAAAATGGTGCGAAAATTGCCGCGAAACTTTCAGAAGATTTGATTGAAGAGCTCGGAGAAGCTTCAAAAATAACGTTGCGAGTCAACCCTTTGGACCATGGTTTTATTTCTGAAAAAGTAGGGTCACTTTCTCATGTTGAAGTATTGTCTGACCGTGCAATCAGCCAAGGTGGCGTTGTTGCCATCAGTGATTTAGGGAATATTGATTCACAAATTAAAAAACGGTTTGAGCGATTAAAACGATCATTATTATTAGAGTCTTAAGTTAGGTTTGATATGAATATAAAAGAATATACGAATGAGCAGCTCAAGGAGCTTTCTCAAAAAATACGAGATCGAATATTGGAAGTCGTTAGCCGTAACGGCGGACATCTGAGTTCTACTCTTGGGGCGACTGAAATCATCATAGCAATGCATAAAGTATTTGATGCGCAAAAAGATCCTTTCATTTTTGATGTTTCGCATCAGGCATATGCGCATAAATTATTGACCGATCGCTGGGATGAATTTGAAACCTTACGTCGCTTTGGCGGTATAAGCGGATACACTAAGCCCAGTGAGTCAGAATGCGATTATTTTATGGCAGGACACAGCTCGACATCGATATCGTTGGGGGTAGGTGCTGCGAAGGCCATAGCGCTAAGGGGTGAAGAATCGACGCGTATACCTGTCATATTGATCGGTGATGGCTCTATGAGTGCTGGGATGGTCTATGAAGCGCTTAATGAATTGGGGGATCTCAAATATCCGATGGTGATTATCCTCAATGATAATGAGATGAGCATTGCCAAGCCCATCGGTGCTATTAGCCGAATGCTCAGTTCCGCCATGGCGAGTCCCTTTTATCAGCGATTTAAAAAGAAAACAGAGCAGTTTGTGGATAACTTCGGGGAAGGGGCGCACTATCTCGCCAAACGATTTGAAGAGTCGTTTAAACTTATTACCCCTGGTATTTTATTTGAAGAGATGGGGATTGAGTACATCGGCCCCATTGACGGGCACGATGTTAAATCTCTGGTTGATATCTTTACCGTAGCCAAAGGGATGGGAAAACCTGTTTTGGTGCACGTACAAACAATCAAAGGCAAGGGCTATGAAATAGCCGAGGGAAAACATGAAAAATGGCATGGTGTTTCTCCCTTTGATTTAAAAAGCGGTACAGCCAATGCCAAAAGCAGTGCTAAAAATGCAACACAAATCTATGCCGAAGCCTTGATGTACCAAGCAGACAATAATCCAAAGATTGTCGGGGTGACTGCGGCAATGCCAAGCGGTACCGGACTCAGCGCCGTCATGGAGAAATATCCTCATCGTTTTTGGGATGTTGCGATTGCCGAACAGCATGCGGTAACCTCGATGGCGGCTATGGCAAAAGAGGGGTTTAAGCCGTTTTGTACGATTTATTCGACTTTTTTACAGCGTGGATACGATCAAGTCATTCATGATGTGTGTCTGATGGATCTTCCGGTGGTATTTGCACTGGATCGTGCAGGGATAGTCGGGGAAGACGGTGAAACACATCAGGGTGCTTTTGATATTAGTTTTTTACGTGTTCTGCCGAATATGACATTGTGTGCTCCACGCGATGAAAAATCATTCCATGACATTGTCTCTTTCGCGGCACAGTATGATCACCCATGTGCAATACGTTATCCCAGAGGAGCATTTTTAGCGGCAGATTTTGCGGAATCCATCCCGTTTGAACTTGGTAAGTCACAGCTTTTAGTTGAAAGTGACAGCGATACTGTGTTTATAGGGTACGGCAATGGTGTCGGACGTGCCGCGCAAACTATGGAATTTATGGATGAGAAGCCTTCGTTGTTGGATTTACGTTTTGTGAAGCCGTTGGATAGTGAGATGTTACATAAAATGGCTGTACGACATAAGAAGTGGTATATTTTTAGCGATTCAGCACGATTGGGTGGAGTCGGAAGTGCATTGCTTGAATGGTTAAGCGAAGCAAATATTGTGGATGTAGATGTTGTCAGTTTTGAATATGAGGATGCTTTTATAAAGCATGGAAATACAGCGCTTGTTGAGGAGTCTTTAGGGATACTTCCCGCTCAGTTGGCTAAGAAGGTAATGGACGCAAAAAAATAATTCCTGCGATGCGTCCTGTGTACTGTGCATCAGCCCTGTAGGAAAAAAAGTCATGACTGTTGCATGCAGTGCATTGATTTATACTTTCGATTTGTTCTGATGCAATCCCTAGTTCTTTAAGCTGCATCTGTAAAATCGCATTAACATCCAGGGATACCTTCTTTTTAGTCCGTATCAAGGCTTCATCATACCCTTTTTCTATTACTTCATGTGCGATTGTCTCATTAATTTCATAACAGCATCCTTGTATTGAAGGACCAAATACGATTTTAATATCCGATAAAGCCGTGTTGTAATTTTTTTGCATGGCTTCTATGGTCATTGGTAAAATCCGATTTAGTGCTCCGGCGCGTCCTGCATGAACGGCACCAATAGCATGATTCATAGGATCATAAAGCAGTATGGGAGTGCAATCGGCACTCATGACCATAAGAGGCACGTCAGTATAATTGGTAATCAAGGCATCACACTGCGGAGGTGAGTCAAAGTTCATGGTAGCATTGACGGGAATAATGCTATTTGAATGTATCTGACACATATGGATGAGGCTTTTGGGGTCATACCCCAGCCTATCTGCCAAAACTCGATGGTTTTTAAGGACATCTTGTCCATTGTCTCCAACATGAAAAGCAAGATTCAAAGTGCCATAGGGAGAGCTAGAAATACCGCCATGGCGGGTTGTAAAATGAGCGCTAACAGGTAAGTATTGAGAAAGAAGTTTTGAAGAGAGAAGTGTCATTAAAAGTGCATAGCAAAAAACCCTGTTAAGAGTTCTCCGCTAACATATTATCAAGTA
The DNA here is from genome assembly GCA_030692765.1 of Sulfuricurvum sp. Classification (GTDB taxonomy): domain Bacteria; phylum Campylobacterota; class Campylobacteria; order Campylobacterales; family Sulfurimonadaceae; genus Sulfuricurvum. The sequence continues at coordinate 26,374 of JAUYUB010000011.1, forward strand.
GGACAAAGAGGCGATCACTCGCACTTTCCATCTCTTTAAAATTGTTGACAATTTCAGTCCCATTGTTAACCATACGATCTGGACCCTCTTTAATAAAGGCTAGGTTTTTGTTGGCATTTTGGTGAACAAGCGCATGCGGGTCTTTCATCATACCATAGCTATTCGTTCGTCCAAAACGTTCCTTACCCTCATTGTCATACCATTTTCCCATACGACATTGATGAGAGTCAATAGTATCAAGGTGCTTCTCACACTGCATAACACTGTTGTAAGCACGCGCTTTATAGAGGATGTGATCAATTTTTGCGAGAATAATAAAGGTACTGTTCTCCATATGATGGGATGAACCGACGATTTTCGATGAACCTTCATTGAGGCTGATTAGGGTACTCTCAAAATTTATAATACTGGAACTGGAGCGTTCAACGACATCATTCATCTCTTCTGCACTGGACTGTATTTCACTCATATCTTGCTGTAAAGAGTTAATGGATACAGAAATCTCTCCTGTAGCCTTATGGGTGCGCTCGGCAAGTTTACGCACTTCATCCGCAACAACGGCAAATCCACGACCATGCTCGCCTGCACGGGCGGCTTCGATAGCGGCATTGAGTGCAAGTAGATTAGTCTGATCGGCAATATCGGTGATGAGTTGTATAACGGAATTGATCTCTTTGGTACGAGAGGTGATGTGACCGATAGCGTCGTTATTATTGCTCACTTTTTCGTTAAGCATATTGAGTTCATTGATAATAATCGAGATAGTATCACGGCTGTCATTAGCAAGGTTTGCGGCAGTGGTTGTAGCGCTTGTCACTTCTTTTAGATCTTGAATATTGCTATGTAAATTATCTTGAATAACGCTAAGACTTTCGGTGACTTTCACGCTTAATTGACTGAGCTCAGAATTGAGCATATCCTGACGTTTTTTAAGCTCTTGCTCTTTCATAATCTGAATACTTTTATCAACATTTTCGATCGCATCGACAAATTCACCGTGCATCCCGTCGCTAGACAGAAGATGTGAAAAGTCTCCTTTAGTAGCCCCTGAGATAGAAGTATTGATTTGATGGATGAAGTTTTGCATTTGAGAAATGAGTTGATTCAACGCAGCGCCCATGATACCAAGCTCCGTATCTTCACAACTATTTGCTTTGCAGTCGCTGGATTTTTCGTTGAAATTTCCTTGGGAAACACGAGAAATAAGCTTGGTAAACTGATCCAAAGCTACGGTGATTGAACGTCGCACCATACTTGCAAAGAGAAAAATAACAGCAGCGACTAATACTCCTGTGATTAATACAAAATACTTGTAAAATTCGATCTCTCTATGCATCTTTGTGGAAGCGGTTTCGAGATCCTCAGTTTTATCTTTAAGTACTTTTTCAAAACTCTCACGTGAAGCATCCGCCAGTGGTGTCATTTGAAATTTGTAAGCGGAATAGATAGATGACGCATTGTTTGCAATCGTCGCAGAGTCCAAAGCTTTCATCATTTTTAGTGTGTTGTTTAAAAAGAGTTCCGTGCTCTCTTTGGCACTTGTAATCATTGCTTTTTCATTATCGTGTAAGACGGTTTTTTCAAGTATCGCGAAGTCATCATTAATAATCTTGGAGTGTTTTTCGAGTTTGTCAATGTTTTTGGCGTAATCACCGCCGAGCATGATGTCACGACTGGTACGGCTTATGTAGTTAAGTTCTTTTTCAATATTTTGTGCCGTAATGGCGCCTGTAATTGTCTTGCTTTGCAGCTCATCGTATTGATTTTCTAGACTGTTCATGGCAAAAAATACAAATATTGAAGCACCGACAACCGAAATTGTTGCTGCAGCAACCAGATAGTTCATTCTTTGCTTTATGCTCATTTTGTTGAGTGATTGTTCAAACATATGTTTACCTTTTAGTATGAATGCTAAACGCTATAATCGTCATTATAATCATACTTTTGTAAAAATCCAGTAAAACTTTCTTAACCTTGAGTAAGGGTAGTTGGATACAATTGTCTCCTAAATATGGTTGTGAGGAATTTTTAAGTGAATATGAGACAGATGCAATCGATCGAATTAGATGGGTTGAGTGTAGACGATAAGCGCAGTGAAATACGTCGTTATTTTCATCAAGGCTTTGATCTTTTTGAATCGCTGTTTGAGCTTTTTAAATCGGATACTGTTTTTTATGAACAGCCGGAACCGACACGTCATCCGATGATTTTTTATTTTGGGCATACGGCTGTTTTCTATATTAATAAACTTGTTTTATTCGGAGTATTAAGCGAAGGAATTGATCCCCGTTTTGAAGCGCTTTTCGCAGTGGGTGTGGATGAGATGGTCTGGGATAATATGAACGAGCGTTTCGAGGGGTTTGGTGTTGATACGGTCCGCCAATACCGTAAAGCGGTTCGCTCTTGCGTGGATGAGCTTATAACTCAACTGCCGCTTACTCTCTCCATCACACAGGAAGACTCTTTTTGGGCGATACTCATGGGGTGTGAACATGAGCGTATACATATTGAAACTTCCAGCGTTTTACATCGTCAGCTGCCTCTTGAATTGGTTAAAAACCATGCTGATTTCCCATTGTGCCCATTAAGCGGTGAGGGGCTTGAAAACTCGATGGTGGCAATTGGAGGCAAAACAGTTACGTTGGGTAAAGGCATGAAAGACCATGGACTCTACGGATGGGATAACGAGTATGGAACCGCTACGTATGAAGTAGATGATTTTGAAGCATCGCTTTACTTGGTAAGCAACGGAGAATATCTGGATTTTGTCAATGCAAACGGGTATAAAATACAACGCTGGTGGGACGAAGAGGGGATAAAATACTTATCGATTCGCAACACTGTATGCCCGCCATTTTGGATACCTAAAGAAGATGGTAGTTTCGCCTATCGTTCTCTAGCGCAGGAGATAGCCATGCCTTACGATTGGCCCGTAGAGGTGAATGCTCTCGAAGCACAGGCTTTTTGTCGATGGAAAAGTGCTCAAGACGGGGTAAGTTACCGTCTTCCGACAGAAGCCGAATACGGCGTTCTTTTGGATGAGTGCGGTATCGTGAGTGATATTTTTGATGATACTACGGCAAATCTTAATCTTGCCCATTTTGCTTCATCGGTTCCCATCAATACGTTTTTTCACGGTAAAGTATACGATGCGGTAGGCAATGTTTGGCAATGGACCAGTACTCCTATGGATGGGTTTGAAGGATTCGCACCACATCCATTGTACGATGATTTCTCAACGCCTACTTTTGATACAAAACATAATATTCTCAAGGGAGGATCTTGGATCTCAACGGGAAATGAGATAGTGAGGGCTTCACGCTATGCGTTTAGACGCCATTTTATCCAGCATGCCGGATTTCGTTATGTGGCCGATTGATGGGTGACTTTGATTTTATAGACAGATCGGTAAGCAATGCTGAAAAGCACACCCTTAAAGAAAAACTTTTTGGCACACAAGAAGTGCTTCCGATGTGGGTCGCGGATATGGATATCGCCACACCTTCGTGTGTTTTAGAGGCAGTACGTCATCGACTGGAACATCCGATTATCGGGTATGAGATTATGAGCAAGACTGCGTATGAAGCGCAGTGTGATTGGGTAGAACGTCATCATGGATGGAAAATAAGTACAGAGTGGTTAAGCTATTCTCCTTCCGTTGTAGCATCGATTGGGTGTGCTATTCGAGCGTTTAGCGATGAGGGGGATGAAATTATCGTACAAAGTCCTGTCTATCCGCCATTTTATGACATGGTCCGCAGCAATAATCGCAAATTGCTACTTAATGCGCTTATGCAAGATGCTCAGGGAGAATATCGCTTCGATTTGGAAGATTTAAAGGCCAAAATCACCCCTAAAACAAAACTCTTATTACTGTGCTCTCCGCATAATCCTGTAGGACGCGTTTGGCGAAGAGAAGAATTGATCGCACTTGGAGAGCTGTGTGTTCAAAACGGTATTGTCATCATTAGCGATGAGGTACATTGTGATATTGTTTTTAGTGAAAGTACCCATATCCCATTGGCGTCGCTATCACCAATATTGAGTGAGAATACGGTGACGTTGATGGGTCCAGGTAAAACGTTTAATATGGCCGGATTTTCGATCTCTACGGTGGTTATTGCATCGTCGCAATTGCGTGAGCGCTACCGCAAAGAGCAGCATAAAGTTCATTATGGAGATGGTGCCGTATTGTCGCATGTGGCTTTTGAGGCAGCATATAGCCAAGGGGATGTATGGTATCAAAATTTAATGAATCATTTGAGTACCAATAGAGCGATGATTGAACAATGGTGTATTGCCCATCCTGTCATCGGATTTCGAAAGCCTCAAGGTACGTATTTGGCATGGTTGGATTGTCGTGCCTTGAAGATGGGTGACCGAGAGTTACGGGACTTTTTTGTCAAAGAGGCAGGCTTGGGTCTGAGTGCCGGTCTTAGTTTCGGAAAAGAGGGATCGGGATACATGCGTCTGAATTTTGCAGTTGCACGCGAAGTATTACAGCAGGCATTACGGCAACTTTCTGAGGCTCTAGTGAGAAACGGTTATGGATGAAAAGATAAGGAAATTTATTTCCAAGCATCATCTGCTCTCTTTGGCAACATTTGGAGAGTCGTTGTGGTGCTGTTCGGCCTTTTATGCTTTTGATATAGATACAGCTACTTTTATTATCGCATCGGATGAACAAACCCATCATATTCAAAATATTAAAAAGAACCTGCGTGTAGCGGGTACTGTTTCGCAAGAGACAAAGGTGGTTGGAAAGATACAGGGGATACAGTTTACGGGAGAGATAAGGCGTGTCACGGATGAGAAAGAGCATGCGCTATATCTGGATAGATTCCCGTATGCAAGGGCGATGAATCCGACATTGTGGAAGATTGAACTTGAGACGATCAAAATGACCGATAATACGTTGGGCTTTGGAAAAAAACTTATTTGGAATCGGGAAATTTAGAGGTAAAAAAACTGCACGGTTTTCCGCTGGAGCTCAATACGACTTGAGAGGGGAGAAATTTACTTTTAAACCCGTACGCCTTGCACCCATGGGGCTGATGGGCTTCCCATGTGACAAAATAATAGCTACACCGATGACAATTGATTTTTTGCATAGGGAATTTTACCTATAATTTCATACTTTGAAAAGGATATTTATGAATAAATTACTTTGTATGTTTGAACTTCAGCAGCAGCTCAATGATTCTACCAATGGAAAAGGGTGGGAAAACGGAATAACCAAAAACGGTAAAAAGATCAATTGGCGCCGCTGTATTACGATGGAATCTGCCGAAATGATCGACTCTTTCGGGTGGAAACATTGGAAGAGCATTGCGTCAGAGACCGATTATGCAAACCTGCAAATCGAAATTGTCGATGTGTGGCATTTTGTGATGAGTCTGGTATTGGAATTTGCGCACAAAACAGGATCGGAAAGTATTTCTGAACTGGTTGAGAGAATCGCACAAACTCCCGAGTATCAAAAAATTAATAATGATACAGATTTGAATTTTGGTAATGATGAGCTTTTGATGTTCCGCATCGAAAATGTGATGCGACTTTCTTTGATTCCTGTCTCTCCCGAAATGATCGGGGCTTTGATCGAAGAATTTTTTGAGCTTACACATTTGGGCGCCTTGAATGCAACACAGCTTTACCGTCTGTATGTTGGCAAAAATATCCTTAATCAATTCCGGCAAGATCACGGGTATAAGGAGGGAAGCTATATCAAAGTATGGAATGGGGAAGAGGACAATGTGGTTATGAAGCGTGCATGGGACAAAAACCCTGATATGACGCCGACACAATTGTATGACGCGCTAAAATCTGCTTATCCTGCGTAAAACATTATTTTAAACGCCAAAGGAATTCATCCCTTTGGCTACGTTAGCCACTGGGGCACTAAAGCTTGCCCTATCGGGCAGAGTATATTTCTTGATATTCGCTTTTCCACCGTTTGTGGCACCAAAACCAGAATTTTGGGTTGTCACGGATGACTTTTTCGAGATCATCAACCTGACGCTGTGTCGCGTCAATAATCGCCTGCTCATCATCCCCTTTTACTTCAATAGGTTCTTCGAATCGTATCGTATAATTTTCTTCATCATCTGTATCAATATAAAGAGCAATAATGGGCGCATTATACTTACGAGAAAGTTGTGCTGCCGCAGAAGTATGATACGTAGGGTGATTGAAAAAATCAGCTTTTATACCTGATTTGGCATTGCTGGACTGATCGATCAAGAGAGATACGCATTGGTTGTTTTTTAAAGCACGTGCCAGATGTTTGATCGCTCCATTTTTTTCCACAAGATTGAGACGATGACGAGTTCTGGCCTCAAGTAAATAGGGATTGAACGCATCATTGTCCAGCCCTTTATAAATAGAGGTAATCGGAGTAATGAGTGCTGCCAGAGAAGCCGCACCGATTTCCCAATTCCCATGATGGGCAGATATAAAGATAATCGGACGGTTTTGACTCAGATATAAATCTACCATCTCTCTGTTTTCAAATGTAACGTGTTTTGCCAACTCTTCAGCACGGTTTCGTCTGTTCTCCATTACTTGCAGTAAATTGAGCGCTAGATTTTGGTAGCAATAGTGTTCTATCTCTTTTTTTTCTGCGTGATTCAAAGTGTCTTGAAAAGCAAAATTAATATTGGCCTGGATAATACGGTTGCGTTTATGAGCCAACAAATGAGCAATTGAAGCAAGAGTGAAAAAGAGCTTTTTCCTCCAACTGTGTGGTAACAGCATGACGAGCCAATCAAAAAGTAAAAAGAAGTAAAAACCTATCATAAAAGTTCAATCGCTTTGTCGGCAATGTGCTGAGGCTCTATTCGCTTTATCGAAAAATCATTGCGATTGATATGATAAATATCGACTGTGGAGGGTGATTTGATTGAAATATTGACAGATGTCAGATAGATCATCCTCTCGTTTGTCGGTCCAAACAAGGTTATAGAGGGGCGGTTCATCGCCCATGCCATATGGGTAGGTCCTGTGTCATTGCCTATGGTAAGTGGACAGCCGGCAATAAAATTTACGAGCCGAGGAAGGGACATCTTATCTGCGATAACGGCATTATTGGAGTGTTGTACTATCCATAGGGCATCTTGATACTCGGACTGGCTTCCCCAAATAAGATGACAAGGATGGGGAAGTAAATCACACAGAGTTGCAAAGTGTTCTTTGGGATAGCATTTACTGGGCCATGATGCACCGATGACAAGCGCAATTTTTTTCTCGTTATCGGTGGATAGAGTGTACGCAAACACAGGAAGCTTTTGTTCTATCAATGCATCCGAATAGGGGATATCTAGCGCTTGAGTAATTACCATCACGTTTCGTTTGATAACATTTAAATCATAGGGGATGGCAGAAGTGGTCTTGTAAAACCATGAGGCAACTCCTTCTCGCGCACTGTTACGATCAAAACCATGCACAGGTCCGCGTAAAAATACGGTTACCATGGCCGATTTTAAAAGCCCTTGCGCGTCAATAATATGGTCGTAAGATTTACGAGAACGTAATGAGCGGATTGTGGTACGTAGTAGTGACAGGTTCTTCTGCTTTTTGATTCTTTTGAGAGGGATAGGGATAACTTCATTGAGTAGTGGATGCCCGATTAAAATAGGGGAGAAGGCCTCTTCAACAAACCAATCGATAATGGCATCGGGATAATGGTTGTGAATAATTTGCAATACTACTGCGGTATTTACGATGTCCCCAAGCGCACTAAGCCGGACAATAGCAATACGCAAAGAGGCTCTATTCATAAGCGCAATTATAGCGTAAACAAGCTACAATTTTTTAATTTTAGACATATGAACAAGGTTGGAAGCGATGGTTATTCAAGAAATACAGCAATATTCTGAAATTCGCCCAAAAGCAAGGGCTTACTTTTGTTATCTCTTTCATAAAAATCTCCCCAACCATCTTCCGTCAGTTTCCGTTGAGTCGATTATGGCACGTATGCTCAAGATTAGAGGCGATTTAGAGGGTATTGACGCGATGTATCTGCTTGATGCCAAAGGCAATCAGATAGGCGCCACGTATGTAAAAGACGGCAAGAGAATAGAAGATGACGGCAAGAGCCGTTCTACTCGTGCTTATTATTACCGTGCGATGCATGAACAGCGATGTACGATTACGGACCCTTATCCTTCGCTGATTAACGATGATTTGACCGTAACGGCGTCACAGCCTATTTTTGATGAGCACGGCGAGATCATCTATGTAGCTTGTATGGATATGCCATTAAATGAAGTTTTGAAAATTGCGCATCCGATGGCATTGGAATCATCAGCCGGGCGCTTTTTCAGATTGGGATATGCAGGATTTACAATAGTCCTTGCCTTCGTTTCACTGCTTCTTTTTGTCAAAGGGATTGAAGGATTTTTATCCTACGGATTTGGGCATATCGAGAGTATTGAGATCAAAGATATTTTTGAATCGACGATTTTGCTCACTCTCTCTCTTGCTATCTTTGACTTGGTAAAGACTCTTTTTGAAGAAGAGGTCCTTGGGCGGCTTAAAAATGATCAAACTTCCAGTATTCATAAAACAATGGTCCGTTTTTTAGGCTCTATTATTATTGCACTTTCTATTGAAGCCTTGATGTTGGTCTTTAAGTTTGCAATGACGGAACCTGCCATGTTGGTCAATGCTATTTATATTATAGGAGGAGTAGCGATGCTGTTAGTTGGGCTTGCCGTCTACATTCGATTTACCAATTTGGGAGAACGTCATTGATCGCTATTGTTGATTACAATATGGGTAATCTGGCGAGTGTTCGCAATGCATTTAATGTGTTGGGCCAAGAGGTAGCCATTGAATCCAATCCTGATAAGCTAGCACAATACGATCGCATTATTCTTCCCGGAGTAGGAGCCTATGGCGATGCGATGGAGCATTTGAAAACCAATGGAATGGACGAAGCCGTTACCCAATACGCTCAAACCGGAAAGTATGTTTTAGGGATTTGTTTGGGAATGCAGCTGTTGTTTGATTCCAGCGAAGAGTTCGGAATCACGGCAGGGCTTGGTTTGATCCCCGGACGTGTCGTTGCGTTTGATTCAAGCCGTTTTCATACACCGCTAAAAGTTCCGCATATGGGTTGGAATCGGATGCAAACGCATGGTCATCCTCTTTTTGAAGGCTTGGATGAAGGGCATTATCTGTATTTTGTTCACTCTTATCATGCTTTATGCGCACACAAAGAGCACAGTATTGGTGAAACGGTTTATGGATACGAGTTTACAAGTGCCGTAGCACGGGATAATATCATGGGGATACAGCCGCATCCTGAAAAAAGCCATGAAAATGGACTTCGATTACTTAAAAATTTTATTACGCTGTAAAGGATACAAACGATGACTATTTTTCCCGCAATCGATCTTAAAGACGGTAAAGCCGTCCGTCTGACCAAAGGGTTGATGGAGAGTGCTAAAATCTATTCGGATACTCCATGGGAACTGGTGAAGACATTTGAAGAAATGGGTGCTACATGGGTTCATTTGGTAGATCTCAATGGAGCATTTGCAGGTGAACCTAAAAATTTAGATCAAATACGCAAGATTCGCGAAAACTGCAAGGTCAAGCTTCAATTAGGCGGTGGAATCCGTGATGAAGCGACGATTAAGCGCTATCTTGATCTTGGGATTGATCGGCTGATCTTAGGATCGATTGCTTTACGGGATCCTGAATTTGTGAAAGCAATGGCGGCGAAGTATCCGATCGTTGTGGGTATTGATGCGATTGATGGTTATGTTGCGGTTGAGGGATGGGGTGAAGTTAGCTCCATGAAAGCCACTGATTTGGCTCGTAAGTTTGCGGATGCAGGGGTACAAGCTATTATTTGCACCGATGTTGGGCGTGATGGTACACTTTCTGGCGTAAATGTCGATTTTACCCTTGAAATTGCACGAGCATGTGGAATTCCAACCATTGCGAGTGGCGGGGTGAAAGATGATGGAGACATTGAGTCTTTACTGGCAACAGGTGAAGTAGCCGGTGTTATTGTCGGAAAAGCGTTTTATGAGGGAACAATTGATCTAAAACGTTTTTTTTAAACTTCACACAAAGTTCATTTGGCTATTATTGGATAGTTATTCTAGAGAATTATATGAATGGTAAAGGAATCACTTTGAAGTTATTAGTAGTAGATGATAGTTCAACAATGCGCCGTATTATTAAAAACACTCTTTCACGTCTTGGATATGAAGATGTTTTAGAAGGAGAAGACGGGGTTCAGGGATGGAATGTTTTGAATGAGAATCCAGATATGGGGATGCTCATTACGGATTGGAACATGCCGGAGATGAACGGGTTGGAACTGGTTAAAAAAGTTCGTGCAGATGCACGCTTTACAGACCTTCCGATTATTATGGTAACAACTGAGGGTGGAAAAACAGAAGTAATTACTGCACTCAAAGCAGGCGTTAACAACTATATTGTCAAACCATTTACCCCTCAGGTGCTTAAAGAAAAACTTGCGGCAGTTCTCGGTACCCCTGAGGCGTAATGCAGGAATATTATTACATGCTGGTGGTAAAGCCATCGTCGCATTTAGAATTATTTAGTGATTTTTTAGTAGATGTCATTCCTGTCGGTTTTGAAGAACTTGAGGATGGGTTTGTCATACGAAGTGAAGAAGATTTAGAAACAATTAGCTGGGGTATTGAGCAGTTCAGCGAAGCGCTTCAAAAGGCCACCGGTGAAGTCATTGATTTAGAGCTTACCTTAAGCAAAGAAAAAAGTGAAGACTGGATTGCCCAGTATCAAAGTGCAATCACCCCTATAGAAATCTCCCCCTTTTACATTCATCCAACATGGGAAGCACCAAAGGTTGGAATGCTAAACATTGCGATCGATCCGGCGCTAGCGTTTGGTACAGGGCATCATCCTACGACTGCATCGTGCTTACGCGCACTTTCATCGTATGTGCATGAAGGTGATGTGGTTATGGACGTTGGATGTGGAAGTGGCATTTTAGCCATGGCAGCGCTTACGCAAGGGGCAATCGTCGATGCATGTGATACTGATCCTTTGTCTGTAGAAAATGCGGCGCAAAATGCGATAAATAACAACCTCTCATACAGACGATTGTGGGAAGGACCGGTTCAAGATACGAATGAAGTCTACGATGTGATTGTTGCCAATATAGTTGCTGATGTTCTGGTCTTTATTGCCAGTGACCTCAAAAAGCGCTTACGAGACAATGGCATCTTGATCTTATCAGGTATTATGGATAAATATGAGGATAAAGTGTTGCGCGCTTATAAAACCTGTACGCTAGAAGAACGTATTGTTGAAAATGAGTGGGTCACTTTAGTATTAAGCAAGAAGGAAATTATCAATGGCTAGTCCAGATCAAAATACTCCCCCTGAAAAGAACGACAATTTTTTCAATAAAAATCCACTTATCACTTTTGCCATATTTTCGGTTGTGGTTATTATGCTGTTCAAGGCATTTATTGGGGATGAAAGCAGTCTTGCAGGAAAGATAAACGGGCAAGCGGTTACACGAACCCAAGAAGTGAGTTATGCAGAACTAAAAGGACTGATCACTAATAAGCAAGTGGAAAAAGTTTCTATCGGACAATCGTATATACGTGCGATTGGTAATGATACCAATGGTAAAATTGCGTATACTACGCGCATTATCGGTCCTGATCAAACCTTGATTCCTTTGTTGGATGCACAAGGGATTGATTATACCGGATTTAGCGAGAGCAACTGGTTTACAGAGATGTTTGGGTGGTTATTTCCATTTTTGATTATCATCGCTATTTGGATGTTCTTTGCGGGACGTATGCAAAAAAGTATGGGTGGCGGTATTTTAGGAATGGGGAGCTCTAAAAAGCTGGTTAATTCAGAAAAACCGAAAACCAAGTTTGCGGATGTCGCAGGTGTTCAAGAAGCAAAAGAAGAGGTATTGGAAATCGTTGATTTCTTACGTTTTCCGGATCGTTATGTGGAGCTGGGAGCAAAAATTCCTAAGGGAGTACTGCTTGTAGGAAGCCCTGGTACGGGTAAGACTTTGTTAGCAAAAGCAGTTGCAGGCGAGGCAGAAGTTCCGTTCTTTTCAGTATCGGGTTCAAGTTTTATAGAGATGTTTGTGGGTGTTGGTGCGGCGAGAGTTCGTGATTTGTTTGAACAAGCGAAAAAAGACGCCCCTTCGATTATCTTTATCGATGAGATCGACGCAATCGGTAAAAGTCGTGCCGCTGGCGGTATGATGGGCGGGAATGATGAGCGTGAACAAACGCTTAATCAATTACTAGCAGAGATGGACGGATTTGGAACGGATACTCCTATTATTATTTTAGCAGCGACCAACAGACCAGAGATTTTGGATCCTGCATTATTACGTCCAGGCCGATTTGATCGTCAAGTACTGGTAGATAAACCTGATTTTCAAGGGCGTATTGATATCTTGAACGTTCACATAAAAGTGATCAAAAGAGATCCGGATACGGACGTGGAAGAGATCGCTCGTCTTACTGCAGGCCTTGCCGGTGCGGATTTGGCCAATATCATTAATGAAGCTGCTTTATTAGCGGGACGTAAAAGCCAAAAAACAGTTCGACAGGAAGATTTGCGAGAGGCTGTAGAGCGTGCGATTGCCGGTTTATCGAAGAAAAGTCGTCGTATCGATGAAAAAGAGAAGCGTATTGTTGCATATCATGAAAGTGGACATGCGCTTCTTGCAGAAACGACAAAGGGTGCTAAAAAAGTATCTAAGGTTTCTATTGTTCCTCGTGGACTTGCGGCTCTAGGATACACCCTTAACACTCCTGAAGAGAATAAATACCTTATGCAGCGTCATGAATTATGGGCTGAAGTGGATGTTTTATTGGGTGGCCGTGCGGCTGAAGAGGTCTTTATAGGTGAAATCAGTACAGGCGCTGCCAATGATTTGGAGCGTAGTACGGATATTATCAAAGCAATGGTACAAGTCTATGGGATGAGTGATGTTGCAGGTCTCATGGTTCTTGAAAAACAACGTAGCAGTTTCTTGGGCGGTGGAATGGCACAAGCCAGAGAGTACAGCGAGAAAATGGCCGAGGATATGGATACATTTATCAAAGTCTCGCTTAATGAGCACTACGTTGCGGTTAAAGAACGTCTTGAAGAATATCGCGATGCTATTGAAAAGATGGTTGAACTCTTGTATGAACATGAGAATATTACGGGTGATCAGGTTCGTGAGATTATTGAGAAATTTGAAACAGACAATGATATTAAGACGAAGCTTGAACCGCGGAAAGCGTCAACAGCAGAAAATATTACGAGTGAAAAAACTGGCGAATAGGGAGAAACGATGATGATCCAAAACGATACCTTTATCCTCTCAAAACGCGGATGGCTCCCTAGTATACTGGTAGGCGTATTTTTTATTTTCTTCACGATGACGACGTTGCATTTACTACAGTTTATCAGCGGTGCTGTTTTAATTGCATTGCTTCTTATCTATCGTAATCCTGAGAGAACGACGACGATTAATGAAGCCAATTCAATTCTTAGCAGTGTCGATGGGGTTGTGCTGGGTGTGGAAGATACATTGATCGATGATATGATGATGAAAAAAGTGACGGTTCTTAATGGGCTATGGGATGTTTCAATGTTACGCGCCCCATTTGATGCAACGGTAGAAGAATATAAGATCAGACATGGTGTTTCTCTTCCTCTTTCGAGTCCTCTTTCGGAGACTTTGAACGAGAAAGCAATCCTCTCATTTCGTTCCGTTTCAGGTAATGAAATATTTATTGAACATATGAGTGAGCAGAATTGTTTCCCAATCGAGATTGATGCCCAATCAGAGCAAAAAATGAAAGAGGGATGCCGCTATGGCTTTTTAGCAAAGGGGAGAACGATTCTTTATCTTCCGAATAATGCAATGATCAGTATTCATCCAGGCAGTAATATTCGTGCTGGAGAAAGTCTTATCGGACAATTCGCTTAACCGTTATCAAACAATATATTTTCTTAGTGAAGAGGATATTGTTGAGGTTCTGAAACGAACTTATCGGTGTCAATCTGAAAGTCGAATGTGCGCGACTTAAATCCCTTGTCTCCCATTTTCATAAACTGTACTGCTCCTGCCGGATTATTTTGAACTTGTAAGTAAAGTAATCCAAGCGCATAACGGCTTTCCAAATAATCAGGATTCATCATTTTTGAGAGCTGAAAGAGAGAAATGGCATTTTGATAATGCTCAGCTCCTATAGATGCTAATGCCCCCATATAATAGGTTCTCTCATCCTTAATGCCAAATTTATCGATTGCATTGTTATGTAAAGCATATGATTTTTCAAAATCTTGATTGTAAAAATAAGCAAGTGCCAATGCGGTCGTCAAACTGGCACGATTCTCAGGTGTCGTTTGCAGTTTTTGTTCCAATCTTTGAATAGCAGGAGCTAAGGAGCCGGTGAGTCCAGCCATTAAAATATACCTGTCTCGAATAATCTGAGGACCGAAATCAAAATCATCATAACTGAAGTTCTGATTCTTTAGATAGTTGATACACGATCGGGCATACTGCTTAGGCGGATTCTCGTTAAAATGGGTATCAATATAAAGTAAGTGGGGCAGAATATCATTTGGCTTCATGGCAATGAGTTTTTCGGATGCCTTACGTGCTTTACTGTCCATTCCCAGCTCTGATGCAATGATGATTTTCATCCCCAGATAAAGCGGACGCTCTTTGTGATGATTATCTAGCCATCGTCCTGCAGCAGCATAGTTTTTTTCTCTCATAGAGATTAGGGTACGATAAAGATCGAATTCTTCTGCTTTCGGTTCTTGGGAAAGATTTTCAGTAATGACCGCGATGAGTTTTAAATCGGGCTTGTTGATAAGTTCAGAAGTCATAATGGCAAAAATACCGGAGAGATAGTTATTGGCATCTAAATGATAAGAGCGTAGAAAGTAGTCATAAGCTTTTGTAAAATCACCCAGTTGAGCGTAGGTGAGTGCGAGATTGTAATTGAGGATAGAGTGCTTCGGATTTTTTTGCAGTAAACGTTTAAACTGTTCATTAGCATCTCTAAGCCGATAATGAAGCGCTTTATCTATTGCTATGGCAATGCCATAGTCAACATCGGAAGTATTCGCACCTTTAGAGAGATACTCTTTGGCAGAAGATGCATCGTCAATATAGAGATTTGCATTTCCCTTTTGTATCATTCCAAGAGTTTGAGTAGCATCAAAAATTTTATAGGGGGCAAAAGCAAAAAGTTTTTGATACGTTTGCGGATTGAATTTAGCATTTTTACTACGGTAGAGTCTTTGAATGGTATCCGGTTCAAATAGTCCCGGCTTAAGTGATATTTTGATTGGATACCGTGTGTAGACATCATCGGGGTAATCATTGGTTAAGGTGTTTAGTATTCCTGCTGCTTCTTCGTGCAGGCCTAGTTTTAGGTCAACATAAACCAATGCAAGACTTTCATCCAGGGGTTTCGTATTGTGCATAATGGCGATATTAAGATACTCACGTGCTTTTTGCAGGTTCCCCATATTGGCATACAGTGATCCCAGTGTAAATGCATCAATTTCCTGCGAGGGATTTTCAAGAGCATTAATAGCAGAGGTATAGTCTCCATAGAGGGCCGTTATTTTTGCTTTGAGTTTGTTTTGAGAAAGTTGATATTCATCGCTTGTCGGATGATTGAGAGCACTGAGTGCTTCCAGATAGTGCCCTTTGTAGTAGTTAATAAGAGAATAGTAATACGAATACATAGGAGAGTTGCTTTCTGTATTTAAGTAGGCATGCGCTAAATCAATATAATAATTAAAATTCTCTTCTTGTTTTAAATGCAGGCAGCATACAGCAGCATTGATAGCGCTGACACAGCGGTTTTCACTGTTGGCGATGGAGCGTTTAAAGTTTTCCAGCGCTCCTTCGTACTCTTGCTCTTTTAGCTGTACGACTCCGAGATTGTATTGAGAGATGGCTTCTGAATAGAGGGCGATTTTTTCATACAGCTTGAGTGCTTCGGCTTGATTTCCATTGGCATACAAAAAATTTGCCCGCTCGATCATGTGTTCCAATTCGCTTGGTTCAATTTTTGGTTCTTCAGGATTTGAGGAGGGGAGAAGATCAGCTTCGTGTATCGTTTTTTTGTCAGCTGGATGCGAAAGGAGGGTGAAGGTGATGCCTCCTCCTAGCAGTAATGCGCTCAGTGCTCCGGCAATGAGAATGACTTTCTTGTTATTACCAGAAGAGTGAGCAGAAGAGGGTACTGCTTCATCGGATGTTTTTGCAGACTCGATATCGGCGGTATCAGCCTCTTCGATGATGATTATCTCTTCTTGCTCTTCAGCCATGATTCCACTTTATGATCTATAGATATTTTTGCAGTACAGCAGGGATATGAATGGAGCCGTCTTCTTGTTGAAAATTTTCCATAATAGCTATCATCGTCCGTCCGACCGCTAAACTTGAGCCGTTAAGCGTATGAGCGAGGAGATTTTTGCCTTCTTCTTTGTAGCGGATCTTGGCACGACGGGCTTGGAAGTCTCTCGTATTAGAAACGGAACTGATCTCGCGGTAGGTATTTTGTCCCGGTAGCCATACTTCTAAATCGACAGTACGTGCTGCGCCAAAGCCCAAGTCGCCTGTACACAGAGTAACCAGACGATGAGGGAGTTCAAGGGCGCTTAGTAAATCCGAAGCACAAGCGACCATATCCTCAAATACAGCATCGCTTTGATCGGCACGCGTGATGGCTACAAGTTCGACCTTATGAAACTGATGCTGTCGAATCATCCCGCGTACATCACGTCCGCCTGAACCTGCTTCTTTACGAAAACACGAAGTGTAGCCGCACATTTTGATCGGCAGTTCTACGGCATTTAGAATTTCGTCTTGATAGAGATTCGTGATCGGTACTTCCGCCGTCGGGATCAAATAGAGTTCTTCCTCTTCTACTTTGAACAAGTCATCTTCAAATTTCGGTAGCTGGCCTGTTCCCTCTAGCGCACGGCGGTTAACCAGCATTGGGACACTTACTTCCATAAATCCGCGTTCACGGTTAAAGTCCAGCATAAAATTAATCAAAGCACGCTCTAAACGTGCCCCCATTCCTAATACAACCGAAAAACGACTTTTAGCAAGTTTGACCCCACGTTCAAAATCGATCCAGCCGTTTTGTTCAGCCAGTTCCCAATGTTCTTTTGGTGTATAGGTAAAACTAGGAGGCGTAAGGACTTTTTTTATTTCGATGTTGTCATCTTCGTCAGCACCATCGGGAACATTTGCATCTGGGAGATTGGGAACACGCATGATGATGGCATCGAGTGCTTCTTCGGCGGCACGTTGTGTTTCAAGAAGATCATTAAGGGTTGCCTTGTTAGTATCGACTTCGATTTTCAACTCATGAGTGCTTTTCCCCTCTTTTTTATACTGACCAAAGAGTTTGCTGAGTTCGTTTTGTTTGGCTTGGAGTGTCTCGTAGGCGAGCTTGGCAGTTTTGAGGGTTTCATTGGCAGTTTTTAGTTCTGCTATCGTTTCGGCGGATACTTTTTTACGCATAAGCGCAGAGGCAGTTTCATCAAAATGTTTCTGAAGTAATTTTACATCGATCATAAGGGGGGATTCCTGCTGTTAAATAATGATCGATTATAGCTAAAAGAGGCTGAAAAATTGTTCTATTTTGTCTGTTCAACAGAAGCGATAATATTTTCAATATAAGATAAATCACTTCCAGAGCCTTCTTTAAAAATTTGCAATTTTCCTTTGGAATATACTACAGTTAAAGGAATACCATGACAAGAACCTTCAGGAAGAGTTGCGCACATCAAACTTCTTAGTCTATCTGTTCCAATAGACATACTAAATTCTGCACCTGTTTCATTTTTAAACTCTTTTAATTGTTCAGTTGATAAATCGTCATCCACTGAAACACCAATGATCTTAACTTTGTCTCCATATCTATTTTTTAAATCTGTCAACATGGGAATTTCGGCACGGCAGGAAGGACAAAATGTTCCAAAAAAATTAAAAATTACCACGTTATTATCATACCCATCAGCTATAAATTGATCGTTGTATTGTAAAACAGAGAAACTGTTGCCATCAGTATCTTTCATATCAAAACTTGCGGTAACGTTTCCATCCAGATGAAATACATTTGAACTATCCGTTTTAGATGCAATGTGTGATGAATCAAGATAGAGAGCTTTGAATGCAATTAATGCGACTGCAATAATAAAACCTATGATATATATCCTCATTGAATCCCTTTGATTTAATTGGAAGTGATTGGCGTATCATTTTGAAAAATGACATGGCATTTGGATTTTATATTTCTTTTTTGCGCTTCTTCATAGCATATAGCTAATGAGCTTATATCTGCCTCTTCCTGAGTGCTTCTATTATGAGCAAATCCATATGCAAATGTTCCATTTTGATCTTCAGCAATCGCAAATGATTTGTACCAATAAGGGATATCAAGGTATTCTTGAATCGATTTTGCGAATTTGTCACTGTGATTGTAAACGGGAGGTTTGCCGGAGCGGTATAATATTTTATTTGCATTGTGTTCTATAAAAAACACTTGATTATTGTAATCTTCAGTGGATTCTGGCCACGGAGCCATATTTGAAATATTGGTACGTAAACGTGTAATAACGAATGTTTTATTCGTATCCAAAGCGATCGTTTCTAAATAATGGCCGCATTTTTCTTTGCTACCAAGAATAACGATGTTTTTTTCATTTTTACTTATTTTAGCTTGTCTAACAGAATCTATTTGTAGCGGGAGCGATGATATGTGTTGAAGATGGGGCAATGACCATATATCTAGCTTTACCTCTTTATGATAAAAAGTAGTTTTAAAAGTTTGTCCTGTTTTGATAGTTACGTTTTCTTCCCTTTCTTTTTTTTCATAGCTACTTAGTGTGATTAGTTTATTATCTTGTAACCATAAATCATGAATGTAGCATTTTTCTTCACGTGGAATTTTAACTTTAGACAATAATGTAAGTTTGATTGGAATAAGCCCTTGAAAAACTTTTTCATACCAACTACTGCGCTTGATTGAATACAGTTCGATAATTCCATTAAATCTACAAAGTGCTAGTTGAGTATTATTTTTATTTAGTGTAATTGATTCGATATGATATTCGCTAATATAGGTTTCAATCCATTTTTGGTTAACCATATCATAAATTTTAAGTGCGTCTCCATCCGATAGGAACAAAAATTTATCGTCCGATGTAAAAGTTTCACTACCGCGTGTTTCGTGTAATTGAGTTATGAATGATTTTGTATTTATATCATAAAAATATGTTCCATCGTCAGGTTCTGCCCCAAATGTCAAATATCTACCGTCATGGGAAAAGTTTAAGATATTAGAACGGATATTTAATACCGTGGGCGTAAAACTCATATATTTTGAACCACTATTGCCTTCAAATACATCTACTTGCCCATTTTCATATCCTATGGCGATGAGTTTCCGCTGTTCATTGGATGCCATAGCCATAATTGATGCTTCAAATGTTTTTGATTGATTCAATTCTATATTTTTAAAGAAATCTGGATGAATAGTCTTTATTGAACATCCAGCAAAAACTAATGATAAAATAAGTAGGAAAAAGGAAATTTTAAATGACAAAATAATATATCCTGTTTGTTTATATTTAAGTTTAACAACAGTCATTCTATCGAAAATAGATAATTTTCAAGCTAAAATAGCTTAAAAGTATTTTGCCAACATCTTGACAAAACTAAACTCATACGGCATAATGACAATATATTGACAAAATGAGGAGTTTACAATGCAAGCCATGTTTTATTCCGCGGCACGTAATAACCTGCGAAGTATGATCGACAGCGTGTGCAACGATTGTGAAGAGTACATCATCACGACCAAAGACAACCAAAGTGCTGTTTTAATCTCATATGAAGAGTACGCGGCAATGAAAGAGACGATGTATTTGCTCTCGTCTAAAAACAATCGTGATCGTTTGATGGATTCCGTCGAAGAGATTGAAAAAGGTGAATTTACTGTCCGAGAGATTGCTAGTTGATGATCGCGTTTTCGACTAAAGGGTGGGAAGACTATCTCTATTGGCAACATAATGATAAAAAGATTCTTAAAAGGATTAATGCTCTCTTGGAAGATATTCGCCGAAATCCCGATGAGGGATTAGGGAAACCTGAGCGGTTGAAAGAGAATTTATCGGGGTATTTTTCCCGACGGATTACCGCTGAACACCGCCTTGTCTACACGATCAAAAATGATCTAGTTATTGTAGCGCAGTGTCGGTATCACTATTAAGATAAAATCGCCTTCGCAAGTTCAAACTGATTTGCCGTCATGATGTGGATTTTAGGATGCAGAGCCTTGAGCTCCTCAAACAGATTTTTACTCAGTTCAAATCCGACACGATACTCTTCTTCGACACTTATCAATGACGCTTTTTCAAGAGCCTCTACCCACTCAGTCGGAACATGGATTCCGGGAACATTTTCATCTAGAAATTTAGCCGTTCGTAGTTTTGTGATAGGGAAAAAGCCCAAAACTAGGACACAATCTTCACACTCAGGGTTTTGAGTGTTAGATTGTTCCATCATCGCTAACAGCTGTTTAGCAATGGTGGTGTCGTAAACGGGTTGCGTTACGAGTGCAATCGCGCCATGCGCTACTTTTTTGACCATCTTTTTTTGCAAGGCATTGGCGTTTTTAGAATAGGAGTCAATGACGGCAAAGGGGAAGATTTCCTGAACTTGGGCAATGAGCTTTTGTTCTGCCAAATCGGTTCCACTGTTGAGGGTGGTGATAATATCGAGCAGTAGATTACTGTTACCCTCAAAAACGCCTTTGGCATGAGGCTGATCTGAGTAGTGAGCGCTGTCACCTGTGAGGGCGAGAATGGCACGGACATCAGACTCATTGGCTCCTAACAAATCGCTTTGCAATGCGATACGATTGCGATCACGCATGCTCATGGTGGCCAGTGTCGGTTTTCCAAAACGGTTTTGAAGTTTCATGGCCGCAAAGAGAGCATTGTATTTGAGTTTGGCGAGAGGATTGTCGGTAGTGCTGAATCCATCTACAAGCTGATCCAAACCTAAAGCGGCGATTTTTTCGATCGTAGGGGAAAACTGTGCGGAACGAGATGGGGTCGTTTCCAAAGTAATGAATGTGCCGTGGCGAAGTTTATGGATAAATGATTCGAACAAAAGGTGCCCTTCGATATAATTGCCTTATTATAACAAACTAGGATATGTGTTTTGATGAAATTGTGCGTATTTGACTTCGATTCGACTTTGATGGATGGAGAAACCATCGACTTTTTTGCTGAGGCTATGGGAATAGGGGTGGAAGTCTCTGCGATTACCGAGCGGGCGATGAACGGCGAATTGGATTTTTTTGAAAGTCTGCAACAGCGTGTCGGATTGCTCAAAGGGTTGGAATTTTCCAAGGTAGAAGAGATCTGTCATAATCTCCCTTATATGAACGGGGCTATTGAGACGATCAGTGATCTTAAAGCACGCGGAATTAAAGTGATCTGTTTCAGCGGAGGATTCCGTACGGCGACCTCGTTTGCTAAAAACATCTTGGGCTACAATGCTGATTTTTCAAATGTATTGCATGCAAGAAACGGAATACTCACAGGTTTGGTGGGTGGAGACATGATGTTTGATTACTCCAAAGGCGATATGCTTTTGCGTCTTCAAGCACTGTTGGGAATTGCACCTAATGAGACGATTGTTGTCGGTGATGGTGCCAATGATCGCTCGATGTTTGCACATGCCGGTACTCGTGTCGCGTTCTGTGCCAAAGAGATCCTCAAAAAAGAGGCCAATATTATCGTCGAGACCAAAGATCTAACCCAAATTATAACAAAGGTATTTAATGCTTGAGAATTCACTGTGGTTGCGTTATAACCCTAATAAAACAATACGCGAAGTATTGGCTCGTATTTATGAATGTGGGGCAGTTGAAATCAATGATGACGAACGGGTTCTTTATGCCGCGCTTAAGCGCCATTTGACAAAAAAAGAATTTCGTATCATCATGATGAATGAAGCGCAAGTCAGTGCTGATGAAATAGCGGCTGAGGTGGGTATGAATGCAGCTGAATTGAAAAAAGCACAATACAAAGCCTACCGTAAAATACGTCAAGAAAAAATTCGTCATGATGTAAAAGCAGGGGCAAAAATCGAAGCCGTTGTTGAAGTTGCGCACGAAGAGTAACTGTCACATTTTGCTACAGTAGCGGTAAAATATTTTAAACTAAAAGAATGCTATAGTTATATTAATCATTCATTTATCTATTCTGAGCTAATATGTACGAAGAAAAAATACCTTTTCATTTTTAGGGAATTAAAAAAGATAGGTGTCTTTAACATTAAAATAAAATCAAGGGAAATGATATGACAAAATCAACTTCATTTTTACTCGCAACTGTTGTTGCATTTGGTATGATGGCTACAACTGCATCTGCAGATATCAAAAAAGGCCAGAAGGGCTATTTGAAAACATGTAAAAACTGTCATGGAAACGGTACTAAAGGTGCTGGTATGCATACACAAGCAGAGTGGGAAGCATTGTTTGCTAATGATGCTGCGAGTATCATCTCTAAGCATGCAGGAACTCCTGCTGAAGCATTCTTCGGTGGAAGTACATTTCAAAAGAGTGCACAAGATCTTCGCGATTTCTTGTTTGAATACGGTAATGATTCGGGCAACGTCCCTTCTTGCGGCTAAATCTTCTTTCACCTCTCCCTTGAGGGGTGAGCTCTCTTTACTCTTTCTTTAAATTATTTATCTTCGTCTATTTTTAACATTTTATCGTCAATTCGTCAGCTACAATTTGTTCATAAGGTCCATTTTAAAGGAATTTTATGAAGATCGTTATTTGTGGTATGAGCGGTTTTGTGGGAAATGCATTGCATGATTTTTTGAGTGCGCAGCATCATGAAGTGGTTTCTCTGAGCATTCGTTCGGGCTCTTTGGTTGAGTCCGTCGTAAAAATTCTTGACGGTTCGGATGTTGTCATTAATCTTGCCGGTGCAAATATTTTAGGTCGCTGGAGTGATGCCTATAAGAAGCTGTTACGTTCAAGCCGATTGGAAACAACAGCAGCCCTTGTTCATGCACTGACACATAGTTCCAATCCGCCGCGTATTTTGATCAACGCTTCGGCCGTTGGGGTCTATGATTCCTATCATCAGCACGATGAGTATTCTCATTCTCTTGGTAATGATTTTTTAGCGACTTTGGTCCAAGATTGGGAAGAAACGGCACTGAATGCAAAAGCTATAGGGACGCGTGTGTGCATTATGCGTTTTGGGGTGGTATATGGCAATGGCGGTGGTGCCATGTCAAAAATGCTTCTGCCATTTAAGCTGGGATTGGGTGGAAAGATGGGAAATGGGCAACAGATGATTTCCTGGATCCATTTACAAGATTTGGTGCGGGGTTGTTTGTTTTTGATTGAGAATCAAACACTTGAGGGGATTTTTAATTTTACCGCACCTGAACCGATTAGTAATCTGCAGCAAACCAAAAAGATGGGTCATTATTTGCATCGTCCTACCTTTATGAATATGCCCTCATGGCTGGTTAAGCTGATATTTGGGGAGGGATCTTGTGTGATGCTGGACTCCAAAGAGGTGTATCCAAAGCGGTTGAGGGAAGCAGGGTTTACGTTTGCTTATCCTACATTTGACAGTGCGATGGAGCAAATTGTTCACGACCAAGAATAAGTAAATCTTCATCTAACACATATTTATTGAACGCCACTTCGGCAATGGTTCTGAAATTAAAGTGGCTTTTGGTGTAGCAAACAACTGAGTTATTATTTCCCGTGAGCAGGGTATCGATGGCATGGGTAACAAACTTATAGGCCATAAGGCGGTCGTACACGCTGGGATTTCCCCCTCGCTGTATATGGCCCAAGACACTGACCCGTGATTCAAAGCCCAACTCTTCTTCGAACCAACGGGCAATTTCAGGCGCATTTTTGAGGCCCTCAGAAACAACGACGATGAAATAATCCCGCCCTTTCCGTATTTGCGATTCAAAGCACCCTTTGTACTCATGGATGTCTATGGGGATTTCAGGGATCAAACATACTTCTGCCCCTGAAGTGATCGCGGAAACAAGCGCTAAATAGCCGCAGTCGCGTCCCATAGTCTCTATGACAAAAGCGCGCCGAAACGAAGAAGCGGTATCGCGAATGGAATCGATCGCATTTTTTATGACATTGAGGGCAGTGTCTACTCCTAGGCAATAGTCGGTGCCATTAATATCATTATCGATGGTTGAGGGGATGCCGCAAAAGGCAATGCCGCTTTCATGATGAAAACGTTCCATCCCTCTAAAACTGCCATCGCCCCCAAGGACAATAAGTTTCGTAATCCCTTTTTGACGCAAATTTTCAGCTGCGATTGCACGATAAGAAGGCTCTTTGAATCGTGCGGAGCGTGCTGATTTGATTTTGGTTCCTCCGCGTGTCATAATGCCTGCAACGTCTGCAAAATGGGCTTCGACAATACGATTATCGATAAGTCCTTCATAGCCGTTATAGACAAAGTAAGGCTGCATATTTTTGGCATAGGCGTATTCGACAAAACGTTTGAGTGCGGAATTCATTCCCGAAACATCGCCGCCGGAGCAGAGGATGGCTATTTTATCCATTTGTTTTCCTTTAGGATAAGGGTTAGCCATGATGCACATTGCTCTGAAAGATTGTGTGTTGCATTGCCCAGTGCAATTACGCCTCCTTTGGCATCTGACGAGGGGGAGGGCTCAATGATTGTAAAGTGTTTGGAAGCGATGGTTATTTTGGTTTTTGGGTTAATAAGCCGATAGGTAATATTGATGAACCCTTCACTGGTTGAGCCGTTATGAAAACGATGGTAAAAGGCATTGAGATCTGATTCTAGAATTAAATCTGCTGTTGCGCTGGAAGTAGGCGGGATAAGTGTTTCAAAAAGCTGTTCCTTTTGCAAGGAAGATGTCACAGAGCGATCGATCATGCTTGAGGGGGTGTCTGACCATTTACTGTATAAGTAGGCATTGATAGATGAGTCTTCTTTGAGATAATAAAACTGTGTCGATGCTAATGAAGCGATACTGCGCGTCGAAGAAAGTTTTAGCGTACCGTTGAAGCTGGCTGGACTATCGTGTGCTGGCGTATAGGAGGGGAGTAAGGTGTATTCTTTTATTGGAGGGCGAACAGTGGAACATCCTGTAAATAATACGACAATGGTGATGAATAAAGCAATGCGTTTCATGGTTATTCTCCTGGCCCTGGAATAGGATATGATTGTTTAAACAGTAAATCAGAAGGACTTTCCCGCAGTGATTTTAGGGTGAGTTCCATCTCGTTTTGCAACACGCGCGATTGGGCCAAGAGCTCATTGAGTTCAACCGTTGAATTGGCAGCAATGGCTTGAAGATCATAATCGCCGCGATTCATGGAAGCATCGATTTTTTCTAGAAGGGCATTGGTTTTTTTCGAGGTAGCTTCCCATGATTTCATAGTAGGAGAGAGCCGTTCGCTCATGGTGATTTTGAAGGTTTCCATGGAGCCTTTGACGCTATTGGCGGAATCACCTACTTTGACCATAGTTTGATTAATATTTTCCTCTGTGCGAATCGAATTTTTGAGCAAGGTGTCAATTTCATCTTGATATCCGTTGATCCGATGGGTTAAGATTTTTAAGTTTTCTAGAGTCTGCGAAAAGTTTTTGGTATTTTGTGTGCTCATAACCGCATTGGTGTGATCCAGAGTGTTGGAAAGTTTTGTTATGACGGCGCTAAGCGTTTCATCAAGACGTTTGATCAGTGATGGGGCTGTGGGAATAATGGCTATGGTGTCATCTGAACTTATAATCAAAGGAGACATTCTTGAGCCCCCTTTAATCTCAATAAAGGCGAGCCCCGTAATACCGAAAAATTTAAGCATAGCCGTTGAGTCGGTTCGAATAGGGGTCTTTTTTTTTATTTTAAGGGTGAGTTCTATTTCTTCGCTATTTTGCGGATTTATACGGATTGATTCCACTTTTCCCACATCGACGCCGTTAAATTTGACCGCAGCTTCGGGTGCCAATCCTGCGGCGGATTCAGTAAGATAGACTTTATAGTGGAGATAATTATTTTTACTGCCGGTATATTTTCCAAGCCAGAAAGAGAAAGCAATAAGTGCGCCTGACATTAGCAGAACAAATGCCCCTACTAGGGTGTAGTTAACCTTGGATTCCATGAGCTTCCTTTTGAAAGAAATAATCAATAATAGGATGGTTGATCATAAGCACCTCATTAAGAGTTCCCTCTGCGATGATTTTTTTCTCACCCAACAGCGCGAAACGGTCTACGATATGGTGTATGGTATCCAAATCATGGGTAACCATAACCACAGTAAGCCCCAAAAGGTCTCGTAATTGTTTAATAAGTGTGTCAAATTGTCGTGAACTCAATGGATCTAGACCGGAGGTAGGTTCATCTAAAAAAAGCAGTTTTGGATCTAGGGCAAGGGCACGAGCGAGTGCGGCGCGCTTGATCATCCCACCACTGAGCTGACTTGGATAGAGATGAATGGTATGCGCCGGCAAGCCCACTAAATCGATTTTAAGTTTGACCAGTTCATGGATGAGGTTGGGAGGTAAGTCGGTATATTCATTGTATAAAAGAGCAATATTTTCTCCTACAGTGAGAGAGGAATACAAGGCTCCTGCTTGGAACAGCACACCCCATTTTCGACGTAAATTTTGGGCCTGCTGAAGGGAGAGATTGGTTATATTTTCACCAAAAATATGAATAGATCCGCTTTGCGGTGTTTGCAGCATGATCATCTCTCGCAGCAAAGTGGATTTTCCCGAACCGCTTCCTCCCAACAAGGCATAAATCTCATTTTCAAAAATGGTACAGCTAATGGTATCGTGGATGAGGTTATCTCCAAAACGCGTGACAATATCGCGTGCTTCGATAACGATAGGCTTCATAGTTTAAGCTCCGTTAAGAGAATCGAAAATAAGGCGTCACAGGCAATGACGAGGAAGATGGCATTGACAACACTTTTCGTCGTAAACAAGCCGATGCTCTCCGTATTGAGGGAGACTTGAAATCCACGATAGGTACCCACTAAGGCAATTAAAAAGGCGAAAAAAGGTCCTTTGACAATACCGATAATGAAATGGCGAATCGGTAATGCCCCCTGAAGTCGGTTGATGAACTCGATATAGGAGAGATTGGATTGGGTGTTAGCAATCACCATCCCTCCAAATATACCAACAATATCGGCGAAAAAAATGAGCAGTGGTATGACGATCATCAAGGCAATGACGCGCGGCCAGACCAAGAAGAGATAGGGATGAAAACCCATCGTTTTCATGGCGTCAATCTCTTGGGTCATTTTCATAGCACCGATTTGTGCGGTGAAGGCTGAGGCACTACGCCCTGCAATAACGATTGCTGTAATAAGTGGAGCGAGCTCACGGGTAAGTGAAATGCCAATCGTGTCAACGATAAGGATATCGGCACCGAATTTTTGGAGCTGAACGATACTTTGGAAGGCAACGACAACCCCTATTAAAAAAGAACTGACTGCGATGATGGGGAGTGCATCAAACCCTGCAGTGATGATATGAGAACCAATTGAGCGATAGCGAATAGTGGATGGATGACGTAAACTATAAAGGAAGACGATGAATGCCTCTCCTAAAAAATTTAAAAAGCGCTCAGTTCCTTGAAACGAATGGTGCGTTTCGCGTCCTATACGATACAGCCAACTGCGATGAATAGGAGGGGGTGTCTCTTCGTTGTGATGAGGATATAGAAGGTGATACAGTTGTTGATGTTCTTCGCGATCTCCGATCATTTCAGACGAAAACCCCTGCTTTGAAAATTTGCGTGAGTATAAACTCCAAAGGGCGACTCCAGAGGAATCAAATTCAACGACATTCTCAATGTCCCATTGTAACGGTTTGTTGGGCGTAAAAGATTCTAAGGTTTGGGCAACGACAGCCAAAGTGTGTAATGTCCACGCCCCGCTGCATTGCAAAATGTGATATGCAGCACCATCAACAATCGTAAGAGTAGCGGGAGCAGAGCTTTTCATGAGTTATTGTAACATAAGCAGATCGAATTTTAGACATTTTAAGGCGGTGTGTGATGCTAAAATTGGACCAAGCATTGCTTAATAGGTGTATTGAATGATATTACAGGAAACAATTATGAATCTATTAAAAACTATAGGGGTATGTCTGGCCCTTTCACTCACAGTAAATGCTAGTATTGATAAACATGAACTAGACGAGCTTAAAATGGGAGCTTTGGTCGTTAAAGATTTAAAATCAAAACATATTTTATATTCCAAAGATGCCGAAAAACAGGTCAGCCCAGCAAGTTTAACCAAAGTAATGACGGCAGTTTTAGCCATACAAAGTGGAAAAATGGGGCAGGCGGTAACAATCACCCGAGAGATGACCCAAGTTAAACCGACCATTGCAGGCTATAGACGCGGTGATATCGTTTTGATGAGTGATTTGGTAAAAGCGGCGATGATAAAATCAGATAATGATGCGGCAAAAGCGATTGCAGTTGCTGTCGGGGGTGATGAAGAACACTTTGTTAACATGATGAATATCCGAGCCAAACAACTTGGAATGCGAAATACGCATTTTAGTAATCCATGCGGATACGATGGAAAAAATCACTATTCTACCCCTAATGATCTTATAAAAATGACTGAATATGCCATTACAAGCGCAACTTTCAATGCGATCAGTAAACTCAATACGCATACCTATTATGCGATTAACAAAGGAAAACTTAAGCAATTTACGGCGTACACCCATAACCGCTTACTGAATCGTTATGCCTATGCTGTAGGGGTCAAAACAGGGTTTACCAATAAAGCAGGGGCTTGTTTGATTGCCCGTGCCAAAAAAGACGGGAAAGATTGTTTGATTGTAATGATGAATGCTAAAGCAGATCGCTGGAAAACTGCAAAACAGATTTTTGAGCAGGTATTAAATAGCTAGATAGTTGTCTAAAAATTCTTTATAAATTTTCATTTTTTCTTCTTGTTGCATCGCGGCGTGTGCAGGTGATGTGGAGGGAAGCAATGTCTTCTCTATCTCTATATTTTTAAAATACTTCCCAAACAGATCAAATGCTTTCTTTCCCGTAAAGGCGAGGACTTTAATATTGGGGTAATCGCGTAATAGCGCTTCAAAATCATTGGGAACAATCCCTTTTAGATTACTATCACTAGAATTTTCTCTCTCACAAGAACCAATGACATCCCATAGGCCGATATTAAGGGTTAAACAAAAAGCTCTCTTCGTTTCATTATCGTCTAGCGTGACTTTGAAAATCGACGCCATAATTGGCCAAAAGGCGTTGCGGGGATGCGCATAATAAAACGATTGCTCGAAGGATGCAATACTGGGAAAGCTACCGAGGAACAAAATACGGGTATGTTCATCCAGTAGTGGAGAGAAGGGGTGGGAATACGATTTCATAATCGTAATTTTAGCTCAATTTACCTTCTCCTAAACCACTATTGGCTACAATTCCACCATTAATTACGGGCTACTGACCCACTCAAAGGAACGCCATGAAACGTGCATTGCTCAGCGTTAGCGACAAAAGTAATATTGTAGAATTTGCCAAATCTTTGATCGGTTTGGATTACGAAATCGTCTCTACGGGTGGAACATTTAAAATGCTACGAGAGGCAGGAGTCGATGCGATTGAAATCGATGATGTAACAGGCTTTCCAGAAATGTTTGACGGTCGTGTTAAAACATTGAATCCGTACATTCATGGCGGTATTTTATTCCGTCGTGATTTGGATACGCATGTCAATACGGCGATGGAATACGGGATCGTGGAGATCGATTTGGTCTGTGTCAATTTGTATCCGTTTAAAGCAACTATTGAGCGTACGGATGATTTTGAAGAGATCATTGAAAACATCGATATTGGCGGACCTGCAATGGTACGTTCTGCTGCGAAGAACTTTACCGATGTTCATATCATCACTGATCCTAGTGACTACTCGGTGCTATTGAATGCTATCCAAAATGGTACAGATAGTGTTGAGTTCCGTCGCTCTTTGATGATCAAAGCGTATGAACATACGGCAGCCTATGATTCTATGATTGCCAACTATATGAATAAGCGCTTTAACAACGGCATGGGTGAGAAGCAGTTTATCGTTGGAAACAAGGTAATGGATACCCGTTACGGCGAGAACCCTCACCAAAAGGGCGGCTTGTATGAGTTTGATACGTTCTTCAGCAAGAACTTCAAAACCCTTAAAGGGGAAGCGAGTTTCAATAACCTGACTGACATTAGCGGAGCGGTAAAAATCGCGGCGGCATTTGGCAATGAAAATGCGATCTGTATTGTCAAGCATGGTAATCCATGTGGTTTTGCGATTCGCGACAACTTAATGGACGCGTACACCGAAGCACTCAAATGTGATCCGATTTCAGCATTTGGCGGAGTCGTTGCGGTT
This sequence comes from Sulfuricurvum sp., assembly GCA_030692765.1. Lineage (GTDB taxonomy): Bacteria > Campylobacterota > Campylobacteria > Campylobacterales > Sulfurimonadaceae > Sulfuricurvum. The sequence goes on from JAUYUB010000011.1 coordinate 56,868, forward strand.
AACGGTGTCGTTACTAAAGAACTGGCGATGAAGATGAATGAGATGTTTTTGGAAGTAGTTATTGCTGGGCGTATCGATGAGGAAGCTAGAGAAGTATTTGAGCCGAAAAAACGTCTTAAACTTTTTGAATACGGTAGCGATCGTATTGTCTTGAGCAACGATGCCATTGATTTTAAACACATTGACGGCGGATTTGTATTCCAAGATGCAGACCGTGTAGGTGCGGATGAAGTCAAAAATGCGAAATTGGTCACAACCCATACAGCAAGCACGCAGGAGCTCAAAGATGCGGAGATCGCGTACAAAGTAGCCTCATTGACGAAATCAAACTGCGTTGTCTATGTGAAAAACGGTGCGATGGTGGCTGTGGGTATGGGAATGACTTCCCGTGTGGATGCAGCACGTTGTGCGCTTAAAAAAGCAGAAGAGATGGGTCTGGATGTAAGCGGTGCGGCATTGGCTTCCGAAGCATTTTTCCCGTTTCGTGATTCGATTGATGCGGCTGCGGGTGCGGGAGTTAAAACCGTTATTCAGCCGGGCGGTTCTGTACGTGATGAAGAAGTCATCGCAGCTGCCAATGAATATGGTATTGCATTGTACATGACAGGTGTTCGTCACTTTTTACACTAACAATCCTTGCGCCTCTTTGGCGCAACTTTAAATCTACTCTATTCCCCATCCAAACGAACTTCATTTTACAACCTTGATTGATTTTGACTCAACTATTGTGTTATACTTTTAACACATAACATAAGAGTAATTTTAATAGGATTTAAAAATGTCAAAAAGTTTATATACAACCCTCGAAATAGCACCGGGTTCAAGCGAAACAGAGATCAAAAAAGCATATAGAAAACTTGCACGTCAATATCACCCTGATGTGAACAAAGATCCAAAAGCCGAAGAAAAATTCAAAGAGATTAATGCGGCATATGAAGTACTAAGTGATAAAGAGAAACGTGCAAAGTATGATCAATATGGGGATTCGATGTTCGGCGGACAGAATTTCCATGATTTCTCACGCGCGCAAGGCGGTAATGTTGATTTAGATGAGATCTTACGTAATATGTTTTCTGGCGGCGGTGGCGGCTTTGGAGGCGGTGGCTTTGGCGGAGGCGGTTTCGGCGGTTTTGGAGGAGGATTTGGCCAAACGGTGAATCTTGACATCGATGCGAATGTGACAGTTCCTTTTAGTATAGCTGTATTGGGCGGAAAACACACGATCAATCTAAGCGGTGAGAGTTTTGACATCAAAATTCCTGCGGGGATTAAAAGCGGTGAAAAACTGCGTGTTCGTGGCAAAGGAAAGAAGCAAGGATCTCAATCAGGAGACTTGTATTTACGTATTGAGATCTCTCCAAATCCTGAATACGAGAGAGAAGGAGATACGTTGGTTAAAACCTTTAATGTTCCTCTCTATGCCGCATTATTTGGCGGGAAAGTAAGTGTTCAAACACTCGAAAAAGAAGTAACGCTAAAAGTTCCAGAAAACACCAAAAATGGTCAGCGATTTAGACTCAAAGAGATGGGAGTTGTGAATCGTCAATCAGGTGCTAGAGGTGATCTGTATCTTAAAGCTAATATTGTGTTGCCAAGTGTTGAGAGCATCGATGCTGAACTGGTAGAGCAAATGAAAAAAATTCTTCCGCAAGGAGAGTAGCACATGCACCATTTTGATGAACCGGTTTACATGATCAGTATCGTGGCAAAGATCCTCGAAATCCATCCGCAGACGCTTCGTCAGTATGAGCGTGAAAACTTGATATCTCCTTCACGTTCGGATGGACGCATTCGTCTTTATTCACAGCGTGATATTGAGAAGATCAAAACGATTTTACGTCTAACGCGAGAGCTGGGTGTTAATCTGGCCGGTGTTGATGTCGTGATGCGTCTTAAGATCAAGATGGAGGCTATGGAGCAAGAACTCATAGAGCTTCGTACAGAGATTGAACGTGTTCGTAACAGCTCTGGTGTTCCTTTGGCAAAATCTTTGGTGGCTACTCGCAGTGTGTATGAAATGGTTATTTTCGAAGACGATTTGTTTAAGAAGTTATGACTTCGATTACCTCCTCAATTCATGAGAGCTGGAGGAAGGCGCTTGAGTATGAGTTCAATCATTCCTATATGGGTGAACTCAAATCTTTTTTAATCGAAGAAAAAAAACACTATACCATCTTCCCCGGTGGGGACGATATTTTTCACGCTTTTAATTCTACCCCTTTTGATGCGGTGAAAGTGGTTATATTGGGACAGGATCCCTATCACGGTACGGGCCAGGCACATGGGCTCTCATTCTCGGTTGTGCATGGGGTTAAGCTCCCCCCTTCTCTTAAAAATATTTTCAAAGAACTGGTTGATGATATTGGATGTGCTTATCCAAAAAGTGGGGATCTGAGTCATTGGACTACTCAGGGGGTCTTGTTGCTTAATACGCTTTTGACCGTACGTTCTGGTGAGCCGTTTTCTCACAAAGAGAGAGGATGGGAACGATTTACGGATCAAGTGATTCGAACACTCAGCCATGAGCGCAAAGACATTGTCTTCATCCTTTGGGGTTCGCCCGCTCAGAAAAAAGCGGTGTTGATCGATGAGCAAAAACACTTGATACTAAAAGCGCCACATCCCTCTCCATTGTCCTCTTATCGTGGCTTCTTCGGCTCAAAGCCGTTTAGCAAAACGAATACCTATCTGACACAGCAGGGTGTTTCTCCTGTCCAATGGTGTATCCCTATCGAATGATAAATTTCGCAAAAATGGCCAAGTGATCGGAATACCCCTCACCTAGATGGTGTTTGGGGAATTTTCGAGACTGTTGCCAGCGATAGGGTTTTCCTTTGTAAAAAAGGTAGGGAGCATCAAAGCGTCCAAAACTTCCGCGAACGTATTCTAGCTCTTTGCCATCTGCGAGAGAAGGGGAGATGATCATATTGTCCAGCCCTTCATGATGCCCTCGGTATTCATGACTCCATCGCTGATCTTCGGGGAGTTCATACCATAGATTGTAGAGAGAGTCGTCATTGGATTGCAATGACGCATAGGTGATTGGGTTTTGATCATCATCGATGGTTTTGAGGATGTGATTAATCCCCGTAATACCCTTCGTGTCATTGTGCTTTCTGCTTTTTAGAAATGTTCGATACTCTTCATGGTGGGAATTAAAATCTCCCATGAGGACATAGGGCTCATCCTCGTTTAGTTCTTCCAGTCGTTTTTTGAGTACTTTTGCACTTTGTATACGCATGCTCTCAGGGCCGCTTTTGGATTTCCAATGGTTGACGAATACCCGTAAGGTTTTGCTGTTAATATTTAATTTTACCTCGAGTATATCTCGATAGGATCTGCTGGCACCCACAGATCGACTCAGAGCACTGCTGATGGGATAACGGCTTAGAAGTGCTACGGCAACAGCAGTATTTTTCGTACGGGCAAAAGCATAGTGTGGATAATAAAGTCCCTGCCGGTTTAGTTCAGCTTTGAGTTCTTTGAGGGCTGTTTCGGATTCGATTTCTTGAAGCCCGATGATGTCTGCACCAATGTCTTTGATCACTTGCGCGGTATTGCGTAGTTTGATTCGATGGATCTCTTCATTCCATCCCCATGACGTATTGGGTATGTATTGCTCATACTCTGTTCCGTCATCATTCATGTCAAATAGATTTTCAACGTTATATGACGCGATTTTCACTTCGGTACCTCCCAGGAGTGTGAGTATGAAAAACAGCAGTATCCAAAAGAGTTTCATCCATTGATACCGTTAAGGCGCAGCAGGTGTTTGGTCTCGCATTCACGTCCCATCATTTCTGTAAACAGTTCTTGCATACTCTGGCTTCCCCCTTTTGCCAAAACTATCTCTTTATAGTTTTGGGCAAGTTGGGAGCCAAAAATTCCTTCATCGACAATGGCGTAATAGGCATCGGCACTGAGTACTTCTGCCCATTTGTAGCTGTAATACCCCGCACTGTATCCACCGCTGAAGATATGGGAAAAGCCGTTTTGGAATTTATTGTACGCAGGAGGCTTGATTAGTGCCGTCTTCTCTCGGATCGAGTCCAAGAGCTGTTGTATCTCTTCGCCTTGATAGAGTTTTGAGTGAAGGGTGAGATCAAAGAGAGAGAACTCAAGTTGGCGCAGCATAAAAAGGGCACTTTGAAAATTTTTGGCACGGATGAGTTTGGCGATCATCTCGTCGCTTAGGACTTCTCCCGTTTGATGCTGTTTGGAAAAGAGTTTGAGAACCTTTGGTTCGTAAGCGAAATTTTCGAGAAATTGCGATGGAAACTCTACAGCATCCCATTCGACACCATTGACACCGCTGACCCCATGTTCTCGCACACGGCTCAAAACATGATGCAGGGTATGCCCCATCTCGTGAAAGAGGGTTACCACATCATCATGACGCAGAAGTGAAGGTGAGGTGTTCGATGATGGCGGAAAATTACATACGACAAAGGCACTGGAGAGGTGTGTGCATCCAACTGTGTCTTCACAGTGGGATTGGAAATTGTGCATCCATGCCCCGCCACGTTTGCCTTTGCGTGCCTCTAAATCAAAATAGATACGAGCACGTAGGACATCATCGTCATAGACATCATAAGCTGTTGCTTTTTCATCCCACAGGTGTACTTCAATTTTTTTAAACGAAATACCGAACATCTGATTTAAAAAGTCGAACATCCCGCTCATAACGCCATTTTGTTCAAAATAAGGGCGATACTCTTCTTCGTCAATGTCGTATTGTGCTTTTTTGAGGATTTCACCATAGTAGGCCGAGTCATAGCTTTGTAAATCAATATTTTGTGCAATTTCACGCAGTTGCGAAATTTCTTGCTTTGCTTGAGATTGGGAGGTTTGGGCGAGTTCATTCAAAAAGCTCAAGACACTTTGGGTTGAAGGGGCCATTTTAGAAGCTAGAGAATATTCGGTATAGCTCTCATAGCCTAGCAGTTGTGCCATCTCTTGACGCAGTTGCATCAGCTCGTCGATGATGGCTGCGTTTTGAGGAGCACGAGTAGTATAGGCTTTGTAAAGTTCTTCACGAATTTCGCGATTTGGACCATAGGTCATATAGGCGATGTATGAGGGCATTTGCAATGTAAATTTGTATTTGGTAATTCCCTCTTCTTCAAAACGTGCATCGTCCAAATCACCTTGAGGAACTCCTGCAATATCTGCCTCATCAGTAATGATTTTTTCGTAGGCATTGGTGGCATCGAGTACGTTTTGAGAAAAGTCATTTGTCAGCGTACTTTTTCGCAAATTAATCTCTGAAAGTCTTTCTTTGCTAGCCTCATCCAAATGAGCACCTGAGAGTTCAAAGCTTAGGATATTGAGATCTAATATACGTTGTTGCTCAATATTGAGTACGTTGTATTCGTTGGCTTTTATTTGTTTGAAGGCATCATAAATAGCGAGATTTTGTCCGACAAAATTGGAGTAGTCTGTCAGTATCGGTAATGCATCTGAGTAAACCTTTTGGGTCTCTTCAGTATTTTTGACCGCATTGATGTGAGACAGCGGTGTAAACAAAAGCTCCATTTCCTCTTCCATAAAATCAAACGGTCTTATAAAATTACTATACGTTTTGTCAGAAATTGCCAACAAAGTCTCAATTGTTTTATGATTGTTTTGTATCAAAGCTTCAAGATCGGGAATAAAAGTCTCTAAATTGAGGGTAAAATCGGCAAATGGGTTCATGCTTTCTCCTGTAAAAGTGTTATTGTAGTAAAGTGTAGGAAAATTTACCCTATAATTTTGCAATTTGTTATCCTAAAAAGGTTTTATCATCATGAATTTAAAGGTTAAGTTTTTCTTGCGTTATATATTTGTTGGGGCACTTTCGTTGTTCCCATTGATATTGGTCTTGATTGTGGTTAATTATCTTAAAAATTTAGGGATTAGCGCGTATCTCTCTTTGAATGATTATACAAACTCTTTTGGGGTGACGATTGCATTAATGGTGGGAGTGATTTGCGTTTTCGCAATTTTGGGATATTCGATTGAAAAATACGGTCGCTCGATATTTGTGGCGATGATTGACAGTACGTTTGAAAAAATCCCTGCGATACGCTCAGTTTATTCAGTATCCAAAAAATTAGCGGCCATGCTCTCAGGTGGAGAAGACGGGACGAAAAAAGAGGTAGTCCTAGTGGAATATCCAAAAGAAAACTTGTGGGTTCCTGCCTATTTGCTCAATCGCCATAAAAATATCTGTGTTTTGTTTATTCCCACATCACCAAATCCGACAAGTGGTTATACGGTACTCGTAGATGAGTCATTGATCAAAAAAACAACGCTTACTCTCCAAGAAGCTTCGTCGTTTATTATCAGTATGGGCGCCGATTTTCCTCGAAAAGAGGAAATTTCACGTCTGATTCCCGTTGCGGATTAATCAAACTCATCGTATTTGGGTTCAAGCACGCCAAACGTATTCATGAGTTTTTGTGAGTAGATAGGAGCATCATGGAACAGTTGTTCAAGTGCTTTTAACCCCAGTTCATACGTCAAAGACGAGTCGATAACGACGTACGAGAGATAAATGGTGTTTTCATTGATGGAGAACTGCAGCCGCTCAAACTTATCGTTTTCGCTGAGTAAGAAATCGTACAAAGATTGAATGTTATTTTGTGGGATACGTCCCAGCGCACAATCGCTGATGATAACGCCATTGTCGTAATAGTTAATATCGATTTTAATCGTATCGACATCAAATTTCCAATTACGCTGGCTTCGTCTGGAGAGCGGGACGTTAAGTTTTAATGCACCTAAAATCTTTTCGATGAGCTCAACCACTCCTGATGGCTTATATCCTTCGCGTCTGCGTTTTGCGACATCGAGTTTGACTCCGCATTGCGGACAATAATCATTGATTATCAGCTCTTCTTGAATCATATTTTTACAGGAGTTACAGCGGATAATTGCATCATGCTTTAGCGAGAGAAATTTTTCCATTACTTCTGCCAAATAGGTGTACGGCAGAGCAAATCCCAAATTGTTGGAATTTTGGATGATAAACGTATTGACCCCTACGATTTCTCTTTGTTCGTTTAGAAGAGGCCCGCCGCTGTTTCCCGGATTGATGGCCGCATCAAACTGGATGTATTCAATCTCCCCTTGCAATCGCGACGCTTTTGAGACGATCCCCTCGGTGGTAGAATAATTCAGACCATAGGGATGACCGATGGCGATAACCACATCACCGTCTTGAACGATAGAAGTACAAAGGTGCAGCGGGTGATTTGTCGTTATGGCAGTTGGAGGACGGATAAAAGCCAGATCATAGGAAGCATCATCGTACACAACGTTTCCAATGCATCGGGGCAAATGTTTGGCACTGATAATGACATCTTTGAGCCCTCCGACGACGTGGGAATTGGTTACAATTAAATCACCCAACAAAAAGCCGCTTCCTGTTCCATAAGGTGTGGAAATTTGAATGATGTTTTCCATCGCATGATCGAGTACTTTTTGGGTAGTTAAACTCATTTTACACTTCCAAAAAATCTAAATTTTTGATTTGCTGATAAAAGCTTTGGCTAAAGCTGTCCAAGTCGGCATAGTTGAGTTGATCGCTGAAATTTTTGAGCCCTTTATAGCGATTTTGATAGGGGATGATGGCTGATTGGATACACGCATGAATACGTTCTTTGTCAAACACGTTTGTAGCAGGTGTATAAAGTCGCGGCTCTCCCATGTCGGCAAAGAAATCAGAAGTATAAATCTGTACGTGTAAGTGCATGAGATTTCGCAGTGTCGGATGAAGCCCGTAATTGTACAAGATGTACAAAGCGGCGTATCGATAAATCGCCCCTATAACGTAGCTGGAATGGTTGCTTTTATACCATTTGACTTTGGTCAGTGACTCATCGATAAAGGAGACAATATCTTCGTGCATTGCTTGATCGAATGGTGAAAATGTGTATTCACCCCGATAGATTTGCGTCGAAAAATGTTCAATATCCATCGTTTCCAATTTGGATAAAAAGGTTTGCAAATCGGCGTTTTTGTCTTCGGTCAATTTTTCATCATCGGTAAAATAACCGCCCACTTTTTCCGCGATATCTTTGGCCATTTTTTTTCGCGGTATGAGCAAATAATCAATTTGAAGCAGTAAAGAAAGATAGCTAAAAGAGACCATTCCCGTATTGTCGTTGGATAAAAGGCCTTGCAGACTTTTTTTGGTTTGATCGATCCATGTCAGCATCCAGCCATGCAGACGCGTGTATTCTTCGGGCTTGAGATAATGTATATTATCCTCTTCAAGCAGAGGTATGTCCGAAAATTCACCCGCAATCATCTCTTTTTCAAAATCGGCATTCAGTGCAATTTCACGAAGTGGAAAAAATATTTTATGAGGGGTTATGGAGGCGTTATCGAGATGCAGTTTGAGCGTTAAATTCCCCTCATTGTCAGAAAATTTTGCATAGGTAAGTTGAAAATTTCGCTCTAAAAAACGTCTTTTAATGGAGACATGAAGCTTTGAAACAGGTGCGATTAAAGCGGTAGCTTTGAGAGAATCTTCGGTCACAATTCCACGAATAATGGCGTACCCTTGCAAAAGCTCAAAAGTGATTTTGTCATCATAAACGGTGTAGGTGAGATGTTTGGTATTTCCTATGTGTGTCAAAGAAGAGAGAAAAAGAGCATATCCTCCAAGACGATCCCCGCGTATAAAAGCGTCCGATGCTTTTTCAAATAGCTCATGCTCTTGGGGATTTGGAAGGGAATGGACACTGCGACCATAATGGGGGACATTTGGAGTTACAATCCCATATATCCAGTCATGCATAGAAGATAAAAAATTCACACCGTTCCTTTGTCAAAATTTTATAATGATTAAGTGTAATCAAAGCAACCTTAAAGCGACAATAAAGTATAATTCATGCAATATCATGAGGGGGTTGTATGGGTTATAAACGTGTATTAGTGAAATTCTCAGGCGAAGCATTGGCTGGTGAAAACGGTTATGGTATCGATACAAAAATCCTCAAATTCATTGCTACTGAAATCAAAACTCTCATCGATGCCGGCATCGAAGTGGGAATCGTTATTGGTGCTGGAAACATCATTCGTGGCGTTACTGCAGCTGCTGATGGTGTTATTAGCCGTACAGCGGGTGATTACATGGGAATGTTGGGTACGGTTATTAATTCGATTGCTCTGCAAGAGGCTTGTGAGCACGAGGGAATGCTCGTTCGTGTTCAAAGTGCTATTAAAATGGAGCAGATTGCGGAAGCATTTATTGTCCGCCGTGCGGCGCGTCATTTGGAGCGCGGGCGTGTGGTTGTTTTTGCTGCAGGTACGGGAAACCCTTTCTTTACAACGGACACTGCGGCAACGCTTCGTGCTGTTGAAATAGGAGCTGAAGTTATCATCAAAGCGACTAAGGTTGATGGTGTCTATAATAAAGATCCAAAGAAATTTTCAGATGCTGTGAAGCTTCCAACACTTGGATATGATGAAGCATTGCAAGATCATATCAAAGTCATGGATGACACCTCTATCGCATTGGCAAAAGAGAATAAGCTCCCAATTATTGTGTGTGACATGTTCACGCCGGGCAACTTGTTAAGTATCATACAGGGTAATTTTGACAATTGCTCTATCGTTCAATAATCATACACAAAGGAAAAACCTATGAGACTCGAAAAACTAACCGCAAAAGCACTTGAAACTGCAAATATCGACCGTTATCAATTGGCACTTGCTGTCGCTAAGCGTTCAGAGCAGCTGCAAAATGGTGCATCATCAAAGTTAAACGTTGATTTGAAAAAAATGAAAGCTGCTGATGTTGCTTTGATGGAGATTGCCGAGGGGCATATCACTATCAAAGGTTTTACAGACAACGTTTAATTTTCGATAAAGCTACATCGTTGAATCAAATCGATATTGAAAACGTCCAACAGATTAATGATGTGGAACGTGCTATTGCACACCTTCGTTCCTTTATAGCTTCTCCCGCCGTTGAACGCGCTTTCGCACTTTCAAGTACCGCACATGAAGGCCAGCTGCGTAAAAGCGGTGAAGCCTATGTCGTCCATCCTGTATTAGTAGCAGCACTTGTCGCTGAATTGACCGGTGATGAAGCGATGGTTATTGCTGGATTACTGCATGACGTCATCGAAGACACCGAGACAGGTATTGAAGCAATCCAAGCTGATTACGGCAATGATGTCGCCCATCTTGTAGAAGGGTTGACGAAGATTGACATGATTCGTGATGCAGAACTGATACCGTCTCATTCAGACCAAAAGTTGGTTGTCTCCGCGTTAACATTTCGTAAAATGCTGTTGGCATCGATTGAAGATGTCCGTGTTCTCGTCGTAAAATTATGCGATCGTTTGCATAATATGCTAACACTGGATGCTCTACCCGAAGCAAAACAGCACCGAATAGCCGAAGAGACGCTGGTCGTTTATGCTCCTATAGCACATCGCTTGGGGATATCTTTTCTCAAAAATCTTCTTGAAGACTTGAGTTTCAAATATCTTTTTAAAGAAGACCAAGCGGCCATTCATAAGTATTTACAAGAGAACTATCGTTCCATTCAAGGGCGACTCAATGAGTTTTGCGCCAAGCTCTCGCAGATTATGCTCTCTGAGGGGTTGTGCAGTGATGATTTTGAAATCCTGAGCCGTGTTAAACATGATTATTCCATCTATTTAAAAATGCAGCGCAAAGGGATAGGGATTGATGAGATCCTCGATCTTTTAGCCGTTCGTATCTTGGTTCAAAAACCGATTGACTGTTATCGTGTTTTGGGGATGGTTCATTTACATTTTCAACCACTCAATGCACGCTTCAAAGATTATATTGCTATTCCAAAGGAAAACGGCTATCAAACTATCCATACGACGGTATTTGATGAGAGTGCCATTTTTGAGATACAAATCCGTACGTATGAGATGCATGCAACAGCAGAACTTGGGGTTGCCGCACATTGGAAGTATAAGAGCGGCGGGAACAATGCGATCAGTTTGGATTGGCTGCATAATTTACAGTATCAAAATGAGTCAGTAGAAGCGTTTTATGAGCTGATCAAAAATGATTTGTATAGTGAAGACATCAGTGTGTTTTCCCCTAAAGGTAAAGCATTCACCCTTCCTCGTGGAGCAGTTGCCCTTGATTTTGCGTATGCTGTTCATACTGCTGTAGGTGACAGTGCGGATGGATGTTTGATCAATAAAGAAAAAGCGAGCTTGCTGAGTGAACTTCATAACGGCGATATCATTCGTATTGTACCATCCACGACGCAAAAGAAAATAACACGATGCAGCTGGATTGATACCGTCAAAACATCCCGGGCAAAGTCAAGTATGCGTGCGAATTGCAATCAGCGTATCCGTACAGTGGATGGCCAAAGCGGAATTAATATCCTGAGTCTTATCTTTCGGCTAAGTCCTGAAAAAATAAGTGAAATCTTAGAGGATGAAGGGCTAGCGGATCAAAGTTACCGAATCCCAAGAGAGTTTGACTTTTTAAAAGAGGTCATACATCGTATCGATGAGGAATTGCGTGAAACAAGCCGTTTTGGGACGTTTTGGAATCGAAAACGTTTTGCGCTTAAATCCTCAGTATTTGCATCCATTGAGGTTCTCTCCAATCAGAGTGTTTCAGATGCCGTATTTGATTATTGCTGTCATCCTAAATCAGGGGATGAAATTGTAGGCTTTATGTTTGAGGGCAAAGCGCATATTCACCATAAAATGTGTAAACATGCCGCAGTGATGATGGAGAAGAATGAACCTATGGTATTTGTACGATGGGTACAACAGCAGTTTAACCGTTACCATCTCATCATCAGTATGCCCAATGCACAAGGCTCTTTGGCAGAGTTACTAACGTATATGGCAAAAATGGGTGCAGATATTAACAGTATTGAGTTAGGAAAAGAAAAATCCGAACACACACAGTATTGTGAGATGGAATTTCAAACATTGGAAAATGATTTGAACCGTTTAAAATCAAAACTGGAAAAAAAGGGAAAAATCATACAATTTTTTCGGACCGACGATGCGTACCGAAGCCAAGGATAAAAAATGAATGAAAAAATAAATGAAGCACTGCAAGAGATCAAAAGGGGAACGGCTGAGATTATTGATGATGCTCGCATCGAAACATTACTCAAAGCTTATTTTGAAAAAGGGACCAATTATACCGTTAAAGCAGGTTTTGACCCTACCGCACCTGATTTGCATTTAGGACATACGGTGTTATTGCACAAGCTTGCAACGTTTCAAAAATATGGGGCGAACATCCAGTTTTTGATCGGTGATTTTACAGCACAAATCGGTGATCCTACAGGGAAAAGTGAAACCCGTAAAAAACTGCTTCCGGCGCAGATTTTAGAAAATGCGCAAAGCTATAAAGATCAGGTGTTTAAAATTCTTGATCCTGCAAAAACGACGGTTGTTTTCAATTCCGAATGGATAAATGCATTGGGTGCAGCAGGGATGTTGGAGCTTACGACTACGTTTAATGTCGCGCGTATGTTAGAACGTGATGATTTTGAAAAACGGTACAAAAGTAATGTTTCAATCTCTATCAGTGAGTTTTTGTATCCCTTGCTTCAAGGGTACGACAGCGTTCACCTTAAAAGTGATATTGAAATAGGCGGGACGGATCAGAAATTCAATCTTTTGATGGGACGTCACTTACAGCGTGCGTACGAAGTAGGCAAAGAACAAGCCGTGTTGATGATGCCAATTCTCGAGGGTCTTGACGGTGTGCAAAAAATGTCAAAAAGTTTGGGCAATTACATCGCGGTTGCCGATGAGCCTAATGATATGTATGGCAAAATTCTCAGTATTAGTGACACGCTGATGTGGCGTTATTATGAGTTATTGAGCAGTAAAACATTAACGGAAATTGCAGCTTTACGCACAGGCGTAGAAGAGGGAACGCTTCATCCGAAAAAAGTAAAAGAGGAATTGGCCATCGAAATCACAGCGCGTTTTCATTCTCAAGAACAAGCACTTGAAGCGGGAGCTGAGTTTCAAAGAGTACATGCTCAGAGTGAAATTCCGACGGAAATGGAGGAATACAGCTTTGAGGGACCAATCTGGATTGCGAAATTATTAGTGGATGCAAAGTTAAGTCCATCTACTTCCCAAGCGCGTAGGGATATTAAGCAAGGCTCTGTTAAAATTGACCAAAATAAACTGAGTGATGATCAGTTCCAACTAGAAGCAGGCGAGTACGTCTTGCAAATCGGCAAACGAAAATTTGCCAGAATAAAGGTATCCTAATGAGCTTTGCACCACTTAAAATCGGTAAATATACTATTCCTGTTCCTGTCGTTCAGGGGGGAATGGGTGTTGGTATCAGCTGGGATCAGCTTGCAGGAAATGTTTCTAAAGAGGGTGGTCTTGGGGTCATAAGTTCAGTAGGGACTGGTAACTATGATAATAAGTCGTATTCTGACAAATTGGTTGCAAACAGACCGTTGGAAGTAGAAAACTTTTATTCGAAAAAAGGGCTTGTTGCCATTTTTGAAAATGCCCGTAAAATTTGTGGGGATGCGCCATTGGCGTGTAATGTCCTTTATGCGATTAACGATTACGGCCGTGTTGTACGTGATGCGTGTGAAGCGGGGGCAAATATTATTATTACAGGGGCTGGACTACCGACCAATATGCCTGAATTTACGGCGGACTTTCCCGATGTTGCCCTTGTTCCCATTGTTTCCTCTCCAAAAGCACTTTCTATTATTTGCAAACGATGGCAAAAGCGTTACAACCGTTTACCCGATGCCGTGATTTTAGAAGGGCCTAAAAGTGGCGGGCACCAAGGGTTTACGTATGAGCAGTGTGGCATGGATGAATATCAGCTTGAGAACTTAGTGCGACCGGTTGTAGAAGAAGCGGCATTATGGGGCGGAATTCCAGTAATCGCTGCCGGCGGTGTCTGGGATAAAAATGACATTGATGAAATGATGAATCTGGGAGCGTCAGGCGTTCAAATGGGTACACGTTTTATCGGTACTTTTGAGTGTGATGCGCATCAAAACTTTAAACAAGTATTGTTGGATGCACGTGAAGAAGACATTACATTAATGAAGTCTCCTGTGGGATATCCTGCCCGCGGTGTGCGCACCAATCTTCATGGTCTCATCGATACGCGTACGGGTCCTGCTATAAAATGTATCTCTAACTGTGTTGCTCCATGTAATCGCGGTGTTGAAGCAAAAGAGGTTGGTTTCTGTATTGCAGATCGTCTTAGTGATGCCTATTTCGGAGATTTGGAACTGGGACTCTTCTTCTCAGGAAGCAATGGATACCGTATTGATAAAATCATTTCTGTCAAAGAGTTGATGGAGAAATTGACGCAAGGCGAATAAGTTTTGAAGTTAGGATATATTTTATTACTTATCTTACTGTTTCTCTCATTTAATGCCTTTTGTGCAGATGATGTTTCACGCCTTGATGCGGCTAAGAAAGCGCTTCAAAGCAATGATGAAATTGAACAGTTTCGCGGCTATAATGAATACAAAACCATCTATTTACGAGCAAATCTCAATAAAAACACCGATTTGGCACGTGATGCACTGATTGGAATCGTAAAGGGTGGTGAGACCCTTGGTATAGATGTTTCTAAATACAAAATAGACTTGGCAAAACTGCAGCCAGCCATCTCAACGCCTATAGCCCCTATAAGCGCGACGGCTCCTGTTGTGGCAGTAAAATCCTTAGAGACGCTTCAAAAACCACTTGTATTCCCCAAAGAATACATGAAAGTACCAGGAGTACAGACGAAAGAAGCTCCAAATACTTTTTTAACCCCGACCAGTGCACAGTTATTCAAACTTGCAGAACCGATCAACGTATCTGCTCAGAGCGAATCGATAAAGCGTCATCGCTTAGTGGAGACGAAATGGAAAGATACCGGATTAGAGTTGCTTTTTGATACACCGGTAAACGCAAATGAGATCCATCTTTCAAAGATCATTGAATCGGGCAGACAGCGTTTTCGTTATATTATTGATATTGATGCGGCTGGATTATCTCAAACGAAAATACTGGAGCATAAAAACATCAATCAAATCCGTATAGCGCAATACGACTCCAAAACTCTGCGTATGGTCATTGAGCACAATCAGGCGATTGCGATAAAACCGATTGCTACCGGTTCGTCTGTTTACATTGATTTATCCTTGCAAGCACCTACCAAAGAACAGCCTGCCCCTCCTGTGGCTGCGGTTTTAAGGGCACCTGTTCCTGAGTTGCCGCCATTGATTGAGGCTCTTCCGCCATTGCTCAATGTCACACGTAAGGATCGAAGTCGCAAGGTGATCGTTATCGATCCGGGACATGGCGGAAAAGACAGCGGTGCTGTAGGCAATGGCTACATGGAAAAAAAGATCGTGTTAGAGATTGGGATGGAACTTTCTGAGCAGTTGAAGGCTATGGGTTATACCGTCTACATGACACGCTCTACGGATGTGTTTATAGAGCTAAAAGACCGTACAAAATTTGCCAATGATAAAATGGCGGATCTCTTTTTATCGATTCATGCAAACGCTATTCCAAAAGGTTCCGATGCCAATGCTGCTTATGGTATCGAAACGTATTTTCTCTCGCCAGGACGAAGTGAACGCGCAATGCGTATTGCAGCTTTGGAAAACTCTGAAGACATGGGGGAGATGGGTGAATTTGGAAAACTCAGTTTTTTAAATGTCCTCAATACGGAAAAAATTATTGCTTCCAATAAACTCGCGATCGATATTCAAAAAGGGGTACTTAATAATTTGCGCAAGCAGTTCCCAAATGTCAAGGATAATGGGGCCAGAGAAGCCCCTTTTTGGGTTTTGGTTGGAGCTCAAATGCCTGCAATTCTTCTAGAAACAGGCTATATTAGCAATCCTGATGAATCGGCTCGTATCGCGGATTCAAAATATCAAAAATGGATGGTTGAAGGAATGCTTGATGGAGTCAAGCATTATTTTGCCAATAATCCGTAATTATGGCGTAAAGAAAAAGGGGAATTTTTAGCACTATACCGTTCCTCTGCTAAAAGTATGAGAGATACTTTGCATGCTTCGTCGTACGAACTCACCATCCAATAAATTTCGCCAATATATTACATTTTGATTACAAACAAGAGTCGATTTTATGGGCATAATTTCGGCATGCAAAGAATACAAATTCAATATTTAAATGCTAATAATCTTAAAGTATTAATCGGCAATGATTGGACGAAAGAGTCTTTATCCAATGCCAATACTATTGAAAAAGAGTTTCTTAACCTTGTTGATAAAACAATAATATTTGATTTTATCAATTGTCTAACCATTGATTCAGCAGGTGCCGTTGAAATTTTGTGGATAAAAAACCATCTTATCAAAGATGGATGCAAAATAACGTACGTAAATATAGATGAGAATCACTCAAAACTCCTCAGTTTTTATGAAAAAAACTTACAGGATAAGCCTCAGTTTTCCAAAAAAGAATATCTTTTTATTGAAAGAATAGGAAAATGGATTATTGAAGGATTTCAAGGAGTAGGTAATTTTTTATCGTTTGTCGGTGAAATGCTTTTTGCACTGCTAAAACTCATTATTTCACCGTGGAATTTTAGATTTACAGCATTCATAAAGCATGTTGATACATCTGCAATACAAGCCATAGGAATTATTACGATCTTGTCTTTTTTAATCGGTTTGGTTGTGGCATATCAATCTGCTGGTTACCTGGCAAAAGTCGGTGCTGATATATTTATTGTTGATATAAGTGTCATGTCTGTTTTTAGAGAGCTTTCACCCATTATTACCGCCATATTAATCACAGCACGAAGTGCGAGTTCCTTTACGGCAGAAATAGGCACCATGAAAATAACCGAAGAAATAGATGCAATGCGCACGATGGGGCTTGACCCCTTTATTTTTTTGGTTATTCCTAGAGTTTTTGCTCTTATCATCACTATGCCATTCTTAGTTTTTATTGCTGATATGGCAGGTATGGCAGGTGCTTATCTTGTTTCACACTTTCAACTAGGTATTAGCTTGAATGATTTCATTGACAGAATGTATCTTGAGATATCCGTTAATGAATTGTATGTAGGATTGGGGAAATCGCCCATTTACGGTGCCATAATCGGCGTTGTAGGATGTTATAGGGGGTTTCAAGCGACGGGGAGTACGGACAGCATTGGGAAACTTACAACCAAAAGCGTTGTTAGCGCACTTTTTTGGGTCATTATTTGTGATGCAATCATAGCAATCGCATTGACAAAGCTGGGCATATGACCAAAGTCATTAATGTAGAAAATATTATCACAAAATTTGGAAATACCCTTATCCATGATGATATCTCTTTTAGTATTCACAAAGGAGAAATTTTTGGAATACTAGGGGGAAGCGGTGCGGGGAAATCAACCTTACTACGTCAACTTATTATGCTCCAAAAATTCCAATCGGGAAACATTCAGATTCTTGGTGAATCACTCAGAGGTATTAGTCATAAAACTGCACATACACTTCGACAGAAGTGGGCTGTATTATTTCAATTTGGGGCACTATATTCATCACTTACCGTCTTAGAAAATATCTGTTTACCACTGCTTGAATATACTGAACTGCCCAAGGGTCTTATTGAGAATATGGCTATGACCAAGCTCAGTATGGTAGGACTTTCCGGTGAATCAGCCTATTTATACCCCAGTGAACTAAGCGGAGGGATGAAAAAGAGAGTTGGCTTGGCACGCGCGCTTGCACTTGACCCTGAACTTCTTTTTTTGGATGAACCAACAAGCGGGCTGGACCCTGCCAGCGCGGAAGCGTTTGATAAGCTCATTGTAGAATTGAGGGATATGTTAGGGTTTAGCGTGATTATCGTTACTCATGATTTGGACACGATCAGAAGTGCTCTGGATAGGTTTATTGTTCTTCACAACAAAAAAATTTGTTTTGATGGTACTTATGACGCAGCCATCAATAGTGATATGACATTTTTGAAAGAATTTTTAAAGGCAAACTGATGGAAAGAAATGCGAATTTTATACTAGTGGGTTTATTTGGAATCATTAGCATTCTGTCTTTGGCAGGATTCGCTTTTTGGATGGAAAAATATGATATTGATGATGATCAATATGATAATTATAAAACCTATATCGGAGAATCGGTTTCTGGACTCAAAACATCATCTCCAGTTAAATTAAAAGGGATAGAAATTGGATTCGTCGAAGATGTGACTATTGATAAAAATGATCCTGAACGTATCGAAGTAACGTTTAAAGTCAAAAAAGAGACGCCCGTCAAAACGGATAGTTTCATTGTATTGAATTCTCAAGGCATTGCCGGTGTCGGATTTTTAGAGATTAAAGGGGGTACTAAAGAGGCCCAATCCCTCAAAAGTTTTGATAAGAGCGAACGGCCTGTCCTAAAATCAGAATCTTCTATGCTGTCAAAACTATCAGACAAAGCTGAAGACATATTAACAGATATTTCCAAAACTATCGTGAAAGTCAATAAGCTTGTGAGCGATAAAAACATCAATAATGTAAGCAGCAGTCTGGATAATTTTTCACAAATTTCCAGTGAACTTAAAAATAATAAACAAGAGATTGCACATTTAATACATGGTGTCAAAGAAGTCGAAAAGAATGCCAATCAAACCCTACAAGAGTTTTCTAACGTTGCACAGCAATCACAGCTAGTCCTTAACGATACCAGAAACTTAACCAAAGAGACTTCCAGTATTCTTCAAGACGTTAAGAAATCAAAAGTAATAGAAAAGCTATCCTCAACGCTGGACAGTTCTAATGATGCTCTCAATGAAACTAAAAATCTTGTACGCGAGGGAAAAATGGTAATTCAAGGCCTTAAAGAGAGTCCTAGTGATTTACTCTTTAAACAAAAAATCATTCAACCTGGGCCAGGAGAATAATATGCAAAAGTTTTTACTCTCCATTCTAAGTTTATTTCTTTTGAGTGGCTGCTCATTAAAGAATTCAGCTGTTTTAATAAAAGAGCATACCATTGATAGTAAAGTCATTGAAAATAAAAAAAACAATATTCAGACAAGTTTATCCATTAAGATACAGCCTTTGATGACGAATGATATTTATAATACAAATCATATGTGGTACAAAAAAGGATCATTGTTTTCCTATTTTGCTTACAACCAGTGGGTAATCGCACCCATTGATTTGATAAGTCAACGTGCTGAATCTGCATTAATTGCACATAATATGTATAAAGGTGTGCTAAGCACATCATCTAAAGCCAATACTGATTTAACATTGGAAATTGAAGTCGTCGATTTTTATCAAGAGTTTAATGCGAATGGATCGCATGTGATCATGCAAATAAAAGCCAATCTTATTTCAAATAACGGTAATGAGCTCCTTAAAACGAAAAATTTTCATTTTCATCAACAATGTCCGAGCAATGACCCTAATGGCGGAGTTAAAACTTTTGAAATGCTTTTGGGACTTTTTTCAAATGATCTTGTCAATATGCTAAGTGTCTAAGATATTGAGTGTTACCTAATCGCAATAAAGCGAGAGTAAAATTACACAATATCGTTCTATTTATGTTAACTATAGCATCGATGCAAACAAAAATAAATTGAGGAATCACTATGTTTATAAATGCCATTGAGAAGTTTAGATCAAAAACAAATGACATTATCCTTTATATTGATGAAAATGCGGAATCAGATAATAATTATATGACATGCTGTGATTTTTTAGATGAATTCTGCCACGATGATAATGATGATATTCGTATTTTGAACTACTATATTACTTTTGGCTATAACGGGGATGGGATTGTTCATAAAAGATTGATCGATATCTTGGCTTCACTATGCGA
The DNA here is from genome assembly GCA_030692765.1 of Sulfuricurvum sp. Taxonomy (GTDB): domain Bacteria; phylum Campylobacterota; class Campylobacteria; order Campylobacterales; family Sulfurimonadaceae; genus Sulfuricurvum. The sequence continues at coordinate 76,675 of JAUYUB010000011.1, forward strand.
TCAGTACAGTAAAACAATTTTAACGGGTATCAATAACAAAAGCTACTGCGATAGTATGCCCACATCTTTTGAGAGAGCAGAAAATCATCAATATCTATAATATTATTAATAACATTGTTTCTTTAAGCTTTGGATTGTGAAAACTACAATACAACAGCTTTCTTAGCTGCCTATTTTAACTTCGCACTTGACAACCAATGCTTTATCACTCTGGTATGACTGTAATTGTATAGTAACATACTCAAGATACTATTTCGAATATTTAACATAAAACTAAGGATAGAAGAATGGAACAAAGTAATCCACAAGGTAAATTGTTAATTGGTGCCGATGATTGCAACAATTCAAATAACGAAAGTTTTAATAATGTTTTGAGTGAGCGTCTTAGTCGTCGTGATATGATGAAGATGAGTGCTGGACTCATCGGAGCAACAATGTTCGGTTCATTTATGAGCGGATGTAATGATGAGGCTACCCCTTTGGCTTCTTCTGCTGCGGCTGCAGCACTTTTGGCGTTTACTCCAGTAGCAAAAAACCTTAATGATGTCGTGACAGTTGCTGATGGCTACACAGCAAAAGTTCTGTATAGGCTTGGTGATCCAATCAAAGTGGGCATATCAGATTATGCAAATGACGGTACAAATACGGGTGACTTTGAAAGTCGTAGCGGTGATTGTCATGATGGGATGACTTATTTCGGCCTTAAATCTAATAACAGTGGTTACGACCATAACAATTCTACTAATGGTCTATTGTGTATTAATCACGAATACATCAATCAAACGTATCTTCATACTGTCGCTGAAGTTGCAGCAATCAACAACGCATCACGTGTTGCGTCACAAGTGGACAAAGAAATGGCCGCACATGGTGTAGCGGTGATTCAAGTAAGCAACTCAAGCACAGGATTTGCTCTGGACAAAACATCCAAATACAATCGCCGTGTTACAGCGACAACTCCGATGGAACTCAGAGGAGCGGCTTCGGGAAGCGCTTATACTAAAACACTTTATTCTACGGATGGTAGAGCGACACGCGGGACGGTTAATAACTGTGCAAACGGCTATACCCCATGGGGAACGTACCTCACATGTGAAGAGAATTGGAACGGCTATTTTACAGCTGATGTTCGTACTGGTAAGGAGCTAGTTGCATTTAACCGTTATGGTTTGAAAACAAGTAGTCGCTATGGCTGGGAAAGTGTTTATCCACAGTGGAAGGCAACTGTGAGCGCAGCAGATGCAACTGCTGACTATCGCAATGTGGCTAACACGTTTGGGTATAACGTTGAAATCGATCCATTTAATCCGACCTCTACTCCAATCAAACGTACCGCTATGGGCCGTTTTGCTCACGAGGGTGCTTGGCCGGCTAAAGCGACTGCTGGAAAACCGGTTGTTTTTTATATGGGTGATGATTCAAGAGGTGAATACATTTATAAATACGTATCTACGCAAGTTTGGAATCCGGCGGATGCAAACGGCGGTCTAGCGACAGGCTCAAAATACCTCGATAACGGTACGCTCTACGTCGCAAAGTTCAATGCGAACGGAACGGGAATATGGCTCAAGCTTGATATTTCTGAACCGGCCATCGCTACGTATGCTACCTATGCTTTTGCGGATGTATCGGACGTTGCTATTCATACTCGTATCGCGGCAGATGCAAGGGGAGCTACGAAAATGGACCGTCCGGAATGGGGTGGTGTTCACCCAACAACTGGCGAAGTCTATATGACATTAACGAATAATAGTGATCGCGCAAAAACAGGGAAACCTGGTTTGGATGAAGCTAATCCGCGTTATTATGCAGATGGAAGCAGCAAAGGAAACGTCAACGGTCATATTATCCGATGGAAAGAATCTGAGCCTTCTGCAACCACATTTGTATGGGATATTTACCTCTTCGGAGCACAGTCAGCGGTTGATGCAGGCGGTGATAATGCGTATTATCAAGCCAATGTTAACATTTCTGGACTTACAGCGGATAATGATTTCTCAAGTGCAGACGGATTGTGGTTCAGTGAAGCAACAAGCGGTCTTATGTGGATTCAAACCGATGATGGTGCTTATACGGACACAACTAACTGTATGATGCTTGCGGCATTGCCAGGAAGTGTCAACGATGGTGCTACGACGGCAATCAAAAGTTTAGCGGTTCCGACTAATGTGAATGCAGATCAAACGGTTACGACTCGTGTAGGTGCTAAACCTACGGCAACGAAGCTTAAACGTTTCCTTGTTGGGCCGGTAGAATGTGAAATCACAGGTATTGCAGAAACACCGGACGGAAAGACAATCTTTGTTAATGTCCAGCATCCGGGAGAAGATGGTACAACTACCGCTCTTACAAGTAACTGGCCTGATGGGGGAACAGCTCGACCACGTTCATCGACCATCGTTATTACGAAAAACGACGGCGGAATCGTCGGAAGCTAACTACAATTTCCTTTTTGGGAAATTGCAAATTGTATGGCAAACTAAATATTATGAAAAAGTTATTTTTTCTCTTTTTTCTTACATCTTCCCTTCATGCATTAAACACTCTTTATGATCGTTATTTTAAAGAAGCTGGTGTCCATTATAATATACCGCCATTGTTACTTGAAAACATTGTAAACATCGAAAGTGGTGGAAATCCAAACGCTATTAGAGTCAACAATAACGGAACAAAAGATTATGGATTAATGCAGATCAATACGATTCATTTTCGTCAATTATCTGCATGGGGGATTTGTGAGGGTAATATTCTCGATCCCAAAATAAATATTTTTGCTGGTAGCTGGCTTTTATCTGAACATATTAAAGAACGTGGATTTAATCTTCAAGCAATTGGTAATTATCATTCAAAAACACAGATACACAAGGACCGGTGGTTGAAAAAACTCATCGTTGCTCTTAAAACATCATCCTAAGTTTAGTGAAAAAATTGGGAGCAGCATTGCTGTAACCATGACACCGATTATTCCTCCAATAATCAGCATTAACGTAGGCTCTAGGACGGAAAGAAATACGGTAATTTTATCTTTATTGGTCTCGATGTAAAAAGTGGATAAGTGGTCTAACATTGATGAGAGTTCACTTGTCTCTTCCCCGATTGCAACTGCATCGATAAAAGAAGAATCAACACGGTAGCCATCTGCTTGCACGAGTGCTTTTGAGAGGGATAGCCCTTCTACTACTTTTACAGAGGCTTGTTCAAATAGCCCTTTTATAGCTTCAGAAGAGAGAGTAATACAGGAAAGCTTGATGGTATTGACGACAGGAATTCCTGAACGCATTAGTAAGGATGAAATAGTACAAAAACGTGCCAAATCACTGGTCTCAATCATTTTCCCGATAATTGGCAGTTTAAGCATGAATCCATGAATGATTTTTTTAAACTCATGGTTGGTTGTCATTTTATATGAGAAAAGCCCTGTAGCTATTAATACTCCTGTAGCCATTAAAAACCAATAGTGAGTAAAAAAATGGGCCATTCCTATGACCATTTGAGTCAATAGCGGAAGCGCTTGCCCTGTGGTTTCAAATATTGAGGTTATTTTAGGGACAACAACGGTAAGCATAAAAGAAATCATTAAAATAGAAACAACAATAATAAAAGAGGGATAGACCAATGCTTGAGACAACTGTTTTTTAATCTTTTCTTGAAGAATAAGGTATGCGGAGAGCTCGCCTAAAACCGTAGCGAGTATACCTCTATCCTCTGAAATTTTCAATGTGCCGGTATAAAAAACAGGAAGAATATAGTGCTCTTGAGACACTAACGCTTGAGCAAAGCTTTTCCCTTCATTGATAAGGGAAATCAGTGTCGTGAAAAAGTTTTCCAATCGAATATTATTATTGCTTTGATGTTTTAAAAGAGTAAGTGAGCGTATTAAAGGGATTCCGGCATTTAAATAGACAGCAAGATCACGACTGAGAGTAGCCAATTGATTTAAGGGCATTTTTTTCTGTTGAAAGAGGGAGAGCACACCTAAAAAAGATTGTTTTTTGGTCGAGATATCGGAGTACAAAATAGCTTGCCCTTTGAGCTTCATTTTGACTTCATCAAAAGTCGATGCTTCAATAGAACCTTTTATCGGATTTCCGAAATTATCTATCCCTTTGTAATAAAATTCCATTAAGCCTCTTTTACCCCTACACGTATTATCTCATCAAGACCAGTCGTTCGATCAAGTAATAAAGCTATGAGCTGATTTGAAAGAAATCGCATCCCCTTCGCTCTCATAAGTTCTCTAAGTTCGAAATCATTATCAATGTTTTTGAGCATTGGACGAAGCGTATCATCCAGCATAAAAAATTCACCAATAGCAACGCGCCCACGGTAGCCCGTATGATGACATTTAACACACCCTTTTGGCTGTGCTACAGTGAGTCCGTGCGCAATACCAAGATCATTAGCATCTGAATCAGATAAGGGTACCTCTACTTTGCACTCAGTGCATAATCGTCGCACAAGTCTTTGTGCTAAAACACCGATAAGAGTAGAAGTGATTAAAAATTTATCAATCTCCATATCTGTCAGCCTAGTAAGTGCGTCGGTAGCATTATTGGTATGAAGTGTTGAGAGTACGAGGTGACCTGTCATAGCTGCTTGAATCGCTATTTGAGCAGTTTCGGTATCACGAATTTCACCAATCATGATAACATCAGGGTCTTGG
>JAUYUB010000013.1 GCA_030692765.1 Sulfuricurvum sp.
GTGTGTTGACATGGCTATTTCTCCTCAATCATCATTAACAATTCTGCGATCTCTTCTAATTTTTCTCTATTTTTAGAAGAAGAGAGCTTGCGTAACGCCATCAATAAAACTTGGCGACAGGTCTCTTTGGGGATATTAAGAACTTCTGAAATCTCTTCGAGTGTAAATTCAACATCATAAATAGCCGATACCATTAAAACTCCTTGATGAAAAGTGGATGGATTGTACAAAAACTGGGAATCTGTGCCCTGAGATGAACCTTAACTACTTTTTCAGTGTAACAATTTGCTCTATATACTGCGACCACATTTCGCGAAGCGAACTGTCTATGTTTGTCAACCAACGTGTGACACAATTCCATTCTTCCTGTGCATAGTAGAGTTAAATCCACTCCAAATCAGACATAACTTCATCCGCTTGAATAAATTTAGATTTTGATTCATGCAGAGTCTCAACTTCTGCTATAAATAACTCAAGCAATTCGAACTCATTTTAAGTTTGCGCTTTTATGAGTTCAACACGGACTTGGCTTGCTTGCTCATATAGTGATTTGATGCGTGCATATGTGATTTTCATTTCAAAAAACCCATCTTTTTCTCTCCGCCCTCTTCCTTGATAGCCACTTCATCCCGAAGCCGGTCAAACAAATCATCAGCTGTAAATATTGGAGCAAATCGACTCTGACGGCGCACCGCCGCAAAATCTCCTGGAGCGAGCTGATTTAGTGACTTAACCGCTGATCGTACAGAACGCTCAATCGTATTAATTCCCATCATTTTTGCTTCTGCTTCAAACAAAGAGATGGCATTTTCACCGGTAAGATAACCAAACTCTAGCTTGAGATCAAAACGTCGCAATGATGCTTGATCCAGTCCGCTCATTAGATTAGTTGTTGCAATGAATATACCCTCATAGTTTTCCATCTGAACCAGCATCTCATTGACCTGCGTCACCTCCCAAGAGGCTTTTGCGGTTCTACGGTCTTGTAAGAAACTGTCTACTTCATCAAACACCAAAACTGCACCCTCATCTTTAGCTTCACGAAACGCATTGGCAATATTTTTCTCTGTACCACCAACGTACATGGAAATCAAATCAGACCCTTTTTTGAGCAGAAACGGTTTATCGAGTTCTCGTGCGATCCATTTGCCAAAGGCGCTCTTCCCGGTTCCTGGTACACCATAAAGACACAATCTTGCACTGTTACTTGATTCAATACCGCTAAGTAGTTTTTTTAAATCCATAGAAGTATTCACGTAACTTGGATCATATGAATCGGGCAAATCTCCCTCAATCGTTTTATTAATACTATCTAAGCCTTGTGCTTTGAGGGTATTGTCTATCAGCATCTTAAACGATTTGGATGCATCGGTCGTTTGATCTTTGATCGCCTCCATGACTTTGGCAGCGCGTGTAATATTCGCAGGAGCTACGTTTTCATTTTCAGCAATCGTTTTTATAGATTTACTACTTAACAGTGACTGCGAATAATGCTCAATAATTTCACGGCGCTTAGATTTAGGAGGTATTGGAACTTCGATGGCCATATCAAAACGGCGAACAACCGCATCATCCATAGAGCGAACACTGTTGGTAATCCAAATAGTAGGTATCGCGTTGGATTCAAGGATACGGTTTATCCAGCCTTTGTTGCTTTGGCGTTTTTTTGACCCAAATAGCCCATCTGTCTCGACACTAATCACATCTTCGATCTCATCAAACATCAAGATAATCGGTTTCTGTGAAAATAAACTTTGAGCCGTACGATACGCACGCAAACGTTTCGTACCCTCGATCGGGTCATCATCGTCATCCGCATAGCTTACTTCATACAGACTCATACCGATCTCCTGTGTAATCGCTTTGACCAACTCCGTTTTACCTGTTCCGGGGCGGCCATAAAGAAGAATATTGGTTCCTAGCTTTTTATTTTCAATACTGTGTCGAAGATAGGGAACCAATATCTCAAGCTGACTGGATAGATGCGGGTAATCCATAAGAGTTAATGGCGTTAGATCACAACGACGTACCACATCACGGATCATCTCTTCAATATCATCATCGCACGTCATCATCTTATCCGCGAAACCGCTACTTGCTATATCAACCTTACTTCTCATAGCGCTGTTTGAATTTCGATCAATTGAAAGAAAGGAATTTTTAACTAAAGCAGATTTGGAAGCAAATGCCTCTTTGATATCACTACGTGGATATCCAAGTAAAACAGAAAGCACATGCTCAAATTTATCGGTAGTCAAATCATTTAACAGACGCGCACCATTCTCAAGTAAATCATAATAGTGAAGATAAATACAAAAACGCAATATATCTATTTCCACCGTTTTAAGTGCGATTATATGGCAAAGCTTTTGTAGATTCTTTTCCAAAATTGTGCAGGTACTTTTTGGCTGTATCAGATCAATATTTTTTTTCAGTTTTTCTAATGCTTTTAAAATCGTAGGCTTATCTTCTCTGTCATAATCGTCGCTGTATTCTTCAAGCCCCAGAAATTCAATAAGATCATCATTATTCATTCGACGATCATCTATAAACTCTCTATGACCACCCAGTTTTAACATCATCGTAAGAATCCAACCAGCGACGAGATCACAGCTATCCGGCTCGATGTGAAAAGTATTAGTAATAGTAAGTGTGAGGTTTGTATCGATCATAATAGCTCCTTGAGAGTTGTATGATCGAAGTATAGGAAGTTAGTTGGACATTTATTGTCTATTTATTGAGACTCTCTTGGGTTTACAGATAAATAGAATATTAAATTTCACCTTCATCCTCCGTATCATAAAGCTTTGCATTTCTCTGTGCCAAAAGTTTTAGACTCTCATCCGCTTGAAGTCTACTGCTCACATAAACAAAATTTGTACCGTTATACTCTAACGCTATCCTCACCACATCATCGTCATCTCGCAGCCGCTTACTTGCATGTACGAGTTTAGTTCCGTGCTGAAGTGCAAAAATAACTACTTCTTTATCATCACTTAGGTCTTTATCGTTATCTACTACATACAGATCTCTACTTTGTTTTATTGCTTCAAAAACAAGCTCTTTTTTTCTTTGTAATCGTCTACTTGCATGCTCTAACGAATATCCTGAAATCGCGATTGCTTGTTTGATAAAATCTTCATCATCTTTTAATGCATCAGCTATATTATTCAAAATATAGGAATCTTCTGTACAACGTAAACACTCCAGTATAAATTCTTTATCACTTCGGAGATCACGACTTGCATAGCGAAAGGGTCCAGGAAAATGTGTTTCATTTTCTTTTACAACTTTGAATATAAAAGATCTGCTGTTTTTCAACCTGCTACTGGCATATTTTAATGAACTTGGATGTTTAGATACAGCAGCTAGAATAACAATTTCATCATCTCTTATTGATTCATTCAAATACGCTAAAGCGTTTGAATCGTTTTTAATTATCTCTAGTGAAAAAGCTCTATCATTTTTCAATCTGTTAGAAATAAAGAGCAGCCACGAAAAATTAAGACTACTTGCGAACTTAATATACTCAAGTATAAAAATTTCATTATCTCTCAATACATCCGAAGCCATTGAGAATGCAAATGTATCTTTTTTCATAGCCGTTGAGACCAGTTCTCTATCCATTTTTAACCATTCACTGGCGGAGAAAAGTGTAAAAGGATTTATATGTACCATTTCCATCATAAAC
>JAUYUB010000019.1 GCA_030692765.1 Sulfuricurvum sp.
TATTGAATCTGAGGTTGATGAGATTATCGCCCGTTATCCACTTACCTCTGTCTATTGTATGCCTTTAGGTGGGGATAAAGCCCATATCGAAGCCAACTGTGAAGCGGTAATCGAGTTTTGTAAACGTCGTGGCTTTATCTACAGTGACCGTTTGCATATTCGCATATGGGATCAAAAATTTGGGGTCTAATCTTCAAAAGTCCTAAATGTAGGACAAACCCTCATAAAATAGGCACTTTCAAGACCTTAAAAATTTAAGAAAAATCAATTTAATTAGTCAAATTTAGTCATTTTTATCCATCTGAAGTGTCAAAAAAGTGTCATTTTATTAAAATTCTTTTAATAAGTATGAGCTAAAGATATCATAAAAATTTATAATATAGATGCAGTAATAATTGATATCTAAAACAACCAATTTGTAGAGACAGTAGATTTAATCGGTTGAGAACATTTTTTGCTATATAATATTTAAAATTTAACTAGGATAATATTATGGCGCGATCTTCTGGAATAGCGATATGGAGTGAAACTATCCAAGCTGATATGTATATTCATGTTAATCTTTGGAAAATTGATAAAGAAGATCAAAAAAATTGCCATTTTATTGATATAGGACTGTTATTTAAAAAAGCAAACAATAAAGGTTGTAATAAAACAATTGAAGAAAAAAACTCTTCGATTGACGATATAGAAAACAATAAAACAGTTGAAGAAAAAGACTCTTCGACTGATGATAAAACTCCTTGTACATCTCTACCAGCTGAATCTAATCAAATAAAAATATATTTACCATTTGCCATTAAAAAAGATTCCGTGATTGATCTCTATGATAAGATCATTACGAAGAATTCTATTGTTGATATTTTCAATAAATCAACTCTTAAACTTAAAATTGATGAAAAACAAAGTTATACTGAAATAGAGGGTTATTTAAAAGAAGAAGAAGGGTCTTTATTTGTTTCTTCATCAAAAATAAAGATAGATTCTATTGAAGACAATGTTGTACATATCACACCTATCCATTCAATGGAAGATAACTTTTATATTAGAATGAGAGTTAATTTAGACACAATTACAGTAGAACAATTTTCTCAAATACATCATCCTAAAACAAGTTTCCTCCTGCCATCATTCAAAGAAATAGAACATGTGTCATTTTCAATTAATGAACGGAGAGGATTACCGCCAACACCAAGTTATGGAATTGCGAATAGTGGCTTAACAATAAAAAGAGTAGACTTTTTTCTTGTCCGAGAATCTGCAGCAGAAATTTTGTCCCAACATTCTCCATTCAAAAGATGTCGAGAACTCGAGCATAATTTATGGCATTCTTATTTGCCTGATAAAGCAAAAGATTTTGATAGAAAATTAGCATATCATTGGCAAGAAGGCAATGGTGAAAAAACGATAGAGCATTTTGGGGCTTTTGCTAAATTTTCTTATAATGCAGATGGGATTAAAGTTATAATCATTTATACAATAACAGTTATACTATTAGGTGCTATAGCTGGAAGCGTTGGAAATTTAATAAGTGTGAGTTCAGATGTTGGACAAATTATAGATGGTAATTTTTCTTCAATAATAAAGAATAAAGTAGCAGGTATAATTTTAGCAATGATCGCTTTGGCAATAGTTGTGATGCCATTGACCCAAATAAATAGGTTGAAAGACTTTGCAAAAAAGATGTGTAGAAGATTGAAATGATCAGTAGTCATATACCTACAACCATCATTATTCAAGAAGCTCAACAATATCACAGTCAATTAGATATTTTTTTATTTCTTGTAGAGGCTAGCGAATATTATCCCTCATTTCATGAATGGTATTTTAATAAAGTAGTGCCAGATATTCAAGATGGCAATCGAAAGATTATTTCTGAAATCCGTGATGGTAAAATTGCAGGAATCGCCATTTTGAAAGACAGTATAGAAGAAAAAAAGATATGTACTTTACGCATTTCACCGGATTTTCAGAATCGTGGAATTGGAGTGAGGCTATTTAAAAAATCATTTGAAATTCTTCAAACAAATAAACCTTTTTTGACTGTTAGTGAAGAGAAATTACCAGAGTTTCAGAAAATTTTTGACTACTTTAATTTCGAGTTAACATCTATAGCAGATGGGATGTATCGACATGGAAAAAAAGAGTACGTCTTTAATAATTCGTCTAATATGGAATTGTTATGAGTTTTGGACCAATACAAAAACTATTTTTTCAAGATATTAATTTCGATAATCCTTTCTTTAATAGTCTGAAAGAAGATTATCCCGGATTTGAAGTATGGGTTGAAAGAAAAAAAAGAGATGGTGATAAAGCCTATTATCTTGAAGATGATAATGGGGCTATTGATGCTTTTCTTTATTTAAAAATTGAAGAAGGTCCGATTAGTGATATCACTCCAGCACTTTTAGTCCCAAGTGCACTTAAAATAGGAACTTTAAAAGTAAATCCTCATGGAACAAGGCTTGGTGAGCGGTTCATAAAAATTATCATCAATCATGCAATTGAAAATAATATTGATTTAATTTATGTCACTGTATTCGCTCATCATGTTGCGCTTATATCCTTATTCGAAGAATTCGGATTCATAGAATATGGTAGTAAAGCGGGAGAGAAAGTCTATATTAAAAATATTGGACAAAAAACAGGTGACATTGTAAAAGACTATCCAGTAGTACCTATTGTGAATAATCACAAATATCTAATTTCAATTTATCCTGATTATCATACACAACTTTTTCCTGATTCTATTCTCTTTGGCGAAGATGGTGATGAAATCATACATGACCTCTCTCATACAAATAGCATCCATAAGATTTATTTATCTGGGTCTTCGGATTCAAACAGAATTGAGTATGGTGATCTAATCGTATTTTACAGAACTTCTGATATTCCAGGGCGTGCATATTATCGTGCGGTAGCAACATCACTATGTGTAGTTGAAGAAGTTCGACCATCTAGTTCATTTAGTAATGAAGATGATTTTGTAGAGTTCTGCCGTTCTTATAGTTTATTTGATGAAGGACAGTTACGATATCACTATCGAAAAAATGTGACTGCAATTAAATTTTTATATATTACCGCCTTTAAATATAAAGTAATTCGAAAAAAACTCTTAGAAGATATAAAAATTCCAGATGGACGTTGGATTATTGTTCCGCTTGATGATAGTAAGTTTAATCAACTCATATCTATGTCAGGCATAAGTAATACATATACAAGTTAATAGTCTGCAATGTATAAAGGTACTATCTTTATCGCTGGAATACATGGTGTAGGGAAAAGTACTTTATGTAAAGAAATCGCAAACCAACTCTCAATTAAACATCTTACTGCAAGTCAGATTATTCAAAAATATACAGATACCTCGTTGGAAATTTCAACTAAGTATGTTTCTAACATACCAACTAATCAAATAATATTGTCGGAAGGACTAAAAAATGAGATAATCGGTCAGCGGGTAATACTGCTTGATGGACATTTTGTCTTACTTAATGATGAAGGTACCCCTTCAATGATAGATATTTCAACGTTTGAGAGGTTATTACTTAGTGTCATTATTACAATTGTAGATGACCCAATAGCAATATCAAGAAGATTGTTTTTACGAGATAATGTTTATTATGAGGTTGATCTTCTCTCAAAGATGCAGACTACTGAATTGCAACAAGCAAATGCAATCGCTTTGAATTTAAATATTAAAACAATCACATTAGATTTACGACTTCATAAAGATCCCATAAGTATTTTTTCTAGTTTATTATCCACATACATATAAGATTGTGGCGGTCTAAAATTTGGAATATGATTAGAAGGTCGAATAGGTCTTTTTAAAATTTTAAGATTTTTTATTTTTATAGAGTAGGCACTCTCTTTTCCGTCAAAATAATTAAAATATGCATCTTCAGCAATTCCGGCATGCTCTTTACAGTTTTCCCATACTCTTTCTGGTGTTCCTGAAACTATTCCATCGAATTCGAATGATGCGACGATGCATTGTACTGGCGCAGATGCATATACAAAAATTTTGCGGACAGGTCTTGTTTTAAAAATAGCCTTTCTGAACTCGAATTTTTTTTCTCCACTCAAAATTTTTTCTACAAATTTGGGTCTGATTGATATAAGGACATCAGACATTTCAGAACTTATCAACCCAATTGGTGCATTCATCTATCATTCCTTTTCAATAGCGATAATTTAGATATTAGCAAATAATGAGCCAATTAAAAAAAATATAACAATTTGTATGATTTTACTTCAAATATCCTCAAAGAATTGCCTGTAATTTTATGGGTGTATATCATTGAAGTAAAAAAAGATGATTATATATGAAATGAATCTATGTCAAAGGAAGAAGCTATTAAACTTCTGTTTTAAATACCAGTATTTGGAATACAGATGTGGGTATACATAATTTAATGTTGTTAGGCTGTATTTAAGTAGCTTAAAAAGTGTCATAAAATTTAAACAATATTGCTTGAAAGCTCATAAGATAGGCGCTGTATGACTAATATCCGTATTTGGGTTATGTAATACCAGTATTTGCACCCAAATAAGCTGTCAAAAAAGGTGTCATTTTTGATAAATGTATTATACAAAATCCCTAAAAATAGGGGTTTCAATGGTGAAGTGCCTATCAGGGATCAAAATCACGGCGTGTAACTTTATCTATTTATGTTAATTACGATACAAACATAATGATTTTTTCAGTATGCCTAAGGAGATTAAGACTTTGCGAGTGTTGTTGGTTGAAGATGATAAAAAAATTTCTGACTATCTTGCTCAAGGTCTGAAAGAATCGGGCTATATCGTTGATCCTTGCTTGGATGGTGAAGATGGCTTTTATTTTTTATCAACTTATACTTATGATCTCGTTATTTTGGATCTTATGCTTCCTAAAATGGATGGCTTTACTCTTATTCAAAAAATTCGTGATATTGATTTAAAGGTTCCAATACTTATTTTGAGCGCCAAGCGAAGCGTATCTGATCGAATAAAAGGTTTGCAACTTGGAGGTGATGATTACCTTACTAAGCCATTTTCGTTTGGAGAACTTTTGGCCAGAGTTCAAGCTCTTTTGAGACGTTCAACGACAAATATAATTCCTTCTCAGAACTCTATACAATTAGGCAATATAACTATTGATCTAATTACAAAAAAAGTAAGCCGAGAAGGAGAAACAATTGAGCTTCAAAAAAAAGAATTTTTGCTGTTAGAGTATTTTATGAGGCATCCTGGATGTGTACTATCTAAAACCCAAATACTAGAAGGAGTGTGGGATAGTCAGTTTGATCCTCAGACGAATGTTGTTGATGTTCTTGTATTCCGATTGAGAAATAAAATAGATAAAAATTTTGAAAAAAAGACAATATCTACACTAAGAGGAGTTGGTTATATTTTTGAGCCGAATTAGTACTAAAATCACCATTTTTTATGTTTTGTCCTTTATGATAGGAGCTTTGCTTCTTTTTTTTCTAACGGGTTACATTCTAGACACGTTGCTAAAAAGCAAAGATAAAGACCTTTTAGAAATCAAATTTCAAGAGTATGCATTATTACTGGAGAAAGATGGGGTAGCAGGTTTACAATTTAGAATTTTAAATCACAATATCCTCGATAGAAACCATTTTCTCATTCGCTATCAGTCTGATGCAGGAAAAACATTGTTTCTTCATGCTCCAGAATCTATGGAAATCATTGGGCGAACAAATACGTTAGCAGAGCTTGATGAGTTTTTGAAGGTAAATGCAGATAAAGGACAATGGCTTGAACTACCTAGCCCTGGCTTTGGAGATGATATTGAAATTTTGTCTAAAAAGCTTCCTAATGGAGATATATTACAAATAGGAAAGGACACGGAGGACAGAGAAGCATTCTTGTGGCAATTTATAGAGTCATTTTTTATTGGCTTAATCCCTTTTGTATTTATTTCATTCTTCATGGGACACTTATTTTCCAAAAAAATACTTAGCCCTATACGATGGCTTACTGATACGATTTTAGAAATTCGTTCGGGCTTTTCAGGCTCAAGAGTTCCATTAATGGGTAATAAAGACGAACTTGATAATTTAGGAGCCCTGTTTAATCAAATGCAGGATCAGAATGAAAAGTTGGTAGAAGGGATGAAAGAAACACTAGACAATGTTGCCCATGACCTTCGAACCCCCGTGATGAGAATGCAAAATGCTGTCCACGTTGTATTAAAGGATGTAGCAAGCGACAAGCATCTTTCTACATTCCAAAATGCACTAATCGAATGTCAAGAAACGTCGGACACCATCTTAAAAATGCTTGATACCATAATGGATATATCAGAAGCTGAGACAGGGATAATGTCTCTGAATGAAGAAGAGTTATCCCTTTATGAGCTTGTAGAAAATGTGCTAAATATTTATAGGTTTATTGGTGAAGATAAATACATTGAGATTAAAAATGAAATCCCTCCAAATTTATTAATAAATGGAGATAAAGGACGATTACTACAAGCATTTGCAAATATTGTTGATAATGCTATTAAATTTTCTCCTGATCACTCTTGTATCATGATAAGAGGATTGAAGCAAGATAAAAGTGTCATTTTGGAAATCACAGACGAGGGATTGGGTATCCCAGAGCATGACATGCCTAAAATATGGGATCGACTGTATCGTGGCGATAGTAGTAGATCAACGCAAGGGCTTGGACTTGGTCTAAGCTTTGTAAAGGCAATCATGAATGCTCATAAAGCTCACATTGAAGTAGAAAATAATCAGATCAAAGGATGCACATTTCGAATTCTTTTCCCCGCTTAGCTTCTATCATTACAAAAATGTAATGATTCTGACATATTCATGTCATCTTCATTATCTATAATTTTAGCATTAACTGCTGTTAGAGTAACAGAGGTAATAATAAAATTATTAGAAGGTCAAGTATGATTTTAAAAGTATTTTTTGTTGTCGTTAGTCTGTTTTTATCAAGTGAAGTTTTTTCTCAGTCTGACTACGATGAACGATTTGAAGTAAACAGTATTGAAATTCAAGGAAATGGTTCAACAAAAAAAGAAGCTCTCATAGAGATACTCCCAAGACAGCTCCCCACTACAATGACTAATGCTGAAATAGCAGAGTATAGCCGTAGAATTAAAAATCTTGGGATATTTGATCTTGTTAAAGTAAGTAAGATTGAAAATAAATTGCTTCTTGAAGTACGTCGTAAGAGAACACTTTCACCTATTATCGGTCTCTCTACCGGAAAAACGATTCAGGATACCTCTGCCGTGTTAGGTTTAAATGAACATGATTTTTTAGGGGATGGAACAAAGCTTGGCGGGAAAGTTGGTTACAATGATCGAAACTTAAATTTTATGGCATGGATTGATGAGCATAGCTATCGTAACAATAGATGGTCAAGAGAGCTTGAAGTTTATAGATTGAGTTCCTCTTTTCGTTTTAAAGATGATGAAAATGATGCTTGGACAAGAAACCGCTTGGGCGCTTTCTTTGAACTGGTCAGCCCATTTAAGTATGATTCACCTTTATTGTATGAATTCCAGGTACAGGTTTATCGTGAAGATTTTTCAAATGTTAATATAGACAAGAATCTAGAAAGTGCAACTTATTTTGGAAGCTTATTTGAAGTGGTCTACGACCGATATAATTGGGATGACCTTCACCCGCATGGTTTTAAAGGTGCTATTGAAATGCGACCTGGAGTGATGACAAATGGGAAATTTCGAGGAGAAGCGGTGGGCAAGTTTATTGCAGCAACTCCATTAGCAGAAAAAACAAGCTTGGTTGCGAATGGAAAAGTAGCCACAGTTAATTCTGGCAATGTGAATCACAGCTTACTCATCGGTAGCCAGTCTGGAGTAAGAGGCCTTGATGATTCATTCTATAGAAATTCAGCGCTTAGTTATCTTAACCTCGAAATAAGACATTCAATGGAAGTATGGGAAAGAACGTTTATACAGCCAATTATCTTCCTAGATATGGCACGATTTCGTCCTATGGACTCAGAGGGAAATAATCAAGGATGGGTAAATGCATTAAGCACAGGAGCTGGTGTTAGACTCATTCCAACTGGTTATACAAATCTTTTACTTAGGGCTGATATAGCAAGATTACATACACCATCCGAAGATTGGCTTTTTCAAATAGGGATCACTCAGTATTTTTAAACGAGGTTATTTGGTATTATTGTATGATGAAAAAAATCAAAGTATGTAATTTATTCAAGAATGCTACAATGTCATACAGGCATCGTAAAGAGGTATATTGATGATAATCCGCAAACTTTTTAAATTTGAAAACGCCCATATTGTTCGTGGATGTTCCAGTGAGCGTTGTCGTGCGTCGGTGCATGGGCACTCCTATAAAATAGAAGTCCTATTTGAATCGGATTATTTGGATAATGGACAGATGGTGTACGATTTTGGATTGATGAAACAGGGGATGAAAGCACTCATTGACAGTTTTGACCACTCTATAGCTTTGTGGGAAGGTGATGATGCTCAGTATCTTGAAGATATGAAACGCCATTCACAGCGTTGGGTTCAGCTTCCTGTTTCACCTTCTGCAGAACAGTTTAGCCGTATTATTTTCGTGATGATTGATAAGCTGCTGGGATGTACACAATCGATCAATGGTGAGCGTGAAGTGAAATTACACAGCATTATCGTGCATGAAACCGATACGGGGTATGCCCAAGGTTTCCGTGAGGATGCCTATTCCAAAAAAATGGGCTTGATTGAGTTAGAGAAAATAATCTTTAGCGATGGTGTGCGAGAAGAGTGGGGTGATCCCAAGCTTTGGGATAAGATGATGGCGGATGAGGTTTTTATTAACCCAGATACCGTTTAAAGCGTTACCAGAGATACTTGAACCTCCGAGTTCATACACCATCGTGTTGGGATGATTTTCACTTCTGACCCTTGCTCGAATTTTTCCACACTTTCATCCACCATCATGTAGCTATTTGCGCGCGAAAGTGGCAATACCATTCCGGGACCAAAATTAGAACTAGGGGTAAAGCCAGATCCATCGAACCACCCTGGAATTAACGAACGGCGTCCTTTCTTCATCACAAACGGTTGCGCCATGCGTGTGGTGATTGTTGAGAGGTATTTATCATTGCGACCACTAAGGGAGTGAATGATACTTTGACCAAACAGTTCGAAACATAATGCTGAGGCCAGTGGATTTCCCGGTAAATTGAGAATAAGCGTATCCTTGATTCGTCCAAAAGTAGTTGGTTTCCCCGGTTTGATTTCGACCGATTCAAAAGCGCTTTCAAAACCAAGTCCCTGAAACGCTTTTTTAGTGTAATCCGCATCTCCGACACTTACTCCTCCAGAGGTAATGATCAAATCAGCGTCCAGCGAACTCACAATGTGATTTTGGATCGACTCGATAGTATCTTCGGCAGTTCCCGTAAAGATCACCTCACATCCTAACTCCGTAGCACGAGCAGTAAATGTTGGGGTGTTGGTGTTATACAATTGATTGTTACCTAGTGTTTCAAAATGCATTTTGAGTTCATTTCCCGATGAGAAAAAGGCAACGCGAGGACGTCGATACAGCTTTATATGTGTAATCCCTTGTGATGCAAGCAGTGTAATATGATGGGCATTTAGAAAAGTCCCTTTTTCGAGTAAGGTCATATCGCACTGTATGTCTTCGCCTTTAAGTCGAATATGCTGTCCTGCTTTGATGTTGGAACTAAAAGTGATTTTGTCTCCATCGATCACTACATTTTCAATCGGGACAATGGCTTCACACCCTTGCGGAATTTTTGCACCAGTCATGATTCGGATGCATTGGTCTTCGGTTAATCGAACATCATTGGTGTCTCCTGCGAAGACAACGCACGATTGTGGCAGTGTTTTGCCGCTATCACAGGTACGGATGGCGTATCCATCCATGGCTGAGTTATCAAAAGCAGGGAGCGAATGCGTAGCGGTAATGGTTTGGGCTAAAACACGATTGATTGCGTTTTCAATAGGGGTAATTTCGATACTCAGCGGTAAAGCTGTGGTATAAATATGATGAAGTGCCTCTTCGACGTTGATTGCCATTATGTCTCCTTGAGGTCGTTCCCTGATGGTATGGGAATGGTTAGATGATTATAAGCAAACTAAGGTAAAATCCCCTTTATGGAAGCATTATACACAGCAGGATTAGAGATCCATTTTGTCGGAATTATTGTTTTGTTGGCTGTCGTGATCTTTAATATCATTATGCTCGGCCTCTCACATCAGATTATTCGCTATGCAAAACGATTGCGTATCGTTATGCCCATATCATCATTACTCATAAGTATCACTATTTTTACAGGAATCGTCATGATGGCAGGAAAGCATTTGAATTTTTCGTTTGCCAATATTACGATGATTGTGTTGAGTATTCTTTTTATTGTTTTAGAAGTGAAACGGTATAAGATACTTAAACACGAAACTGATATTAAACAAGACAATGCATTTAACCAGTACAAGAAAAAAGCGTTACGTATCTTAGGAATTGAATTGGCTTTATTGGTAGTGATGAGTGCTTGGATGCTGGTATGAAGTTTATTCTCAGTAGCGATGCCGGAAAACCGCACTTACGTTTGAGCGGGGATGATTACAAGTACGTGATCAAAGTACGTCGTCATGTCGTTGGAGACACTCTTACATTTCGTAATCGTATGAATCTAAGCCAAGAGTATCGCTATATACTCGAAAATACAGATGGACGTCAGGCTACTTTTATGCTAGAGAGCCAAAGCGATCTTCCTTGTGAATCTACCAAGAAACTGCACATCGGATGGTGTGTGATTGACCCTAAAACGGTTGAAAAAGTTTTACCGATGCTCACAGAGATGGGCGTTACAAAAATCACTTTTATACAGTGTCACCGTTCCCAACGAAATTTTCGTTTTGATTATGAACGCTTTGAGCGGATTATGGAAAGTTCGATTATGCAGTGCGGACGCACATCGTTTATCGAATTTAGCGAATCGGCTTCGTTGAGTGATTTTTTGAGCACGCATATGGATTGTGTCATTTTAGACTTTGGCGGAGAAGTATTGAATACTGATGAGGTGTATGAAACCGTTATTATCGGATGCGAGGGTGGATTTCATGAGAGCGAACGCTCCCTCTTTACAAATCATCGCGTTCGTCACTTTAGTTCACCGATGATTTTGCGCTCAGAGAGCGCCGCAATTGCGGTTGCAGCAAGCCATTTGTAAAAATAGAAATCTTTGGATATAATTCGCGTCCAACAATCCGTCCCCAGGTACGGATGTAAAACTCAAACCGATTGACGTACAACGCCGTCATTCACAAGGTAATATTATGAAAAAAGAACTTCACCCAAATACAGTTGAATGTACTGTTAGCTGCGCATGCGGTAACACATTTACAACAAAAAGCACAAAAGATGCCTTTCGTGTTGATATCTGCAGCGAATGTCACCCGTTTTACACAGGTTCTGAGCGTCAAGTAGATACAGCTGGCCGTATCGATAAATTCAAAAAACGTTACGCACTTAACGCATAATTGAAACGCTAAAGGAATTTATCCCTTTAGCTACGCTTGCCGCTAAGGCACTAAAGCTTGCTTCTGCGAAGCAGATTAAGAGGCATTGTGTTATCCCTTGTACCAACTCCAATCGGAAATATTTCCGATATCTCTCTTCGTTCCCTAGAAATACTTTCCACTGCTGACATCATCCTTTGCGAAGACACACGTGTTACCAAAAAGCTGATCCATTTGCTCAAAGAACGTCATAGTCTTATTACAAGTGAACCTCAATTTCTGAGTTTGCATTCGCACAATGAGGCCGATTTTGTTGCCAAATTAACCCCTGAGTTTTTTAATGCCAATGTTTTGTATGTCAGTGATGCTGGTATGCCTGGTATTAGTGATCCGGGACAGTTGTTAGTACGCTATTGTTTGGACAATGGGATCAAATACGATATTTTACCGGGTGCCAATGCGGTGCTTAGTGCATTTGTTGCAAGTGGTTTTTGCGAGACCAAAATGCTGTTTTTTGGCTTTTTACCTCACAAAGGACACGATAGAGCAGCAGCACTGCAGGAGGCTCTTTTTAACGGCTACACAACGGTTTTGTATGAATCGCCAAAACGTTTAGAAAAGCTGTTGCAGGAAATCGTCATTGCTGCACCGCAGCGTCAGGTGTTTTTAGCCAAAGAGATCAGTAAAAAATATCAACGTTTTTACCGAGGAACTTCAGCAGAGCTTTTGAGCCAATTAACAGAAGAAATTCGAGGGGAATGGGTTGTTGTAATCGAAGCTTCAGCACATCAGGGCGGTAATTTGAGCGAACAGGATATCCTCGATTTGGATATTCCTAAAAAAGCAGCGTCAAAATTGATCGCTAAAATCACCGGCGAAAATCCTAAAGAGTGTTATCAGCGACTCTTAAACACTTAGCGATATAATAACTTCAAAATATTTTTTAATCACATAAAATAATTTACATAATAAAAGAGAGTAAAATGCTAATTTATGGTAAACAACCTGTATTCTACGCCCTAGAGCGCCATCTTGATCGTGTTAAGACGCTTTATTTGGCAAAAGAAGTGGATAAAAAAGAGTACTCAGTTCTTATGAAAATGGGAATTGAAGTAAAACGTATTCCTGAAAATGCAGCACAATCCATGGTAAAAGGCGGTAATCATCAAGGTTACATCGCAGAAATGTCAGCATTGGTTCCCTATGCCTCTCCCTTTTTGAAAAAATGTGAATTTATTGTTATTTTGAGTTCTATTACTGATATGGGGAATATTGGTTCATTGGTACGAAGTGCTTATGCCCTTGGCGTAGATGCAATGGTGATTTCTGGGATTAAAGAACCAAACTTTGAATCGATTATTCGTACCAGCAGCGGTGCTGCCCTTGATTTACCCTTTGTCATAATTCATAATATTCACGATGTCATGCATGAATTAAAACAGTCCGGATTTACACTCTATGGGGCGATGGCTGATGGAGTAAGTGTTCGCGAGATGAGCTTTACTTCCAAGCGTGCACTGATTTTGGGGAGCGAGGGCGAAGGGCTTAGCGGTAGAATCCAAAAAGGGATCGATCATGGTGTTTCAATCCCTATGGCACATGATTTTGATTCACTGAACGTTGGCGTTGCCGGTGCAATTTTAATGGAGAGAATGCGATGAAAACTTTTGAAGATTTACAAATCTTGGGCGCCAATGTTATTCACGAACAGACACATATTGCACGTTTAAAGCTTGAATTACTGTTAAATAAATCCTTTGGTGATTTGACACGTGTTCAATTTATGGGATTCATTTCTATATTAGAGCGTGAATACGGTATTGATCTCTCCGGTATCCGCCAAGAATTCGATGAGTTTGTGCAAACGCATCCGGATGTTGTTATCTCAAAAGAATCGGTTATTTTACAAGCTCAATCTCGTTCCAGACAAAAATGGGTACTTGGAGGAGTGGTGGCTATCATCTTATTGATCGCTATGGGATCGATGATACAGGGTCGCTTGAGTGCTGCTCCCTCAGAGGAGGTTATACAGCTTAGCAGCGGTAGCGTAGAGGTGGTAGATGTAAATACGGATACAGCTCCTGTTGAGATCAATACAACTATTGTATCATCAATTGTAGAAGCCAATATTACAGCACCTAATCAGGAGTTAAATGTAACTTCTAAATCTGTTACCACTATTGAGAATGCTACAAGTATCAAACCAAAGATGAAAGTATGGATTGGGATTCTTGATTTGACTACAGGGGTTAAATCGCAAAAAACAACCAGGGATCCTATCACTTTAAATAAAAGCAAAAACACTTTATATATGTTTGGGCACGGTCAATTAGAAATTGTAACTCCGGACGGAACGAAAATAATAAAAGATAGAAATGCAGTTTGGTTCACTTATGAAAACGGTCAGTTAAAACAAATCAATGAAACAGAATTTGCAGCCAAGAACAATGGAACCGTTTGGTAATGAAGTTTTTCTTTTTGCTGCTGATGGTTGTCCTGTCAGTCGCTGCAAAAGAGATAAAAAGTAACATTCATTTAAACGTAAATCATGGTGGATTGCTTTCAACCATCATTGTTCAACACGTTCTAGAATCCATGGGGTACAAAGCCAATATACACCGTTTGAGCAGTGCTGATGAAACTGTTGAGATGGATATCATACTGCATGCAAAAAAGCAATTTGATCCAAAATCATTTGCCGAAGAATTGAGTCTTCATCAGATTACAGTGAGTAATGGACGGATAAAAAATCAACAGGGGACGATGGAGTTGGATGCTTCGGAAGCCTTGTGGAATCTCCCTGCGATAACCCAAGATGAGGGAGCGCAGATTGAGCGTACCAGTGTTGCTTCTTGGTTTAGAGTCAATAATACTTCTGCTATTACAGTTGAAGCGCCCTATGGCCATAAATGGTATCCTGAAATCGCAATCCTTGATAATACGATGCAGCCTTTGATTTCTATTAGAGAATCTATCTCTCAAGAGAGGATGACCTTTCAATTGCCAGAACACGCCATGTATTTAAAGGTTTCAAATAGCAACGGTATGAAAATGCTTAAAGAAGGAATGTGGATAGAGTCTGCGAATGATGAACAATGACAACTATAAGCTTTTTTCGAGTCCCGCTGTGCTAGAATTGCACAATTTTTTTTTGACAGGTTGCAATAATGTTTGATGAAATACAGTTTGATCGTATCAAACGCCTCCCTAAATACGTCTTTGCTGAGGTTGGTGAACTTAAAATGGCTCGCAGACGTGCAGGTGCAGACGTTATAGACTTTAGTATGGGAAATCCTGACGGGGATACACCTGAGCACATTCGTGAAAAACTGATTGAATCAGCGAAAAAAACAAGAGTTCACGGATATTCTGCATCTAAAGGTATCCCAAAATTGCGCGGGGCTATTTGTGATTGGTATAAGCGTCGTTATGATGTTGATCTTGACCCTGAGACAGAAGCTGTAGCAACAATGGGCTCCAAAGAGGGATATGCACATTTGGCTTACGCGATTACGAATCCAGGTGATGTCGTCGTTGTCCCTGATCCAACGTATCCAATCCATTCTTATGCCTTTATTCTCGCAGGTGGAAATGTTCAGAAAATGGAGCTACCATTTGATGAAGATTATAAAGTAGATGAAAATCTCTTCTTTGAGCGTTTGGAGACTGCATTTCATATTTCATTTCCAAAGCCAAAATACGTCGTTGTGAATTTTCCGCATAACCCAACAACAGCAACGGTAACGCCGGAGTTTTATACCCGTATCGTTGAGATGGCAAAGAAAGAGCGTTTTTATATTATTAGCGATATTGCGTATGGTGATTTGACGTTTGATGGGTACAAGACACCGTCCATTATGTCGGTTCCTGGGGCAAAAGATGTGGCAGTTGAGAGTTTTACCCTTTCAAAAAGCTATAACATGGCAGGTTGGCGTGTTGGATTCTTTGTGGGAAATGCGAAGCTTATCGGTGCATTGCAAAAAATTAAAAGCTGGTTGGATTATGGGATGTTTACCCCTATCCAGGTAGCTGCAACCATTGCGCTTCAAGGGGATCAAGCGTGTGTGCAAGAGATTACTGATAAATACGATCATCGACAAACCATATTGCTCGAAGCATTTAATCGTGCAGGATGGCCGATGCGACGTAATCAAGCGTCGATGTTTGTTTGGGCTCGTATTCCAGAATGTGCGCGACATTTGGGAAGTTTGGAATTTTCAAAGCGTTTGCTTGTTGAAGCGAATGTCGCGGTCTCTCCAGGTATCGGATTTGGTGAGTACGGCGATGAATATGTTCGTATCGCTTTGATTGAAAATGACAAGCGTATCCGTCAAGCTGCTAAAAACATTAAAAACTTTTTACAGCAGTTTGAGTGTAAGGCTCACGAGTGATTCGTGTCGGTGTTATCGGTGTCGGAACAGTTGGACGTTCTGTTGTTAAAATCCTAGAAGAAAATGCTGCGATCATTACTGCTCGTGCAGGAGATGCTATTTGCGTAAAACGTGGTGTCGTCCGCAATTTGGAAAAAGTACGAGATCTCAAAATTGAGCTTTCTCAAAATCCAGATGACATTATTAATGACCCTGAAATTGATATCGTTGTTGAATTAATGGGTGGAGTTGAAGAACCTTTTCGCATTCTTAAATCAGCACTGGCAAGCGGAAAATCAGTCGTAACGGCTAACAAAGCACTTTTAGCGTATCACCGGTATGAGCTTCAAGAGATCGCGGGAGATATCCCTTTTGAGTTTGAAGCAAGTGTCGCAGGGGGGATTCCGATTATTAGTGCATTGCGTGAGGGTTTATCAGCCAATCATATTCTTTCTATTATGGGTATTATGAACGGTACGTGTAACTACATGTTGACCAAGATGATGAATGAAGGTATCGATTTTGATTCTATCTTGGCGGAAGCACAACGTCTTGGGTATGCTGAGGCTGATCCCACTTTTGATATTGGCGGTTTTGATGCAGCGCATAAATTGCTTATTCTTGCTTCCATTGCTTATGGAATAGATGCCAAACCCGAAGAGATTTTGATCGAGGGGATTGAAGGGGTAACCCAAGCAGACATCGCTTTTGCCAAAGAGTTCGGCTATACGATCAAATTGTTAGGGATTGCAAAACGTGACGGGACAGAAGTAGAACTGCGAGTACATGCGGCATTGGTCAAGCAAGATGCCATGATCGGTAAGATTGATGGCGTAATGAACGGTATCAGCGTTGTCGGCGATCGTGTAGGAGAAACACTTTATTATGGACCGGGTGCGGGCGGTGATGCAACTGCCAGCGCAGTAGTAGCCAATATCATTGACATTGTCCGTTCAGGAAAGCGTTCCCCAATGCTTGGGTTCAATCATCCTTTGGAAGAAGGCTTGACGCTCAAAAATCCAGGTGACATACGTTCCAAGTATTATTTGCGCCTTCGCATCAGTGATAAGCCGGGTATGCTGGCACAGATAACGCAGCTGTTTGCAGATCACAGTATTTCCGTGGAAGCGATGCTGCAGCGTCCTTATGAAGAGCAATGCGCTCATTTGTTATTCTCAACACATGAAGCTCTAGAAAGTGATGTGTCTGCAATGATAAAAAATCTTGAATTGCTTGAAGCGGTTTTAGAAAAACCGTTTATGATACGCATGATTTAGTTTTAAAATTTGTCTCTTAGGAGGCAAGTATCTTCTCTTCTTTCAACTTAATAAAACTTTAACTTAATCTTATGTAAAATACGCGTCCACTTTGCCCTCTCAGACAAGCGTGATTGAATGTTTGTAACTGCTTTCAAAAGTAGTAACAAGTATTGGTATACGTTCGCGTGTACCTAAGAGAGGTCAAAGAAGCTATATAACGGAGCTTACCGATGAAAGTACGTTCTTCAGTGAAGAAAATGTGCGACGATTGTAAAATCATCAAGCGCAAAGGGGTGGTTCGCGTAATATGCAAAACCCCTAAACATAAACAAAGACAAGGATAAGCATGGCACGTATCGCCGGTGTGGACTTACCTAAGAAAAAACGTCTAGAGTACGCATTAACTTATATCTATGGTATTGGTTTGCATACATCTCGTAAAATTTTGGATGCTACAGGTCTCGATTACAACAAGCGTGTATTCGAATTGACTGAAGATGACGCAGCTACAATCGCGAAAGAAATTCGCGCGAGTGCCGTTGTTGAAGGTGACCTTCGTAAGCAAGTTGCTATGGATATCAAAGCGTTGATGGATCTCGGTTCTTACCGTGGTCTTCGTCACCGTAAGGGTCTCCCATGCCGTGGTCAAAAAACCAAAACCAATGCACGTACACGCAAAGGTAAGAAGAAAACTGTCGGTTCAGTCACAAGATAAGGGATTAGAGTATGGCAAAAAGAAAAGCAACTCGTAAAAAAGTCGTCAAAAAGAATATTGCAAGAGGTATAGTACATATCCTTGCAACATTCAATAACACTCTTGTAACAGTAACAGATGAGATGGGTAATATGATCGCATGGAGCTCAGCCGGTGCGCTTGGTTTCAAAGGTTCAAAAAAATCTACTCCATTTGCTGCTCAACAAGCAGTAGAATCGGCTTTAGAAAAAGCAATGGTCCACGGAATTAAAGAAGTGGGAATTAAAGTTCAAGGACCAGGTTCTGGTCGTGAAACTGCAGTTAAAAGTGTTGGTGCTATTGAGGGACTACGTATTTCGTTTATGAAAGACGTTACTCCATTGCCACACAATGGATGTCGTGCGCCTAAGCGCCGACGCGTCTAAGGAGCGAAGCTATGGCAAGATATAGAGGACCCGTAGAAAAAATCGAAAGAAGATTCGGTGTTAGCCTTGGTCTAAAAGGTGAGCGTCGTCTTGCAGGTAAAAGTGCACTTGACAAGCGTCCTTATGGACCAGGTCAGCATGGTCAACGTCGTACTAAAATTTCTGAATACGGTACACAGCTTCGTGAAAAACAAAAAGCGAAGTTCATGTACGGTTTGAGCGAAAAGCAAATGCATTCATTGTTTGATGAAGCAAAGCGTCGCCAAGGAAATACTGGTACAAACTTAGTATTACTTCTTGAGCAGCGTCTTGACAATGTTGTTTACCGTATGGGCTTTGCAACGACACGTCGTTTTGCTCGCCAATTGGTAAATCATGGTCATATCATGGTTGATGGTCATCGTGTTGATATTCCATCATACCGTGTTAAGCCTGGTCAAAAAATCGAAATTATTGAGCGTAGCAAAAAGAATAACCAAATTATTCGTGCAGGTGAGCTTACAAATCAAACCGGTCTTGCGGCATGGGTTGATATTGATCAAGCTAAATTATTTGGTATCTTTACACGTCTTCCAGAGCGTGAAGAGATTGTTATTCCTGTAGAAGAACGTCTAATCGTCGAGCTTTACTCGAAATAATCACTAAATAAAAGGGCACTCAGCATGAAAAAAATTAAAACATCTCCGCTTCTTCCGAAAGAGTTTGTCGTTGAGCAAATTAGTCCGAATGAAGCGAACATTATTGCCTATCCTTTTGAAACAGGGTATGCGGTTTCAATTGCCCACCCAATCCGTCGCTTCTTATTGAGCAGCTCGGTTGGATATGCACCTATCGGAATTAAAATAGAGGGTGCTAAGCATGAGTTTGACTCTGTGCGCGGTATGCTTGAAGATATTTCTGATTTTATCATCAACTTAAAGGGTATTCGTTTCAAATTGAAGAATGGCCTTAAAGAAAAAGAGATCAATTATACTTTTGCAGGCCCTTGTGAAATTAATGGTAGTGATCTGGAAGATGATGATGTCGAAGTCGTTACTCCAAATGGATTTTTGGCAACGTTAAATGAAGATGCAACTCTTAATTTTTCAATCAAAATCCATCAGGGGATCGGCTATACGCCAAGTGAAGACATTCGTGACATGTTGAGTGAGGGTTATATCGCACTAGATGCGTATTTTACTCCTGTTCGTCGTGCAACGTATGCTATTGAAAATATCTTGGTTGAAGACAATCCAAACTTTGAAAAAGTGATTATTAACATCGTAACGGATGGTCAGATTTCACCTGTGGATGCATTTAAAAATTCACTTGAAGTTATGTATGCTCAAATGGCCGTATTTAACAGTGAAGTGAGCATTAAAACAGCAAACGCTGTAGTTGAAAGTTCAGATGAACATCCTGAACTTAAGCGTTTGGGTGCACGTATTGAAGAACTTGGGCTTAGTGCTCGCAGTTTTAACTGTCTAGACCGTTCAAATATCAAACATATTGGCGAAATCGTTATGATGAGTCAAAATGATTTGAAAGAAGTTAAAAACCTTGGTAAAAAATCGTTTGAAGAGATTTTAGAAAAAATCAATGAATTCGGTTATGCAGTAGGGCAAGATCTCGCAGATGATTTAATCACTGCAATCAAAAAGAAAATCGAAGCTGAATAAGCTTTAATATAATAGAGGAAGTATCATGAGACATCGTCACGGATACCGCAAATTAGGTCGAACAAGCTCACACCGTGCTGCTTTGTTGAAAAACCTTAGCATTGCGTTGATTGAACACGGCAAAATCGAAACTACGTTGATTAAAGCAAAAGAAGTTCGTTCATTTGCTGAAAAATTAATTACTACTGCACGTGTAGGTGATGCGAATGCTCACCGTGCTATTTTTGCAGCTCTTCAAAATAAAGAAGCAACTAAAAAACTTCTTAATGAAGTAGCTCCAAAATACACAGAACGTGACGGTGGTTACACCCGTATCGTTAAAACTCGTATTCGTCGTGGAGACGCTACAGTTATGGCATACATTGAACTCGTTTAACGAGTTCAATACCTTCTTCTTTTCCAATCTTCTTAAAAAAAACTTCGCTTAGAAATTATTGAGTTCCTATTAGTACATGTTTAGTACAATTGCTCTATATTGTCATATTCATTTCCCATATACAAGGTAATACACTTATGCTTCCATTTACAGATGAAGAGTTAATGCAACCAGTTCGTAACGTTATCGATAAAGTTCGCCCTAGTTTAGCACTTGATGGTGGAGATATCGCATTTTTGACTGTCAAAAATGGAACGGTTTATGTCCAGCTTCAAGGAGCATGTGTTGGCTGCGGAAGTAGCGGCAATACATTAAAATATGGAGTTGAGCGGCAGCTTCGCATGGATATTCATCCAGAAATTACAGTAATTAATGTACCGCATGGGATGGAAAATCAAATCGATACATTATAATTTAGATATTATGTCGATATAGATTTAATAAATTATTGGAGGGAAACCGTGAAATCAAATAAATTATCAAAAACCCTCATTCAGGCAAACAACTTTTTTCTTGCTGGTCAGTACGCGGATGCCATTCGTGAATATTCATTTGCACTGGAATTAAATCCTTTGTCTAAAGAAGCGTATAACGGAGCAATACTTGCTGACATGGCAATGGGCGGGGAGAATGGCGCTGAAGCACTTTTTGATTACTATACGATATTGAGAGGTGAGGATACTCAGCAGGCAGACACCATCATTTCCGAGATTTTAGAAACGATGGATGGTACACTGGATCAGCTGGGATCACTTTTTGATGATAGTATGAAGCAACGTCTTGCGTATGAAGACGGTATTATGTACAATGAATTCAAAGAGCTTGTTGCAGATGAAAACGATTTTAACCGCATTTTTGAAAACATCATGTTTTCAACACGTGTCATCATCACTGAAAAAGAAGATTTTGTTGATTTTTTAGATAACCTAATTGACCATGGCTATAAAGAGATGGCATTAGGGTATTTGGAAAATGCTTTAGGTATCTATCCAAATGACAAGCAATTGCGTAATTTGTTACGCAGATTGGCCAAAGGAAACACACTTGAAAATTGAGCTTTCAGGTCAACCGTATCGCTATATATCCGAAAATTCTGCAGATTGTTCAAATGAATGTGCTTTTCTAATCACGAAACAAAATGAGAAATACAAAGAGGATGCAATCGGGCGAGGTGCACAGTGCATTGTAACGCCTGATGAGTGCTGGAAACTCTTTGGACTAGAGCGCATCAAGGTAATCGGCATAACGGGTACCAATGGGAAAACTACAACTGCAAGTGCTATTTATTCGATTCTTTTAGACTTGGATCATAAAGTAGCTATGCAAGGGACACGCGGTTTCTTTATGAATGATACCATTGTTGAGGGAAAGACACTTACTACCCCTACAGTTATGAATACCTATCGACATATGGCACAAGCTATACAAGCAGGGTGTGAATATTTTGTCATGGAAGTAAGCTCTCATGCAATCGAGCAAGAGCGTATTGCCGGTATACAGTTTGCGTTGAAGATACTGACAAATATTACACAGGATCATCTTGATTATCATAATACAATCGAAGAGTATGTCCGTGTCAAGAACCTCTTTTTCCAAGATGAGAGTAAAAAGCTGATTAATAAAGATGAACCACGAGCAGAATTTAACTTTAAAAACGCATACAGCTACGGTGTTGAAAACCCTGCAACCTACAAGATTTTAGCTTATTCGCTCAATGATGGAATTAGTGGAGTATTGAAATATTTTGAAGAAATGGTCACTTTTGAAACATCATTGCATGGTTTTTTCAATCTCTATAACATCACTGCTGCGATGGCGGCAGTCCATTTGGTGAGTGGCGATACTTTTGAAAAAATTACGGAAGCGGTAGAAAATTTTGGTGGTGTAAGCGGACGGATGGAAGTAGTGAGTGAATCACCTCTTGTGATCGTTGATTTCGCACACACTCCTGATGGTATGCAGCAAGTGCTAAATGCGCTTAAAGAAAAAGAGGTGTTGGTCGTTTTTGGAGCAGGCGGAGATCGTGATCGTTCTAAGCGTCCTATGATGGGTAAAGTGGCCGCATCTTTCGCAAAAAAAATATACGTCACAAGTGATAACCCACGTTTTGAAGATCCGGATGCAATCATCGAAGACATCTTGGCAGGCATAGAAGATCAAAGTAAGGTTCATGTTGATGTAAATCGGCGTAATGCTATTGCACAAGCTCTTACTGATCGAGTGGATGATGAAGTTGTACTCATTTTAGGAAAAGGGGATGAAACGATGCAAATCATATACGATAAGGAATTCCCATTTGATGATCGTGTTGTTGCGAAAGAGATTTTAGCGCAACTTTAAATATATACTAAATACAGGGAGCTTAAGTTCTCTCCATTTAATTTCGATATAATTGCGCCATTATTTTCAGGGGTGATATTCACCTCTATTTTCAAGGAGTCTACGATGGGTGTTCCACAACCAGCGTTCTATATTTTCAAATGTGAGCAAAGTGCACCTCCTGGGATGCCAAAACCAAGTTGTGTTACTCCAGAGAGTCAAGATCTTCTTCAGCACCTTATGATGACGTTGATGCAAAAAGGGATTATCGGTACAGTTCAGCCAATTAAAACATCGTGTTTAAATCGTTGTAGCTCGGGTCCAGTGATGCTTGTAGAGCCAGGACATGTTATGTATGCAGGATTAACAAAAGAAAAAATTACCGAAATTATTGATCGTCATATTATTGGCGGTGAAGTGGTACAAGAGTATGTGATTGCTGCTGAGCTTTGGGATGCACCGATTACTCCGGAAGCCATGATGAAGCAGATGGGGCGCTAAACCATGTTAATGGAAATGTTATACAGCAAAATTCACCGCGCGACGGTGACGGATGCGAACCTAAACTATGTTGGATCTATCACCATCGATGAGGAGCTTATGGAAGCTTCCAAGATGCGTGTTGGGCAAAAAGTTGAAATTTTAAATATTAATAATGGCGAGCGTTTTTCTACGTACGTTATTTTGGGTGAACGCGGTCAGCGTGATATTTGTCTCAACGGTGCTGCTGCTCGTAAGGTGCACAAAGGGGATAAAGTCATTATTGTTGCGTATGCGACATATAATGATGCAGAACTCGAAACCTATAAGCCGACGGTTGTTCTTGTAGATGACAATAATGATATTACTGAGATAATCGAAAAGATATAAGCCTCAATATGTTAAAATTCCGCTAAAACAAAGTGGGGAAGAATGGAACAGTTTGAAGCGTATTTGTTAGCACATTTACCTGTTTCCCATAGTCCTCATCCTCACTATGAAACTTCATTGCGTCAAATGCTTATTGGCGGAGGAAAGCGGTTTCGCCCCGCTTTATTGCTAGATGTGGTACGTGCCTACAATCCTTTGCTTCTTGAGAGTGCGTACAGTGTTGCGTTATCCATTGAACTTCTCCATACTTATTCTTTAATACATGATGATTTACCTGCGATGGACAATGCTGATTTACGTCGTGGTATTGAGACATTGCATAAAACATACGATGATATGACGGCTATATTAGCAGGTGATGCACTTAATACCTATGCATTTGAAGTTTTGAGTAATGCCCCTTTGAGTGCAACGGTGGTGGTCAAGCTTATTCGGGAACTTTCACATAATGGCGGACTCAATGGAATGGTATTGGGTCAAGCCATTGATTGCCATTTTGAGAATCAGCGACTCGAGTTAGATCAAGTCAAGATGCTGCATATTCATAAAACAGGGATGCTTATTGCGGCATCGCTGAAGATGGGGGCAATTATTGTCGGGCGTGATGATATTGCCGATGCCCTTTATGATTTTGGAATTGATCTTGGATTGCTTTTTCAAATTCAAGATGACATCTTGGATGTTACGCAAGATTCGGTAAGCGCAGGAAAAACAACCAATAATGATGAGGCCAAAAACAGTTTTGTTACGTTATTGGGATTCGAGGAAGCGATGAGGGAAGCCAATACTCTAGGAGATAAACTTTTAGAGCAGATGGAAAGTTTTGATGAGAATTTATATCGTGAATTGTCACCAACACTTACGAAATACATTAACCGACACAAGGAAAACAAATGAGTAATGCAATGCGTCAAAAAATGGCGGATACGATCCGATTTTTAGCGGCTGATATGGTTCAACAAGCAAATTCTGGTCACCCGGGTGCTCCAATGGGGCTTGCAGATATCGCCGTTGTTTTATCGGAACACATGTCTCATAATCCAAAAGATCCGACATGGCTTAATCGTGATCGTATCGTTTTTTCAGGTGGACATGGAACGGGGCTTATTTATTCATTGAATCATCTTTGGGGATACGGATTAGAGATCGATGATCTGAAGCAATTTCGTCAATTAGACTCTAAAACGCCTGGACATCCTGAATATCGCCACACTCCTGGCATTGAAATCACTACAGGGCCTTTGGGTCAGGGAATTGCGAATGCAGTTGGCTTTTCGATGGCGTCTAAATATGTGGGACATAAGGTTAACTCTGAAACGGCACCATTGATTGATCACCGTGTCTATTGTTTATGCGGCGATGGGGATTTGGAAGAGGGGATCAGTTATGAAGCATGTTCGATTGCCGGACATATGGGATTGGATAATTTAGTACTGATTTATGATTCTAACCGTATCACTATTGAGGGTTCGACGGAACTTAGTTTAAGTGAAAACATTCGCGATCGTTTTGAATCACAGAAATGGGCTGTTCTAGAAATCGATGGTCATAATTTTGATGAAATTGATGGGGCATTAACGCAGGCAAAAACCATGACACGACCTGTTTTGATTATTGCTAACACGGTCATCGCAAAAGGTGCCGGAAAACTTGAGGGTTCTCACCATGCGCATGGTGCACCGTTGGGCCATGATGTGATCAAAGCGGCAAAAGAAGCTGCTGGATTTGATCCGGAAGCGACGTTTGCTGTTGATGCTGATGTGCTAGAGCGTTTTCGTTGTGCAATCGAAAAAGGGGAGTTGGCACAGCGTGAATGGAACCATCGACTCAAAGAGCTTCCACTTATGGAACAAAATGAAGCGTATGAGCAATTTATCAATCCAGATTTTAGCCGAATACAATGGCCAACATTTGAAAAAGCAGATGCTACGCGCAATACGAATGGGATTATTCTCAATGCAATTGCCAAAGCGATTCCCGGCTTTTTGGGAGGATCTGCTGATCTTGCTCCTTCGAATAAAACAGAGCTTAGTAACATGGGTGAATTTCCTAAAGGAAAAAATATCCATTTTGGTATCCGTGAGCATGCGATGGCATCCATCACCAATGCAATGGCGTTATATGGTCCGCTCTTGCCATTTAGTGCTACCTTCTTTGTCTTCAGTGATTATCTGAAACCTGCAGCACGTATCGCAGCACTTGCCGGTATCCAACAGTTCTTCATCTGGACACATGACAGTATTGGTGTGGGTGAAGATGGTCCAACGCATCAGCCCATAGAGCATTTAAGCCAATTTAGAGCACTTCCAAACTTTTACGTTTACCGTCCTGCGGATGGTACTGAAAATATGAAAGCATGGAAGAAAGCCCTTTCGATGAAAAGCTCTCCAAGTGCCTTTGTCTGTTCGCGTCAGAATCTTCCAGTATTGTCTACACCACTTAAGGGTGATGTTGAAAACGGCGGATATTTGTTGAGTGAAGTGGCTAATGCAACAGTTACCTTGATGGCTTCTGGATCGGAAGTTTCTTTGGCATTAGAAACTGCTAAAGAACTAGCGGCACGCGGCGTGATGGCAAATGTGGTGAGTGTACCATGTTACGATTTGTTAATCGAACAACCTCTAAGTTACATTGACTCGATTATTAAACCCGATACAAAAAAAGTGGCGATTGAAGCGGCTCGTGGATTGGAGTGGTACCGTTTTGCGGATACGGTTATTGCAATGGATACATTTGGTGCGAGTGCTCCTGCAGATCAGTTATTTAAACATTTTGGATTCAGTGCGCAAGCTATCGCTGAACGCGTCTAATAATGACCGATTCACCTGAATATCTTGAAAAAAAAGTTTTTTTTGATTCCCTGATAACTCTCTATGGGCGCAATGTCGCCGTAGAAGTTTTACGTGATGACACGATTCAAATACACAAACTTCATCTTTCAAAGAGCAATCGCAGCGATGAGACGATCGAAGAGATTCTTTCGCTTGCCGATATGCGCGGTGTGGAGATAAAATATCATTCCAAAGACTCTTTATCCCGTATCTCAAAAAACAGCGCACAAGACCAAGGTGTAGCGATCGATGTTCACTCCTCAAATTATCGTCATGCCAACTCCATTACACATGACTTTCCTAATGATTTTCGTTTTTTAGCACTGGATGGAATCAATAACCCTCAAAATCTTGGGATGATTGTCCGATCGGCTGCTGCGAGTAAAATTGATGGGATTATCTTGCCTCGTAAAAACAGTACGAAACTCTCCCCTCTGGTGATGAAAGCAAGCGCAGGAACGCTTTTTAAGATTCCTATTTATTATTGCAACGATTTGGAAGAAATTTTGACCCTGAGAGATACTGCTATCATAACGCTCTCATCACATGCGTCAGCGGACATTCATTCGCTGAAAATCCCACCTCGTTCTATTTTCGTTTTGGGAAATGAGAGTGAAGGTGTGAGTGAGAAAGTAGCAGCATCTTCTACACACAGTGTCTCTATTACGATGCATCGTGGAGTTGAATCGCTCAATGTCGCGGTGACAGCAGGGATAGTTAGCTTCCTACCATAAGGTTATAGGGTCGGCGGATGGCATCCGTTATTTCTACAACACTCATATTGCGGCTTTTACGCAAAAACTCCCGCCCTTCAAAAAAGATGAGAACGGTCGGGACAGTAAAGACGCTGTAATAAGAACTGATATCAGGTGTTTCAGAGATATCGATGCTCTCAATCTTAAAGGACAAGAATTCACCCATAATGGCGTCAGAGAGTTTGGGTTTAAGAACATGGCAAACACCGCATGATGGAGCACTGAAATAGAGCATCACGGCATCGTTGGCTTGAAGGGTGTTTTGTATTTTTTCTAGTTTCTGCATTCGGTATTATAACGTAAGGAAGTGATTGTGAAGTTTCATCGTGCCTACATCGAAATTACGAATGTATGCGGTTTAGCATGCAGTTTTTGTCCTCCAAAGGATCAGCCGACCCAGACAATGAGTCTTTCTTTCTTTGAATCCATTTTACTACAACTTCAAGAGTATACTCGGGATATAGCCCTGCATGTGATGGGCGATCCTATGGTTTTGTCTAATTTAAGTGATTATTTGGATGTTGCGCATGCATTAGGCTTTTCAGTCATGATTACGACAAGCGGTTTTTATTTGGATGAACCTCGTCGCACAATGCTGTTTCACCCGTGTATCAAACAAGTCAATGTCTCATTGAACAGTTTTAATAAAAACAGTGTTTCTCGCAGCTTTGATGCATATATGGAAAATGTTTTAGCACTATGCGATGAAAAACTGCATCAGACACGTGAATTCTTTATCAATTTGCGATTATGGAATTTGGATGAAGTATGTAGTGAAGAAGACTTTAATGAAAAGCTTTTTCTCCTCTTAGAAAAACATTTTGCTCTAGGGGCAGGATTTATACGGACTCAGATAAGTGGTGAGCGGCAATCTTTGCGTGTAGCGTCAAAAATATTGCTCCATTTTGATCGATATTTTCAATGGCCCAGTTTGAATAATGAAATCTCTGGTGATGGATATTGTCACGGATTGAGTAAGCAAATCGCAGTATTGGCGGATGGTCGTGTGGTGCCGTGTTGCTTGGATGGTGAGGGAGTTATTGAATTAGGTAACCTACATGTGACAAATTTGGGTAAAATTCTAACATCCGAGCGTGCTTGCACAATGCTTAATGGTTTTAAAAATGGTCATGCAGTTGAAGAACTATGCCAAAAATGCAGTTATAAAGAACGTTTTGAGAAAGGGGAACTATCATGATTAAATGTTTTGTGAAAAATGAAAACGCTATTGCACTCATTGACACCATGTCTGAACTCGATGGAGATGTTATTGATCGGGTTATCTGGATTGATATGCTCATGCCAACCCATGATGAAATTATTTTTATTGAAAATACTTTTGGGATTAAATTTCCGACGAAGCAAGAAACTGAAGAGATTGAGATCAGTTCACGTTATTGGGAAGAAAATGATAAGATTGAAATCAACAGCTATTTTTTGATCAGCTCAAATCAGAACTCTTTTAATGAAACCGTCTCTTTTATCCTTTATCGAGGGCTTCTGATTTCGATTCGATACGCTTCCCTGTACACCTTTGAAGAGTTCAATCGTAAAGTCTACGCGACACCGCAGCAATTTGATACCGGTTATGACGTATTTTGTAATCTACTGGATATCCGTATTGATGCGGATGCAGATATTATCGAGAAACTTTCACGGGACATTGCAAGAATCCGTAAACATGTCTTTACGGATTATAAAAATGATGATGAAGAGATCTTGGAAAAAATCTCTTCATTTGAAGATTTGAACATGCAAATCCGAGAAAGTTTAACGGATAAACAGCGTATCCTGAGCTCATTTTTAAAATCAGACAAATACAAACCATCGTTGAAACATGATGTTACCGTCATGTTAAAAGATATAAAATCGCTGGTTGATTATACGGATTTTAATTTCCAAAGATTGGATTACTTACAGAATGTATTCGTAGGACTTTTGAGTATTCAGCAAAATAAAGTTATCAAAATCTTTACTATTGTGAATGTTATTTTCTTGCCTCCGACGCTTATCGCGAGTATCTATGGGATGAATTTTCAGATTATGCCGGAGTTGAATTGGGAATATGGTTATGCAGTATCGGTAGTACTGATGATATTTTCATCGATCTTGCCGATTTATATTTTCAAACGAAAAGGATTGATTTAACAATCGTTCTTTGGGTACACGTATGGTACTATTATATCTAATACATTAAAGGATACACTTTTGGACAGGCGGATACGCTATTTTATAGAAGACTATTGGGACATATTTTTAGGAATATTTTCCATGTTACTCGCTTTTTTCTTTCATGCACAAGGTGATGGTATCATGGCTACTATTTTTGCAGCCATAGGCATTGCCGCCCTCTCCTTGACAGTTGCTGAAGTTGCCGACATCCTTTCAGAACGGCTACATGAACCTTATGGCAGTTTTGTTTTAACTTTTAGCGCGGTTGTCGTTGAGATTGTATTGCTCTATATGATTTTATTGGAAGCACGGCATTCACCAGGAGTACTAGAGACGGTTAAGGGGGGAATTATCTCTGCTGTGATTGTCGACCTGAATGTCCTTCTGGGCCTTTCAGTATTTTTGGGAGGACTTGCCTTTACACAGCAGCAACACAACAAAGAGACCTCTAGTGCTTACAGTACCGTTTTATTTGTGGCATCTTCTGCTCTATTAGTACCCGGGCTTTTAAGTCATACCGATCATGGATCGCTGGTTTTGACGCAAGTGAGTCATCTGATCGCTGGTTTGCTCATGTTCTTCTATCTTATAATTTTTATTTTTCAAACCCAAACGCACACCCATTTCTTCAAAGCAACGGCGCGAAGCCGTTTCTTTCGTTTAAAACGTAAGATCGAAGAAGAGGGTGAAGTAGACGAAAATGATTCAAGTGATTACATTTTTGAACATTTTCATACTGCAGTCAATTTTGCAGTTATTCTTGTGTTGATCGGTATTATTGCGATTGGCGCAGAAATTTTTGCAAAAGATGGGATTAAGCTTGCGTATCAATACGGGATTTCAGCGGGACTCTCAGGATTGCTTATTGCAATTATTAGCGTTTCACCTGAAATTTTCACGGCGGTACGTGCGGCGCGAAATGATCAAATACAGCGTGTTGTTAACATTGCGATGGGAGCTTCAACGGTTTCTATTATTTTGACGGTCCCAATTTTGATGCTTTTAGCGTTTTACTCAGGCATCAATTTAACACTTGATTTTAATCCACTACAAATCGGAGCGCTTTTGCTAACGATTTTATTGGTATCGAGAACAACAGAAGATGGAGAAACAAATTATTTTGAAGGTGCTTCTCATCTTATGTTTTTTCTTAGTTATGCGATTGTTGCAACCTATTACTGATGATTATTCTTTTTGCACCCAGTGAAGGAAAGCGCAGTGGAGGAGAATCCGCTAGCATAAAGCCTTTATCCTTCATTTTCACCGAACTGTATGAAAAACGCCTTGAAGTCATTTCAAAATATGAAAAAGCAGTACAAGCGGGAAGCTATGATGATTTAAAAGAACTCTTTGGTATCAAAGACGAAAAAGAGTTTGCACGGTATAAAATACCATTTGATTGTGCACCTACTATGAAGGCGATAGAGCGCTACGATGGCGTCGCATACGATTATCTCTCATATGGCGATCTTGATGCGTCACAACAAGCTTATATCGATCACAATGTCATCCTCTTCTCTAATTTATTTGGACCAATACAAGCCTGTGATTGTATCCCTGAGTATAAACTCAAACAGGGTTCAATGATTGACTCAATGGCGCCGGAAAAATTCTATAAAAAATATTTCACAGACTCTCTGAATGCATATATTGGAAATCAAGAAGTATTGGATTTACGGGCAGGATTTTACGATAAGTTTTATACGCCAAAAAATACAGCGATGACATTGAAGTTTTTAAAAGAGGGAAAAGTAGTGAGTCATTGGGCAAAAGCTTATAGAGGATTGGTCCTTAGGGCTATTGCACAGAATAACATACTATCCTTTGAAGATTTTAAGCGGTTAAACATCGATGGGCTTACGCTTAGTGAGATGATTAAAACAGAGAAAAAAAATGAGATTATCTATACAATCGGGTGAATTTTAAATAGCTCTTGACTTTTAAAGAAAATGTATATATAATTTCGGCTCCATTTCGTACACGCCGGCATAGCTCAGTTGGCTAGAGCAGCTGATTTGTAATCAGCAGGCCCGGGGTTCAAGTCCTCGTGCCGGCACCATGAACGAAATCGGAATGCATTACAATTATCAGTGTTAGACCAGATTAGGCCGTGGTGAGATACTCAAGTGGCCAACGAGGGCAGACTGTAAATCTGCTGATTTTTATCTTCGAAGGTTCGAATCCTTCTCTCACCACCATCTGCGGGAATAGCTCAGTTGGCTAGAGCGTCAGCCTTCCAAGCTGAATGTCGCGAGTTCGAGTCTCGTTTCCCGCTCCACTGGGAGCTGAAGTACAATTCATAAAACTACTTCATAATTACCTAAAACCGTAAAATAGTTTTTAAGCTTCCAAAATACAAATATATTTATTGTTTATGCTTACGTGGCTCAGGGGTAGAGCACTTCCTTGGTAAGGAAGAGGTCGGCGGTTCAAATCCGCTCGTGAGCTCCAGTAACCAGTTTGTAATTTTTTGAAAGCTTGAAAGCTATTTCAGCTGTTTTTTGGTATAATTCCAAATTCATTTTAAATATTCAGTCGGAGGACACTATGGCAAAAGAAAAGTTTACACGTACTAAACCACACTGTAACATCGGTACTATCGGTCACGTTGACCACGGTAAAACTACGTTGACAGCAGCAATTACAGCAGTTCTTGCTACTAAAACTGGTGCGAAATTTATGGACTACGATCAAATCGATAACGCTCCAGAAGAGCGCGAGCGCGGAATCACGATCGCTACTTCACACGTTGAGTACGAAACAGATGCGCGTCACTATGCACACGTTGACTGTCCTGGTCACGCGGACTATGTCAAGAACATGATTACTGGTGCTGCACAAATGGACGGTGCTATTCTTGTTGTTTCTGCAGCAGATGGCCCAATGCCACAAACACGTGAGCATATCTTGCTTTCACGTCAAGTTGGTGTTCCATACATCGTTGTTTTCATGAACAAAGAAGACTTGGTTGATGACGAAGAACTTCTTGAGCTAGTTGAGATGGAAATTCGTGAACTTCTTGATATGTATGATTTCCCAGGTGACGATACTCCAATCGTAGCTGGATCTGCATACCAAGCGCTTGAAGAAGCGAAAAAAGGTATCATCGGTGACTGGGCTGCTAAAATCATTAAATTGATGGACGAAGTAGACCGTTATATTCCTCAGCCAGTTCGTGAAATGGATAAAGATTTCTTGATGCCAGTAGAGGACGTTTTCTCAATCTCTGGTCGTGGAACTGTTGTTACTGGTCGTATCGAGCGTGGTACTATCAAAATCGGTGAAACTATCGAAATCGTTGGTATCCGTGATACACAAACAACAACTGTAACAGGTGTTGAAATGTTCCGTAAAGAAATGGAAATGGGTGAAGCAGGCGATAACTGCGGAATCTTGCTTCGTGGTACTAAGAAAGAAGATGTTGAGCGTGGACAAGTTCTTTGTAAGCCTAAATCAATTACTCCTCACACAAAATTTGAGGCAGAGATTTATGTATTGAGCAAAGAAGAGGGTGGACGTCATACTCCATTCTTCACTAACTATCGCCCACAATTCTATGTTCGTACAACGGACTGTACTGGTGCAATCACTTTGCAAGAAGGTACTGAAATGGTTATGCCTGGTGATAACGTAAAAATTATTGCTGAATTAATTCACCCAATCGCTATGGAAGATGGAACTCGTTTCGCTATCCGTGAGGGTGGACGTACTGTCGGTGCAGGTGTTGTTTCTAAAATCCTTGCATAATTTTACCCGACCTTAGGGTCGGAACATAAGGCCTAAAATGCGCGAAAATATACATTTAGCTTGTGAAAAGTGTACACGTCGTAACTATCACATTACTAAGAATAAAAAAACTCATACTGAGAAATTCTCAGCAAACAAATTTTGTAAATTCTGTCGTGAGCATACTGTTCACAAAGAAGCAAAACTTTAAGTTGTCCCCTTCGGGGATTTAATAGGTCAGTAGCTCCAATGGTAGAGCGCCGGATTCCAAATCCGATGGTTGCGGGTTCGAATCCCCCCTGGCCTGCCACAAGCATTTTAAACTAATGATGCTTTCGGGCTTTATTCGTTGGAAATGTCCTAAGGATCATGGTATGAAAAACAGTATTAACAATTATTTCAGATCTGCGAAGTTGGAACTGGCAAAAGTTATTTTTCCAACAAAACCACAAGTAAAGCAAGCGTTTATTGCTGTTTTAGTGGTTGTGACTTTTGTGGTTCTTTTCTTGGCACTGGTTGACTTTACTATGTCATCACTATTATCGGCAATTTTGGGTTAAGGAAAAAATATGGCACATCTTTGGTACTCAATTCAAACCTATGCAGGCAGCGAGCGCAGCGTAAAAGCAGCGATTGAAAACATTATTGCTGAAAATCATCTTGAAGAAGTGATAACGGAAGTTATTGTCCCAACAGAAGATGTAATCGAAGTTAAAAATGGTAAGAAAAAGATCACAGAGCGTTCACTCTATTCAGGGTATGTATTTGCTAACATTGATCTCAGTGTTGATTTGCAGCATAAAATACAATCGCTTCCACGTGTTGCAGGATTTATTGGTGAGGGTAGTAAGCCAACACCTCTAAGTGATAATGACATTAGTGTTATCTTGGATCGTGTCACTAACCGTGCTGCTCCTAAACCAAAAGTTTATTTTGATAATGGAGAAATGGTTCGTATTGTTGACGGTCCATTTGCAAACTTTACGGGTACCGTTGATGAGTATGATCTTGAGCATGGAACATTGAAGCTTAATGTTTCAATCTTCGGTCGTAGTACAC
Organism: Sulfuricurvum sp.; assembly: GCA_030692765.1. Lineage (GTDB taxonomy): Bacteria > Campylobacterota > Campylobacteria > Campylobacterales > Sulfurimonadaceae > Sulfuricurvum. Next base: position 34,012 of record JAUYUB010000019.1, read on the forward strand.
CGGTTGACATATCGTATACGCAAGTCGAAAAAATAATTTAATCTCAAAAAAAGGAAGCACAAATGGCAAAGAAAATCACTGGTTACATTAAGTTACAAGTTCAAGCTGGCGCGGCTAATCCGGCTCCACCGGTTGGTCCTGCCCTTGGTCAACGTGGTGTTAACATCATGGAATTTTGTAAAGCGTTTAATGAGCGTACAAAAGATAAGGCAGGATTTAAACTCCCTGTAGTTATCACTGTATATGCAGACAAAACGTTTTCATTCATCACCAAACAGCCCCCGGCATCTGCTCTTATCATGAAAGCAGCTGGTCTTAAAAAAGGGACTGATAATCCGATGAAAAACAAAGTGGGTAAAATCACTAAAGCTCAATTGATGGAAATCGTTAAGCAAAAGATTCAAGACATGAATACAGATAATGTTGATTCTGCTATTGCAACAATTACAGGTTCTGCACGTTCAATGGGTGTTGAAATCGTCGACTAAACCTATAACTCTTCGACCGCAAAGAGCCTAAATTATGCGGCAGATTCTATTAACGGAGAATTACCATGGCTGGAAAACGCTATAAATTATTGAGTGAAAAAATTGATTTGACAAAAAGCTACAGCGTAGCGGATGCATCAGTATTTTTACAAGAACTAAAGTCTGCAAAATTTGACGAAACTGTTGAAATTGCTTTAAACCTAAATGTTGATCCTCGTCACGCTGACCAGATGATCCGTGGCGCTGTTGTGCTTCCTCACGGTACGGGTAAAGTGGTTCGCGTTGCTGTATTTGCAAAAGGTGCTAAAGCGGATGAAGCTAAAGCTGCGGGTGCTGACATTGTTGGTGCTGAAGAACTTGTTGATATGATTAAAGCTGGCAATATGCCATTTGATATTGTTGTTGCTGCACCTGATTGTATGGGACTTGTTGGTCAAGTTGGTCGTATTCTTGGGCCAAAAGGTATGATGCCTAATCCTAAGACAGGTACAGTTACTGCTGATATCGCAAAAGCTGTTTCCAATGTTAAAGGCGGACAAGTAAATTTCCGTGTTGACAAAAAAGGGAACATCCATGCTGGTGTTGGTAAAGTAAGTTTTGACGCGGTTAAAATTGAAGAAAATATCAAAGCCTTTGTTGGTGCTATCAACCGTGCGAAACCTTCAACTGCAAAGGGTCGTTATATGAAAAATGCGGCACTTTCATTGACTATGAGCCCTGCTATTAAATTTGATATTCAAGAGCTTCTTGATATCCGTTAATAATTAAACTATATTTATCTTATGGACTTAAGACAGTAGGGGGCGTGAGCCTTAATCAGAGTATTCTGCCCCGCTTGAAGTTGTGTCTGGAAAGGAGAAACTATGACTAAAACACAAAAATCTGACATCGTTAGTGCATTGAGCGAAGAGTTCAAGAGTGCTAAAGCGGTTGTTATGTGTGATTATCGTGGATTGACAGTATCCCAATTGGAAGTTCTTCGTAAAGATGCACGTTCAAAAGATACAAAAGTGCAAGTTATCAAAAACACATTAGCAACTATCGCATTGAAAAATGCAGATATGACTGGTGTTGATATCGTTGATACTAACATCTTTATCTGGGGCGAAGACGCTATTGCTGCATCAAAAACAGCAGTTGACTTTGCAAAAGGTAATGATAAGTTTGTTATTCGTACGGCATACATTGATGGACAAGCTGCTGATGAGAAAAAAGTACGTGCATTTGCAACCCTTCCAGGTCGCGAAGAATTGTTGGGTATGTTGGCATCTGTTTGGATGGGCCCAGTACGCAATTTCACAATCGGTCTCGATGCGCTTAAGCGTCAAAAAGAAGCAGCTTAATCGCTGTTTTAAAACAACGCCGAATTTAATGTCGGCATAAATAAAAAAAATTAGGAGAATACAATGGCTGTTACAAAACAAGACGTTCTTGAGTTTATCTCAAACCTTTCTGTATTAGAGCTTTCTGAGCTTGTTAAAGAATTCGAAGAAAAATTCGGAGTATCTGCTCAACCGGTAGCGGTTGCTGGTGGTGCTGTTGCTGCAGCTTCTGCTGAAGAAGAAAAAACTGAGTTCGATGTTATCCTTAAAGACGCTGGTGAAAAGAAAATCAACGTTATTAAAGTAGTACGTGCACTTACTGGTCTTGGTCTTAAAGAGGCAAAAGATGCAGTTGATGGCGCTCCTACAACAATCAAAGAAGGCATCAACAAAGAAGATGCTGAAGCCGCTAAAAAAGAGCTTGAAGAAGCTGGCGCAGTAGTAGAAATCAAATAATCATATTCTGATTGGAGGGTTTTCCCTCCGTTGTATTTCAGGGCACTTTTTCGAGTTGATTTTTTCAATTTGAGAAAGTGCCCATACGTCGTTATACGGTTAAGGTCACTTAGCTAGACATGCATTTATATTCATCCCTCTGGGATAACAAACTTGATTGAGGTAGCCTATGTTAAACACTCTTCACTCTGGAAATCGCTTACGCGTTGATTTCGCGAAAACTCCCCAACAAATTGAAGTACCGAATTTATTACAACTTCAACAAAGTTCATACGATTCATTTTTGATGATTGATCAAAAAGATCGCTCAAAAAGTGGTATTGAACGAGTTTTCCAATCTGCATTTCCTATTCATGATTCTCAGAATCGTCTTTCTCTTGAGTACCTTGGTTCTGAGGTTGGTCGTCCCAAATACACCGTTCGTGAATCTATGGAACGTGGTTTGACGTATTCGGTTTCTCTTCGTATTAAAACACGTCTTGTTATTTGGGACCGTGATGAAAATACAAAAGAAAAGCTAGCAGTCAAGGACATTAAAGAGCAAACGATCTTTATCCGTGATATTCCCTTGATGACTGAGCGAACATCATTTGTCATCAATGGTGTTGAACGTGTTGTTGTTAATCAGCTGCACCGTAGCCCAGGGGTTATTTTTAAAGAAGAAGAGTCTTCAACAGCTGGAAGTAAAATGATTTTCACAGGTCAGATTATCCCTGACCGTGGTTCATGGTTGTATTTTGAATACGATCCAAAAGACATTCTTTACATGCGTATTAATAAGCGCCGTAAAGTACCTGTAACGATCATGTTCCGTGCACTTGGCTACAGTAAGCAAGATATTTTGAAGATGTTCTACCCACTTCAAAAAATTCGCTTAGAAGATAACAAATATCTTTTAGACTTTGTTCCTGAACATTTTGAAGGTCGACTTGCCTATGATTTGGTTGACACTGACGGTAAATTGTTAGTAGCTGCGGGAAAACGTCTTTCTGCGAAAAAAGCGGAAAAAATGGTTGCCGATGGTGTGACTGCAGTGCAATATCCAATCGATATCATGATTGAGCGCCATCTTGCAGAGCCGATCATTGACACATCTACAGGTGAAGTCATGTTTGACACGATGACACAGCTTGATGAAACGAAATTGAAAAAAATGGCAGAAGCCGGTGTTACGGAGTTCGTAGTTGCGAATGACTTAGCAGAAGGTCATGACAGTTCAATTATCAACGCGTTTATTGCCGATGTCGATTCTTTAAAATTATTGAAGCAAACTGAAGATATAGAAGACGAAAATGCACTCGCGGCTATTCGTATTTACAAAGTTATGCGTCCTGGTGAGCCTGTTACTAAAGAAGCAGCCCGTATTTTTGTAAATCAACTTTTCTTTGATCCTGAGCGTTACGATTTGACAAGAGTCGGTCGTATGAAAATGAATCATAAACTTGGGTTGAATATACCTGAATATGTAACTGTATTGACGAATGAAGACATTATTAACACGGTTAAATATGTAATCAAAGTCAAAAACGGACAGGGACATATTGATGATCGTGATCACCTCGGTAATCGTCGTATCCGTTCAATCGGTGAACTTCTTGGTAACGAGCTTCACAATGGTTTGATCAAGATGCAAAAAGCAATCAAAGACAAGCTTTCAACCATGAGCGGCCAAACGACAGAGTTGATGCCACATGATTTGATTAACTCTAAGATGATCACATCGACCATTATGGAGTTTTTCAGCGGCGGACAATTGTCTCAATTTATGGATCAGACAAATCCGTTGTCAGAAGTAACCCACAAGCGTCGTCTTTCAGCACTCGGTGAAGGCGGTCTTGTCAAAGAGCGTGCCGGATTTGAAGTACGTGACGTTCACCCGACTCACTACGGGCGCATATGCCCGATTGAGACTCCGGAGGGTCAAAACATTGGTTTGATCAATACTTTGGCTACGTATTCAAAAGTAAATGAGCATGGCTTTATTGAAGCACCGTATAATGTCGTTACTGACGGTGTTGTTAGCAAAGAAGTGGTTTATTTAACTGCGACACAAGAAGAAGGCAAAGTTATTGCTGCAGCATCAACGCGTGTTGATGATAAGGGTAACTTCCTGGATGACTTGGTTGAGATACGTAAAGATGGCGAAATCCAGCTTGTATCACCAAAAAATTGTGAACTTCGTGATCTTACGCCGCACATGGTTGTCGGTGTTGCTGCGAGCTTGATTCCATTCTTGGAGCATGATGACGCGAACCGTGCACTCATGGGTTCAAACATGCAACGTCAAGCGGTTCCATTGTTGAAACCTGAAGCTCCAATGGTAGGTACAGGTGTTGAGAAATTGGTTGCCCGTGATTCATGGGAATGTGTTAAAGTTGAACGTAGCGGTGTAGTTGAAAAAGTTGATGCTAAACATATTTATGTAATGGGCGAAGATGAAGACGGAACGTTTATTGATTACTATCCGTTGGAAAAAAATATTCGTACTAACCAAAATACAACTTTTGTACAAAAACCGATTGTTAAACAAGGGCAAAAAGTATCAAAAGGGCAAATTATCGCAGATGGTCCAAATATGGATCAAGGTGAACTTGCACTTGGGATTAATGCTCTTGTAGCGTTTATGCCATGGAACGGGTATAACTTCGAGGATGCTATCGTTATGTCTGAGCGTATGATTCGTGAAGATGCATTTACATCCGTCCATATTTATGAAAAAGAAGCGGAAGCACGTGAATTAAAGCATGGTGTCGAAGAGATTACACGTGATATTCCAAATGTACGGGATGATGAATTATCTCATCTTGATGAGAGCGGTATCGTTAAAATCGGTACCAATGTACAAGGCGGTATGATTCTTGTCGGTAAAGTATCACCGAAAGGTGAAGTTAAACCGACTCCTGAAGAGCGTTTATTACGTGCTATCTTTGGTGAAAAAGCGGGTCACGTTGTTAATAAATCACTTTACTGTACACCAAGCATGGAAGGTGTTGTAGTTGACGTTAAAGTATTCACGAAAAAAGGATACGATAAAGATCCGCGTACGCTTGAGCTTGAAAAAGCAGAACGTGACGAATTAGAGCGTGAACACTATGATCGTCTCTTGATGATTGATAAAGAAGAGATGCTTCGTATCGCTTCATTGTTAACTAAACACCCATTGCAAAGCGCTGTAAGTGTTAATGGTAATGAGTACAAAGAGGGTGCGTACCTTAATGCAGATGACCTAAAAGAGGTTAACCGCTTTGCTATGAATACCATCGTCAAAGCATTTGCAGATGATATTCAAGAGAAGTACAACCAAACTAAGAATCATTTCCAAAAAGAGAAGAAAAAATTTCGTGATGAACACGAAGAAAAACTTTCTATCTTGGAAAAAGACGATATCTTGCCAAATGGTGTTGTTAAATTTGTAAAAGTTTACATCGCAACAAAACGTAAGTTAAAAGTCGGGGATAAAATGGCGGGACGTCACGGGAACAAAGGTATCGTTTCGATTATTGTTCCACAAGTTGACATGCCGTACATGGCAAATGGCCGTACGGTTGATGTATGTTTGAATCCTCTTGGGGTTCCATCACGTATGAACATTGGTCAAATTCTTGAGATGCACCTTGGTATGGCCGGGCGTGAGCTTGGTTTCCAAATTCAAGATATTTTTGAGAGCAAGCAAAAAGAATTCATCGGTGAACTCCGTACAAAAATGATCACGATCGCTGATGTTGCGGGACTGATGGATGCCGCGAATGCGATCGGTGCTATGGATGATAAAACCCTTCTTGGATATGCTCAAGATTGGAGCAAGGGTGTTAAATTTGCGACTCCAATTTTTGAGGGTGTTACTCCAGCTGAATTTGCACGTTTGTTTGAATTGGCTAAATTAGATGCTGACGGCAAGATGGAACTGTACGATGGAAAAAGCGGGGAGAAGCTCAAAGAGCGCGTCAACGTAGGTTACATGTACATCCTTAAGCTTCATCACTTGGTTGATGAAAAAGTACACGCACGTTCAACTGGACCATACTCTTTGGTAACGCAGCAGCCGGTTGGTGGTAAAGCACTCTTCGGCGGACAGCGTTTCGGGGAGATGGAAGTTTGGGCACTAGAAGCATACGGTGCTTCAGCGGTTCTAAAAGAGATGTTGACGATCAAGTCAGATGACGTTGACGGACGTGTCCGTGCATACAAAGCGATTACAAAAGGTGAAAGCGTTCCGCCATCAGGTATTCCTGAGACGTTGTTCGTATTAACCAAAGAGCTTCAAGCATTAGCGCTTGATATTGAGATTTTTGACGAGGTAGATGACAATGAGTAAATTAGTACCAATTGCAGTAACTGAAGACAATCGTCCAACAGATATTAAACAAATACAATTTCGCCTTGCGAGCCCAGAGAAAATTCTCTCTTGGAGTCATGGTGAAGTTAAAAAGCCTGAAACAATCAATTATCGTACTCTTAAGCCAGAGCGTGATGGATTATTCTGTGCAAAGATTTTCGGACCTGTTCGTGATTACGAATGTTTGTGTGGAAAATACAAAAAAATGCGTTACAAAGGCGTTGTCTGCGAAAAATGTGGCGTTGAAGTAACTTCTTCTAAGGTTCGTCGTAACCGTATGGGACACATTGATTTGGTAACTCCTGTTGCTCACATCTGGTATGTCAGTTCCCTTCCAAGTCGTATTGGTACGCTTTTAGGCGTAAAAATGAAAGACTTGGAACGCGTATTGTATTATGAAGCATACATCGTTAAAAGCGGCGGGGAAGCACACTATGACGGTGCACAAACTTCTCCTGTACTTAAATACGACGTATTGAACGAAGAGCAATACCGTACATTGGTACAGCGTTACGGAGACAGCGGTTTCGTTGCGGAAATGGGCGGACAAGCGGCTCGTGATCTTTTGGATGAATTGGATCTGGTTGATCTCTTTTCAGCGCTTAAAGAAGAGGTGCAAAAAACAAATTCAGAAGCAAAACGTAAAACAATTGTCAAGCGTCTAAAAGTCATAGAATCATTCTTAAATTCAGGTAATAATCCTGCTTGGATGATGCTGACTGCCCTTCCGGTATTACCTCCTGAATTACGTCCGTTGGTTAGCCTTGACGGAGGTAAGTTTGCAGTATCGGATGTTAATGATCTTTATCGTCGTGTTATCAACCGTAACCAACGTTTGAAGCGTTTGATCGAACTTGAAGCCCCAGAGATTATTGTTCGTAATGAAAAGCGTATGTTGCAAGAAGCGGTGGATGCATTGTTTGACAATGGTCGTCGTGCAAATGCCGTCAAAGGTGCAAACAAGCGTCCATTAAAATCTCTTTCAGAAATTATCAAAGGGAAGCAAGGACGTTTCCGTCAAAATCTACTTGGTAAGCGTGTTGACTTCTCTGGTCGTTCGGTTATCGTTGTTGGACCAAGTCTTCGTATGGATCAATGTGGTCTTCCAAAGCTAATGGCATTGGAGTTATTTAAACCACATTTGATTGCAAAACTTGAAGATAAGGGTTACGCAACCACCGTTAAAGCGGCCAAGAAAATGATCGATGAGAAAACCAATGAAGTTTGGGAATGTTTGGCGGAGATTGTTGATGGTTATCCAATCATGCTTAACCGTGCGCCGACGCTTCATAAACTTTCAATTCAAGCATTTCACCCGAAACTGATTGATGGTAAAGCGATCCAATTACACCCTCTTGTCTGTGCTGCGTTTAATGCGGACTTTGATGGTGACCAAATGGCGGTTCACGTACCACTGGGTGCAGAAGCGATTGCGGAATGTAAAGTATTGATGCTTTCTTCTATGAACATTTTGCTTCCAGCATCAGGGAAAGCGATTGCAACACCATCACAAGATATGGTCTTGGGTCTTTATTACCTATCATTGGGTAAAAATGAAGTTAAGGGATCAAATAAGCTTTTCAGCAATGTTGATGAGATTATGATTGCTATTGAACATAAAGCTCTTGATTTACATGCAAAAGTACGAACACGTGTTGATGGTCGTATGATTCACACGACAGCGGGACGCATGATTCTTAAATCAATTCTTCCTGATTTCGTTCCAGTAGAATTGTGGAACGTTATGATGAAAAAGAAAAATATTTCTATTCTTGTTGACTATGTTAACAAGCATGGCGGTATTGCAATCACGGCTGAGTTCTTGGATAATCTCAAAGACCTTGGTTTTAAATACGCAACTCAATCGGGTGTTTCTATCTCTATTACGGATATTATCATACCTAAAGAAAAAGAGGCACTTATTGTAGCTTCTAAGAATCGTGTTAAAGAGATTCAAAAGCAATTTGAAGCGGGTCTTTTAACAGAGCAAGAGCGCTACAATAAAATCATTGACGTCTGGACTGACACGAATAATACGGTTGCAACTGGGATGATGGACCTGGTTAAAGCAGATAAAGATGGTTTTAACTCTATCTTTATGATGGCAGACTCTGGAGCGCGTGGTTCTGCGGCTCAGATTCGTCAGCTTGCCGGTATGCGTGGTCTTATGGCGAAACCGGATGGTTCGATTATTGAAACACCGATTATTTCAAACTTTAAAGAAGGTTTGAACGTTCTTGAATACTTTATTTCAACCCACGGTGCACGTAAAGGTCTTGCGGATACGGCACTTAAAACGGCTAATGCGGGTTATTTGACACGTAAACTCGTAGACGTTGCTCAAAATGTCAAGATTGTTGAACACGATTGTGGAACGCATGAAGGGGTTGAATTAACTGATATCTCTGTAGGTAACGAATTGATTGAGCCGCTAGAAGATCGTATTTACGGTCGTGTCTTGGCGGAAGATGCTATTGATCCAATCACCAATGAAATCCTCTACTCTGAGGGTACACTCATTGATGAGATTATGGCGTCTAAAATTGTTGAAGCCGGTATTCGTGCGGCACATATCCGTACTCCTACAACCTGTAAATCAGTTGATGGCGTATGTGCATTGTGTTATGGTCTTAACTTGGGTACAGGTGAAATTGTTAGACGCGGGGAAGCAGTCGGTATTATTGCTGCCCAGTCTATCGGTGAACCTGGTACACAGTTGACGCTACGTACCTTCCACGTCGGGGGAACGGCATCAAGTACGAGAGAAGAGCGTCAAGTTCTTGCGACTAAAGAAGGGTTTATCCGTTATTACAACATGAAAACTTACCTTTCTAAAGAGGGTAAGCAGGTTGTTGCAAACCGTCGTAATGCTGCTATTCTTTTGGTTGAACCAAAAATTAAAGCACCATTCGCAGGTTCAGTTGAAATTCAAACAATCCATGATGAGATTATCGTAAGTGTTAAAGGTGAGTCACAAACACAGCGTTATACCTTACGTAAAAATGAAGTAGCGAAAGCGAATGAATTAGCAGGTGTTAGCGGTAAAATCGAAGGTAAATTCTACCTTCCGTATGAAAATGGCACAATGGTCAAAGCGGACGAGTCTATCGTTGAAACTATCAAAGACGGATGGAATGTCCCTAACCGTATTCCATACGCATCTGAAATCCTTGTAAAAGACGGTGCGCCGATTACTCAAAAGATTCTTGCTAAAGAGAAAGGTACTATCAAGTACTACCTTCTTAAAGGTGATTACCTCGAGCGTCATCATGAAATCGTTAAAGGCTACAGTGTAGAAGAAAAAGGTCTTTTTGCTGTTGTCGCTGACAGTGAAGACCGTGAAGCGATCCGTCACTACATAGCGCGCGGTTCTGTAATTGAAATCAATGACAATGAAATTGTAAAAGCAGATACGTTAATTGCTAAGCCACTTAAAGAAGAGTCCGTTGTAATTGCTGAGTGGGATCCATATTCGAACCCGATCATCTCTGAAACAAATGGTGTTATTACCTTTGAAGATATTATTCCAGGTGTTACTGCATCAGAGCAGTTTGATGAGTTGACCGGAAAAACACGTTTGATGATCAATGAATATATTGCTTCTGAGTTCAAACCGGCGATCGTATTGGCTGCAGCGGATGGAACTATTATCCGTTATGCGGTTGAACCAAAAACTGCTATTTTTGCACAAGACAGAGCAGAAGTTAAAGTGGCAGATATTTTGGCTCGTACGCCAAAAGCACTGCAAAAATCTCGTGATATTACCGGAGGTCTTCCGCGTGTATCCGAGTTATTTGAAGCACGTAAGCCAAAAGAGATCGCATTGATCGCGGAGCTTGACGGTGTTGTTAGCTTTGGTAAACCGCTTCGTGGTAAAGAGCGTATCTTGATCACGTCTGAGAACGGAATGGTCAAAGAGTACTTCGTTGATAAAAATCTTACGGCAATGGTACACGCAGGCGAGTTTGTTCACGCAGGTGAGCGTTTGACAGATGGTATCTTGAGCTCTCATGAGATTTTGAGAATCTTGGGTGTTAAAGCTCTTTATCACTTCTTGGTTAGTGAAGTACAGCAAGTATACCGTCGTCAAGGGGTTAATATTGCGGATAAACATATTGAGGTTATCTTTACTCAAATGTTGCGTCAAATTAAAATCCTTCGCTCAGGCGATACTAAATTCATTGAAGGCGATGTTGTATCTAAAGTACAGTTCAAAACTGAAAATGAAAAAATCCTTCGTCTTGGCGGAGAGCCTGCAATTGCTGAGCCATACCTAGTGGGTATCACTCGTGCATCAGTAAGCGCTGATTCTATCATCTCAGCTGCATCGTTCCAAGATACGACTAAAGTATTGACAGAAGCCGCGGTTGCTGCGAAAATCGATGACTTGACGGATCTTAAAGAAAACGTTATTATCGGTCGTACAATACCGGTTGGTACGGGTATCTATAAAGATCAAACAATACAATTCGGCGAATAACTTTTTGGCTTCGGCCAAAAGATCCACGCATAACTCTCATTTCTTCCTCAATTTAAACCTTCCTTAAAATAAGCTATATTTAATTAAAAATCAGGTATTATTGCGCGTTTATTAGTCCCCTATGGGTGGGCTAAAATTCTACTGGAACATTTCAAAACAAGGAGATTGTATGCCAACAATCAACCAGCTTATTCGTAAAGAGCGACAAGCGGTAGTGAAAAAATCAAAATCACCCGCTTTGGTGTCATGCCCACAACGTCGTGGTGTATGTACTCGTGTATATACTACAACCCCAAAGAAACCTAACTCGGCGCTTCGTAAAGTTGCTAAAGTTCGTTTGACTTCAGGGTTTGAAGTTATTAGTTATATCGGTGGTGAGGGTCACAACTTGCAGGAGCACTCGATTGTTCTTGTTCGTGGTGGTCGTGTTAAAGACTTACCAGGGGTAAAATACCATATCGTTCGTGGTGCTCTTGATGCTGCGGGTGTTAAAGACCGTAAAGTATCTCGTTCTAAATACGGAACGAAAAAAGCTAAGGTTAAAAAATAATCATTTAACCCGACAAGATTCGGTTCTTGATAGCCGTTTTTTGAGTAAATTTTAAAAATTGAAGGAAACATTATGAGAAGAAGAAAAGCGCCCGTACGCGAAATAATGCCTGACCCGGTTCATGGCTCAAAAATTTTGACAAAATTCATCAACAAAATTATGTGGGATGGAAAGAAAAGTACAGCTGAAAAAATCATGTACAGTGCATTGGATATCATTGCATCACGTGGTGAAAAAACAGGTATCGAAGTTTTTGATGCAGCTATCGAAAACATCAAGCCGGTAATCGAAGTTAAAAGCCGCCGTGTGGGTGGAGCGACCTACCAAGTTCCAGTAGAAGTACGCCCTGTTCGTCAGCTTTCACTTGCAATCCGTTGGTTAACGGATGCTGCGCGTAAGCGTAATGAGCGCACTATGGCTGAGCGTTTAGCAAATGAATTGCTAGAAGCTGCCAATGATAAAGGCTCATCGTTCAAGAAAAAAGAAGATACTTACCGTATGGCAGAAGCGAATAAAGCATTTGCTCACTATCGCTGGTAGGCTTTTTCATAACCTTTCGGTAACCTTTTTTGGTTACCATTCTCCCAATAAAAACTACTTTTTAAGGCTATTATCATGGCAAGATCCCATAAACTAGAAGACGTTAGAAATATCGGTATTGCTGCACACATTGATGCAGGTAAAACGACTACAACTGAACGTATTTTGTTCTATACAGGTGTTTCACACAAAATCGGTGAAGTACATGAAGGTGCTGCAACTATGGACTGGATGGAGCAAGAGCAAGAGCGTGGTATTACGATCACTTCTGCTGCTACTACCTGTGAATGGAACGGCAAACAAATCAATATTATTGATACTCCGGGCCACGTTGACTTCACCATTGAAGTTGAGCGTTCTATGCGTGTACTTGATGGTGCAGTAGCCGTTTTCTGTGCGGTTGGTGGTGTTCAGCCACAATCTGAAACGGTATGGCGTCAAGCAAACCGTTACGGTGTGCCACGTATGGTTTTTGTTAACAAAATGGACCGTACGGGAGCTGATTTCTACAATGTAGAAGAGCAAATACGTTTGCGTCTTAAAGCCAATCCTATTGCAATTCAGTTGCCAATCGGTGCTGAAGACGGTTTTAAAGGTATTGTTGACCTTGTTAAGATGAAAGCTATCCTTTGGGATGATGATGCTGCAATGGGTTCAAACTATCATGAAGCAGAAATTCCTGCGGATATGGTGGAAATTTCTAATAAATACCGTGCACAAATGATGGAAGCGGCTGCTGAGGGCGACGATACTTTGATGGAGAAATTCTTCGAAGAGGGTGAGCTTAGCAACGAAGAGATCATGCGTGGGATTAAAGCTGGATGTCTTAAGATGGAAATCATTCCTATGACATGTGGTACTGCGTTTAAAAACAAAGGGGTTCAGACTCTTTTGGATGCGGTTGTTGATTATCTTCCATCTCCACTTGAAGTTGCTGCGATTACAGGAACAAAAGAAGACGATGAAGAGATCGAAGTGGCAGTTGAATCACGTGATGATGCTCCATTCGCCGGTCTTGCATTTAAAATTATGACAGATCCATTTGTTGGTCAGTTGACATTTGTACGTGTATATCGTGGTGTTCTTGAATCTGGTACATACGCTTATAATACTATCAAAGGTAAAAAAGAGCGTATTGGACGTATCGTAAAAATGCACGCTAACAAGCGTGAAGAGATTAAATCTCTTTATGCAGGTGAAATTGGTGCGGTTGTTGGTCTTAAAGACACAACAACAGGGGATACATTATGTTCAGAAGACGATCGTCTAATTTTGGAGCGTATGCACTTTCCTGAGCCGGTTATCTCGGTTGCGGTTGAGCCTAAAACAAAACCAGACCAAGAAAAGATGGGTATCGCTTTAGCTAAACTTGCAGCAGAAGATCCATCTTTCCGTGTTCACACAGACGAAGAAACAGGACAAACGATCATCTCAGGTATGGGTGAGCTTCACCTAGAGATTCTTGTTGACCGTATGTTCCGTGAGTTTAAAGTTGAAGCAGAGGTTGGTGCACCACAAGTTGCCTACCGTGAGTCAATTCGTGCGGAAGTAAAACAAGAGTACAAATACGCTAAGCAATCAGGTGGACGTGGACAATTTGGTCACGTTTATCTCATCGTTAAGCCGGGCGAGCCTGGTACCGGTTATACTTTCCACAACGAAATCAAAGGTGGGGTTATTCCAAAAGAATACGTTCCTGCAGTTGAAAAAGGGTGTAAAGAAGCTATGGCTAAAGGTGTTCTTGCGGGCTACCCTATCGAAGACATCGAAGTTACATTGTATGATGGTTCGTACCACGAGGTTGACTCATCTGAGATGGCGTTTAAACTCGCGGCTTCTATGGGATTCAAAGAGGCTTGTCGTAAGGCAAACCCTGCGATCCTTGAGCCTATGATGAAAGTTGAAGTAGAAGTACCTGAAAACTTCATGGGTGACGTCATCGGTGACCTTAACCGTCGTCGTGGACAAGTCAACAACATGGGTGACCGTTCAGGTAACAAAATTGTTGATGCGTTCGTACCATTGTCTGAAATGTTTGGTTACTCAACTGACCTTCGTTCTGCGACACAAGGACGTGCAAGTTATTCTATGGAATTTGATCACTATGCTGAAGTTCCACGTAACGTTGCTGAAGAGATTATCAAAAAGCGTAACAGCTAAGGTAAACTCTCTTTCCCCTCTTTTGGGGATTCTTCTTTCTTCTACTTTCATCCATTTCTATTAATCTTTCTCTTAGCATCCATCATCTAGAATAAAAAATATTAAATTTTGTTCGGAGATTATCATGGAAAAAATCTTAGCATTACGCGGCCGTGTCTATCCGACAGATTTGAACCATATGGGTGGTGTCTTTGGCGGCTGGATTATGGGAAAAATGGATAAATCTGCATCGATTACCGTCGAAGGACTGGTGATCGGGCAGGCAGCTACTGTTTTTGTAACCGATTTGCATTTTAAAGAGCCTGTTAAAAATGGAGATATTTTTACAATTTATACTACAGTAGACTCAATTGGCCGCACGTCCATACGTATTCATGTGGATTTTCATGTAAGACGTCGCGATACGAATTGCGAATGCAGCGTTGTCGATGCTATATTTACTTTTGTGACGGTGGATGAGGCTCATAATAAAATTCCAGTTTTGGATGTACTGCGTCATGATGTAGAGCAAGAAATCCGTGCAATGGCGCAGGAAGGTGCTAAAAATCCTCGCTACGCTAAAAATAGTGAGAAGTACTAAATTATTATTGATTATCTTGAATTGAGACCGAAGTGTCAAGTGTTTTCCATAGTGGGACTTCATTTTCTTCAGGTCTGTCTTGCAGTTGCAGAGATGGGGTGTAATTGGCCTTATAGGATAGGCTGAGGCATTCTTTTACATAATAGCCAAGATAAATCCATTTAAGACCCAAACGCTTTGCCAGGGCTATTTGTTCCAAGAGGGTATATTTCCCCAAAGAGAGGGCATTGTGATGGGGATCATAGTAGCAGTATAGGGAAGAAATACCATCGTCAAGGATATCGATGAGATCTACAGCGATGAGTTTATCATCTTGAAAATAGAGTACTTCATAACCAAAGTCGCCGTGACCATACACAAAAGAGGAGTGATAATTTTTTGGATCAATTTTTGGGGAATCCCAATCACGTGTGTGGTGTTTGTAGGCGTGGTAGCGGTAGAAAAGTTCTAAGTGTTCGGTAGTCATAGTAGGATGGCGTACGATGGTATGCAGATGAGTGTTTTTGCGCAAAATACGTCGTTCGGATTTGCTAAACGTATAGTTTTCTACGTCTATTTTAAGGCTTTCACAGGAGTGGCAATTTTGACAGATTGGACGAAAATACATCGCACCAAATCGTCGCCAGCCTCGTAAAATTAGGGCTTCACACTGACTCTTGGTACACTCTTGGATAACTTTATAATGGATTGTTTGGGTGTTGCCGGGTATGTAAGAACACGCCTCATTTAAAGCACATTCTCTGAGAATGGTATTAGGGTTACTCGTTGTCATCTTTTCGGTTCAATGCGATGAGAACACCCTCGACGAGTTCGTCGATATCACCATCTAAGATGGTGCTGATGTTTGAATAAGGGATTCCTGAACGGGTGTCCTTTACTTGCTGATACGGGGCAAGAACATAGGAACGGATTTGATGTCCCCATCCATTTTCACTTTTTTCAATACCGTCAACCGCCGCTTTTTGTTTGGCGAGTTCGAGATCATAGATGCGAGACTTTAGCATTTTGAACGCAGTTGCTTTGTTCTTATGCTGACTTCGGTCATTTTGACACTGTACTACGATACCTGTTGGGATATGGGTGATACGAATAGCGGATTCGGTTTTATTAACGTGCTGACCTCCTGCACCGGATGCACGATAGGTGTCAATACGGATATCTCGGTCTTCAATCTCAACGTCAATATCATCGTCAAGTTCAGGAGAAACAAGAACAGAAGTAAAGCTAGTGTGGCGTTTTGCTGCAGAATCATAGGGGCTGATACGCACTAATCGGTGAATACCGTTTTCATTTTTGAGATAACCGTAAACGTTCACCCCTTTGATTAGGATTGCGGCATCTTTGATTCCTGCTTCTTCCCCTGACTGGTAGTCGAGCATCTCAACGGAAAAATCATGGCGTTCTGCCCAACGGGTGTACATACGCAGGAGCATCGAAGCCCAGTCCTGGGACTCTGTTCCTCCCGCTCCTGGGTGGATAGTGACAATGGCGTTATGGCCATCATGCTCACCGCTCAACAAGACATCAACTTCCATGAGTTTGACTTCATTTTCAAGCTTTGCGGCATCGTCAAAAAGAGATTGGATGGTTTCTTCATCGTTTTCATCTTTTGCCATTTCGTACAAATCGACAGCATCACCTAGGATATTATAGGTTTTAGTGTATTTGTTAAGGCGACGCTCTAGTTGTGTTTTTTCTTTTTGGACAATCCCTGCATTGGTTGCATCATTCCAAAAACCATCAGAGTTTTCAAGCGCAGTGATCTCACTGAGACGTCCATTTATCTCTTTTGGACGGACAACATCGGTGACGTTTTGCATTTTAATCGTCAAAGTTTTTAATAATTCGGTGTATTCGTAGTGATCCATAAAGGAATATCCTCTAACTGTATTATAATTGTGATTATATTGTATAGAGGCTAAAACGATGATTATCGCACGTACGGCAGTGGAATTAAGAGCTGCTTTGGATTCAAAAATGGGATCGGTTGGATTTGTGCCGACGATGGGGGCACTGCATATTGGGCATCGCACGCTCATAGAGAGGGCAAGAGTAGAAAATGATGTGGTTGTGGTGTCGATTTTTGTGAATCCGACACAGTTTTTACCGGGCGAAGATTTGAGTAAATATCCACGTCGTGAAGATGCGGATTTTAAAATTTGCAAACTAAGTGGTGTGGATGTGCTGTTTTATCCTGATGTCAATACGATGTACGGGAAGGATGAAGTAAGTATCAAAGCTCCAGACATACGTGGATATATTTTGGAAGGAGCTTCGAGACCAGGTCATTTTGACGGAGTCTTGACGGTTGTGATGAAGCTTTTTAATTTGGTACGAGCCTCGCGTGTTTATTTTGGAAAAAAAGATGCACAGCAGCTTTCCCTGATCACACAAATGGTTGAAAACCTTTTTATGCAGGTTGAGATTGTTGCGGTGGATACGGTTCGTGAAAGTGATGGTCTGGCATTATCGAGCCGTAATGTTTATTTGAGTCAGGAAGATCGGGTCGAAGCACTCAAACTCTCGGCATCTCTTAAGCGAGCCACTCATCTCGTTATGCAAGAGGTGAGAGAAACCAAGGCAATACGTAATGCCATGATGGATATTTTGCAACCTTTGAATGTGGAATATGTGGCAATCGTCAATCGTCGTTTTGAAGCGATATCTGAGGTGATAATCGGGGATACGATTGTATTGGTAGCAGCACGTGCGGGATCAACACGCTTAATTGATAATGTATGGATGTAAGATGAAAAACTTTTTAGCGTTAATGGTGGTCTTCGTTGTTTTGAGCGGGTGTGTTCCTAAAATGGGCAAAGATGTTTTAATCGAACCCTCTGGTCATTTACGGTGGGAAAATACGAAAAGTGAGGTGGCGTTAGGAATATTGTCCCTGTTAGGCGTTCCAGCAGATACAGAGGCAATACGTATCGGTACGGATGTCACGATCACCAATCGCTGGCACAGTGAGATGAAACTGAAATCATTTACTTATGTTTTAACAGAAGGGAAGCAAAAATTGGCACATGGCTTGGCATCTATCAATGGAGCAGGTGGATTTAGTGTCGCTCCCAATACGCAGCGTGTACTTCCACTCACTATAGAAATAGATACTAAGTACATCACATTTAATCGTGTTATTGGGATCATACAGGAAAAAAATAAACTGACAATCAGCGGAGAAGCAGTTGTTGAGGTATGGGGTATCGAGTATCGTTATGCGTTTACTAAAGATGCGACTTTGTTAATCCATAAAGCGCTTAACGGAAAAAAATAAAAGGGCCTCTAATGATGCTCGATTTTAGGAACATTTTGAGCAGCGGCAACAGCTCTTGAATCAAGCATAAGATATTTTTCTTCCACCATAATATCCACGATGGCTTTGAAAACAGGAACAGCGGTAATAGAGGCAAAATAGACTGTTTTTGGATTGATGACAGTGATTCCAATGGTGTAGTGATGCTTGCCATCATTGGCAAATCCAATAAATGAAGTGTGATAGCTGTTGCTGTATCCACCGTGTTTTGCAATATGGGCGGTTCCTGTTTTTCCGCCTACTTCCAATCCAGGAGTCTTGGCTAAGGCCCCTGTCCCTTCATTGACGGTCTTGATTAAAATCAATTTCATTCGCTCAGCAGTTGCAGGAGCGATTATTTGAATCGGAGCTTGAACCTGCATAGGTTTGGAGACTCCTTTTTCATCAATGAGCGAATCCACAATCATTGGATTGATAATGCGCCCGCCGTTGTTAAAAACATTGTAAGCCTTGACCATTTGCATGGCATTTGAGCGCATTCCATAACCATAGGAAGTAATCGCTTTATAAAGGTAATTATTGAGTTGTGCACTGCTTGGAATCGAGCCTCTTTTTTCATATGGGAGATCGGTTCCACTGAAATGGGTAAAGCCAAAACGCTTTAACCCTTCGGTAAATTCAGTACCATTGAGTTTTTGTCCTAATTGGGCAATACCGATATTGGAAGAGTGAACGATAACATCTTCGGCACTGATCATTTGAAATGCATGTTCATCGACGATGGTTTTTCTTCCCAGCTGGTAGCGGCCATTGTGACCATTGACCATATCGTATGGATTGATCAGGTGGCGATCCAGTAATAGGGCAAAAATGATCGGTTTGATAACGGAACCCGGTTCAAAACTGTATTCAATTGCGTTGGCATTGAGGGAGGGGTAGTCTTGTGTTTGAATATGACTGGGATCAAACCGGTTGGAACTAGCCAGTGCAATGACTTTTCCGCTCTTGGATTCCATAACGGTTGCGATAATCTCATCGGCTTGAAGGTTTTCTTTAATCCGATCGGTGACAGCTTCTGTGCGGGCTTGCAAAGCAATAGGGATATTGAGCTTGACATCAAATCCATTAATCTGCGATTTAATGGAACTTTGTTTGTTTAAAATTAAATAGCCATTGACATCCCTCATCGCTTTTTGGCTTTTGTTTTGTTGGGGATTGAGTTCCTCATCAAAATATTTTTCCAACCCTTTTATCCCATAGATACGAGTATAGCCGTCTTCCTCCATTTTTCTAGGATAGCCGATGAGAGGGGACAGTAATTTTTTATAGGGATATTCACGTGCTTCACCGCTTTCGATGATGTTCAATCCTTGAAGAACACGTTGTCCGTTTGGCAGTTCATATTCAATAAATACTTTGAGTTTGCGCAGTTCAAACGCTAATGTTTTAAGGTACATCGCCTCTTTTGGACCGATATGATAGCTCAATGTGACCGAGCCTTTACGTGTATTAAGACGTTGTCGGATCTCATCAGGGTCAATACCGCTGTAGATACTGAAAAGCTGAACAAAAAGTTCTCTTTTATCGGGATCAATATTTTTGGTATTTACGACTGCTTTGTAGAGTTTTTGGGTTGCGGTAATATGAAAGCCATCGGCACTGATGATGTTTCCGCGTTGTGCTTTAGCGGTTTCTTCAGAGTAAATGGAGGGAATGTCACGCTCATGAACGGCTGTGTAAAACATGACAGCTAAAAAGATGCCAAAGCCCATTAATAGGACGAGGAAAAGTGCTAATATTTTTTTTGATTTATTGGAATTGCGCATGACTTTTGAATTCAGCGCATTACATTTGGGTTCGAGTGATCTCTTTGTATGCATTGAGTGCTTTATTACGCACTTCAAGCATCAATTTCATACTGATTTCGGCTTTATCAATGGCAATTGCCGCTTGATGCAGATCTTTGACGGAACCCGTAGCGATGTCACTCATCGCTTTCTCGCCTTGAACTTGCATTTCATTAACATTGCCAAGCGCATTTTTGAGCTCTTGGGCAAAGTCAGTTGTGCTTTCTTGAGCGGGAGTAGTCCCTTTTACCTTGAATAAGTCGGCAGTAGAAAGAGATTTAATAGAGTTTAAATCTTGCATAATTGTTCGTCCTTAGGTTATGCTTGCAGGATGCTAATCGCACCGCTAGCCATATTTTTGGCGCTTTCAAAAGCTGCTACGTTTGCTTGATATGAGCGTGTTGCTTCTACTAAATCGGCCATTTCGATGACGGGATTAATATTTGGATAGGCAACGTACCCTTTTGCATCGGCATCAGGATGAGAAGGATCGTATTTCATGTTTGGGGCTTTGTCATCACGAGCAATCTTATCGACGATCACACTCATAATAGCAGGGTTTGGTTTTAGCCCTTGAAGTCCTTCTTTAAGCGGGTCTGAATAGCCCAGAGAAGAAGTCTGACGCTCAAGTGCCTCATTGTAAACACTGTTAAAATCCATGGCTTTAAAAATAACTTCTTGACGGCGGTAAGGACCGCCCTCAGCTGTACGGGTTGTCTGAGCATTGGCGATGTTGGAAGAGATGGTATTAACGCGGACACGCTGAGCCGATAGGCCGTAACCACTGATGTCAAAGCTGTCTAAAAATGCCATTGTCTAGTCCTTACGCTGTCTTGCTCGAAGCATCTATGACGCTTTTGAACAACATGGAATCTTTTTTAAGTGCAGCGGTGAGGGCATTAAACATCGTAGAATTTTTAGCCATTTCTGAACTCTCAACATCCAGATCTACACTGTTACCATCATTGCGCGCCATATGACCGTCACGAAAAAAGGTAGTAGCTTTGTTATCACTTGAGGTGCTAAATCCATGCAAGTGTGCACCATTGGTATGGGTCATTTGAAGCTCTTGCCCTTTTTGAGCGAAGATAGCGGCACTTTCTTTGGCAAGTGCTTCCTCAAAACGAATGTCTCTTGGTCGATAGAAAGGGGTATCGGCATTGGCAATGTTACTGGCGATCATGTCTTGACGTGCGGCACGATAATCCATCGCACTTTTCATCAGTTCATGTGCCCGTGAGATATTAACGCCCATCTGAATAACCCTTTCATTTGTGTTATTGTTCTTCAAGCAAAATACATTCCACTTTTGCTTTATAGCCTCTTTAATCTGAGCAAGCTATACTTATACAAAATTATACACCAAACAAGTCAAAAGATGCCCGATAAAAAATTATTTATTTTAACTACCATTCTTATTACAGTTGGAATTATTTGTTCCTATACCCTTTCGGCATATGCCGTTATCTTGTTTGATTACAATGCATTTCACTTTGTTTTCCGTGAGCTCTTGATGGCCATTATTTCCATTCTTTTAATGTGGATGATTGCTCAACTTGACCCCGATATTTGGCTTCATCCGCTTGGATTAACCTTGTTTTGGGGAGGAATAGCCTTGATGGTCGCGATGCCTTTTCTTCCTTCTTTTTTGGTGAGTGAAGTCGGGGGTGCAAAACGCTGGATTAAGATTTTTGGGATGTCAATCGCACCTGTAGAATTTTTTAAGATAGGGTTTGTCTATTTTCTGGCTTGGAGTTTTTCACGCAAGCTTGGTCACCATGGAGGTATGGGGATTAAAGAAGAATTCAAACGTTTTTTCCCGTATGCAGCACTTTTTATCTTAGTTATGTTTTTGATTGCCATTATTCAAAATGATTTGGGACAAGTGGTAGTTCTCTCTTTGACATTGGCATTTATGCTCTTTTTTGCAGGGAGCAGTTTTCGTTTCTTTTTGAGTCTGATTGGAGGGGCAGTGATGTTTTTCCTTTTATTTATTGCTATGGCACCACACCGTATTAATCGGATTCTTTCGTGGTGGGCATCGGCACAAAGTACGATTCTTGCCTTTTTCCCTGAATCGATAGCAAAGCATTTACGTATTGCTAACGGGGAAGAGGCCTATCAAATTGGTCACTCGCTTAATGCCATACACAATGGCGGGCTGTTAGGAACAGGCTTAGGGAATGGAACGTTTAAACTTGGGTTTTTGAGTGAAGTCCATACCGATTTTGTTCTTGCCGGGATTGCGGAAGAGTTTGGATTTATAGGGGTGTTCGCGGTGACAATGCTCTTTATCATGATTTTACACCGTCTCTTTAAGATTGCCAATCGCTCAAAAGCGGATACCGATTATCTCTTTAGTTTGGGAGTGGGATTACTAATCACCTTTGCCTTTATGATCAATGCGTATGGAATCAGTGGATTGACTCCGATTAAAGGGATTTCGGTACCATTACTCAGTTACGGAGGGTCCGCGATGTTGGCCTCTAGTGTGGGGATTGGGATGGTGTTGATGATCTCTAAAAAAATCAAATCCCAATTCGGGGAGAAGGCATGACACTAATTTTTACGGGTGGCGGTACGGGTGGTCATTTGGTGATCGCACTCTCACTTGCACAAGCGGCGAAGGCGCGTGGCCATAAAGTCATCTTTATTGGTTCTATGAGCGGGCAGGACCGACAATGGTTTGCTCAAAGTGCGGTGTTTGAAAAGACTTATTTTTTAGAAACGACAGGTGTTGTTAATAAAAAAGGGTTCTCAAAATTGGGTGCGATGTGGAAAATATTTAAAGCAGTTTTAGAGTCACGACATATCATTAAGACTTTACAAGCCGATGCTATTGTGAGTGTCGGAGGATTTTCAGCAGCGCCTGCAGCGATTGCTTCTATTACAATGAAGAGACCATTGTATATACATGAACAAAATGCGATTACGGGAAAACTTAATACGCTTTTACGTCCCTATGCAGCGGGTTTCTTTAGCTCGTATGAAACAGGAAGTGGGCATTGCGACTATCCGGTAAACGAGCTTTATTTTCAACAGGGGCGAACACGTACTGAGGTAAAAACCATTATCTTTTTAGGCGGCTCTCAGGGGGCGAAATTTATCAATGATCTGGCCCTTGAAATAGCCCCATGGCTAATTAAACAAGGGATTTCGATACTGCATCAATGCGGCGCTTCGGAAGAAGAACGTGTCCGTCATGCCTATCATGAGCTTGAGATTGATGCTGAGGTCTATGGATTCACAACGCAAATTGCCCAATTGATCGAGAGAAGCGATTTCGCGGTAAGCAGATCAGGAGCGAGTACTTTATGGGAATTGTGTGCGGCACGGGTGCCGGCCTTTTTTATCCCTTTCCCACATGCAGCGGCAGACCATCAGTTTCATAATGCGCGCTACATTCTAGAACACAATGTAGGATGGTGCGAGCGTCAGGGTGAGGGAATCTTATCCAAGCTTCAAGAGGCGATTAGTAGCGACATGCAGCCAAAAAGCGAAGCATTGGGCCATCTGATCGCTGGAAATGGTGCACAGCACATTATAGAAATGGTTGAAAAAAACTGTAACCTTTAAGATTAAATAAATAGACTCCAATGGCCTTAAAAGCGCTTTTTGCTATAATCCCATTACTTATTGTCACTAGCAAGAGACAGTGAGAAGAGAAATTCAAGGAAACCAGCATGAAAAACATGTCTACGGGCAAGTATCGCCCTTATCCTCAAGTTGATTTGCCAAATCGTATTTGGCCGACCAAAACCATCACGCACGCCCCTATTTGGTGCAGTGTTGATCTTCGCGACGGAAACCAAGCGTTGATTACCCCGATGAACTTGGAACAAAAACTTTCTCTTTTCAATCTCTTGCTGAAACTCGGATTTAAACACATTGAGGTGGGATTTCCATCGGCGTCTAAAGTCGAGTTTGATTTTTTACGCACCCTTGTAGAACAAAATTTGATTCCTGATGATGTTACGGTGCAGGTTTTGGTACAGGCACGTGAGCATTTGATCGACAAAACATTTGAAGCATTAGCAGGCGTTAAAAAAGCGACGGTGCATCTTTATAACTCCACATCAACGGCACAGCGTAAAATCGTTTTTGGTAAAGAACAAGATGAGATCATTGCATTGGCGCTCGAGGGTGTTGAGATGGTCAAGTCTAGAGCGGCTAAACACGATGGAGAGATCTTTTTGGAGTATTCTCCTGAGAGTTTTACCGGAACAGAGTTGGAATATGCGGCACGTATTTGTAATGCGGTAACCGATGCCTGGGGAATCAGTGCGACACGTAAAGTGGTGATCAATCTTCCTGCAACCGTAGAGATGGCAACACCAAACGTCTATGCTGATCAGATCGAATGGATGGGACGTCATTTGACGAATCGCGAGCATGTATTGATCTCAACGCATACACACAACGACCGTGGAACCTCGATTGCCGCAACCGAATTGGCGCTTTTGGCAGGAGCTGATCGTGTTGAGGGGACGTTGCTTAGTAATGGTGAGCGTACCGGAAATGTTGATATTATCACTTTGGCACTGAATATGTACACTCAAGGTGTTGACCCCCAGCTTGATTTTAGTGATTTAGAAACCGTGGTTCGTATCGTGGAAGAGTGCACGGACATGAAGACACATGAGCGCCATCCGTATGTGGGCGAGCTTGTTTATACAGCGTTTTCAGGATCACATCAAGACGCGATTAAAAAAGGGATGGAGTATCAGCGCGCAAAAGAAGACGCGTTTTGGGAAGTTCCCTATTTGCCGATCGATCCAGCGGATGTAGGGCGCAATTATGAGGGGATAATCCGTATTAACTCTCAATCGGGCAAGGGGGGTGTTGCTTATGTCCTAGAGGACAAATTCGACTATTCACTTCCGAAAAAAATGCACCCTGAGATTGGAGCAATCGTTCAAAAAACAACCGATGAGATGGGTCGAGAGCTGACAGCCGAAGAGATTTTGCACATTTTTGAAACAACGTATTTCGGAGAACCTCATGACATCGAGTTTGTCGATTATTCGGTAATTTCAGAGAGCGCAAAAGAACACTCGGCAAAGTGCATTTTGGAATATACTCATAACGGTAAAACAATTCGCTCAGAGGGTCAAGGAAATGGTCCTATCGATGCGTGTAAGAATGCACTGATGGTGGAGTATTCCCACAGCTTTAAAATCCTTTCGTACAGTGAACATTCACGCGGTGAACTTTCCAGTGCCGAGGCCGTAGCCTACATAGAGATACAAACAGAGACCCAAGAAAAATTCTTCGGTGTCGGATGCGATAACGACATCACAGTAGCCTCGATCAAAGCGATGTTTAGTGCTCTTAATCGAGCGTTTTCATAAGTATTTATTGATATTCCCGCGCTAGCGGGAAGCCTTCTAATTCCTCTTTAACCCCATCTTTGCTATAATCGCGACAATTTTACCCAAATGAGAGTAACCCATGATGGATGTCCGCGAAGCTTTTTTAGCCTTTTTTGAATCAAAACAACACGACCGCGTAGCAAGTTCCCCGCTGGTTCCTGACGATGCAACACTACTTTTTACCAATGCCGGTATGGTCCCGTTTAAGTCCGTTTTTACGGGCGACATTCCAGCGCCCACAAACCCGCGTGCGACCAGTTCCCAAACGTGTCTGCGTGCGGGCGGAAAACACAATGATCTCGAAAATGTTGGTCATACAGCGCGTCATCATACTTTTTTTGAGATGCTTGGGAACTTCAGTTTTGGGGATTATTTCAAAGAAGAAGCGATAGCACATGCATGGGAGTTTATTACGCAAGTGATGAAATTACCGGTTGATAAGCTGTGGGTAACGGTTCACGAGAGTGATGATGAAGCCGAAGAGATGTGGAAAAAACACATTTCGGCTGATCGTATCATGCGTTTGGGCGACAAAGACAACTTCTGGCAAATGGGCGATACAGGTCCGTGTGGTCCGTGTTCGGAGATCTTTGTGGATCAGGGTGCGGAATACTTTAACGGACCAGAGGACTATATGGGAGGCGATGGGGATCGTTTCTTGGAGATCTGGAATCTTGTATTCATGCAATATGAGCGCAATAGCGCAGGTGAACTCAAGCCATTGCCAAAACCATCAATCGATACAGGTATGGGGCTGGAGCGTGCAGTTGCTGTTTTAGAAGGGGTTCGCAGTAACTACGATTCGACTCTTTTTATGCCGATTATTCGTAAAGTAGAAGCGCTGATTGGTAAGCCATATGATTACGCTAGTGGTGCCTCGTACCGTGTTATCGCGGATCATATTCGTACCGTGACCTTTTTGCTTGCACAAGGGACCAATTTTAGTAATGAAGGGCGCGGGTATGTCCTTCGCCGTATATTGCGCCGTGCGGTTCGTCATGGATACCTTCTTGGATTTACAAAACCATTTATGTTTGAAATCGCTGATGTAGTAGCACAGCTAATGGGGAAACAATATCCGTACATCGTGGAAAAACTCAGCGTTTTGAAAGAGCAGATCATGCTCGAAGAAGAGCGTTTCTTCAAAACCATCGCATCGGGTATCGAACTGTTTAGCGAAGAGCTCAAAAACACCAAAGCAACCTTTAGCGGTGAAGTGGCCTTTAAACTCTACGATACATTTGGATTCCCGCTTGATTTGACCGAAGACATGCTCCGTGAGAAAAACCTCGCACTCGATACGGCTACGTTTGATGCGCTTATGAAAGAGCAGCGAACCCGTGCAAAAGCGGCATGGAAAGGTTCAGGAGATGCGGCAGTCGAGGGTGATTTTAAAGCGCTTTTGGAAACCTTTGGGGTGAATGCCTTTATTGGTTATGCGTACACGAAAGCACCGGTTAAAATCCAAGCACTGTTAAGTGAAAGTTTCCAACGTGTCGAATCCCTGCATGCCTGCCAAAAAGGGTGGGTACTTTTAGAAGAGACCCCTTTTTATGCACTAAGCGGTGGTCAAGCGGGTGATAAAGGTCTTTTGGGTGATAAAGCAGCCGTATTGGATACCCAAAAGTTTCATGGGCTCAATCTCTCTCATATTGAAACAACGGCTACGATCAGCGTGGGTGAAATGGTGGAAGCGATCGTTGATCTGTCTCGTAATGAGATAGCCAAGCATCACTCTGCTACGCATTTATTGCATGCGGCATTGTATGAAGCATTGGGTGAACATATTTCTCAAGCAGGTTCCCTGGTAGAGCACAACCGTTTACGTTTTGACTTTTCTCACCCCAAAGCGATGAGCCACGAAGAGATTGCCCTTGTAGAAGAGCGTGTGAATCAGCATATTTTTCATGCCCTAACCGGATTAACCAAAGAGATGAGTATCGATGAAGCCAAAAAGAGCGGTGCCAAAGCGCAGTTTGGTGAAAAGTACGGCGATCGCGTCCGTGTCGTTGATTTTGGCGGAGCATCGGTCGAGTTTTGCGGCGGTACGCACGTCGAGAACACCTCGGTGATCGGTACGTTTATTATTACCAAAGAAAGCGGTGTGAGCGCA
This sequence comes from Sulfuricurvum sp., assembly GCA_030692765.1. Taxonomy (GTDB): domain Bacteria; phylum Campylobacterota; class Campylobacteria; order Campylobacterales; family Sulfurimonadaceae; genus Sulfuricurvum. The sequence continues at coordinate 61,512 of JAUYUB010000019.1, forward strand.
GGGGTTCGCCGTATTGAAGCCGTGTGTGGCAATGCGGCGTACAATGTGTTTAAATCACAGCGTCACTTACTCGAAGAGGTAGAGGGCTCGGTCAAAAACCGTGATGTCCTCGCGGGAGTCGAGCGTCTTAAAGAACAAGTCAAAACGCTCAAGCATGAAATCACGAGCTTAGCGTCCGCATCCAAAGAGGAAATCAGCATCACGATGATGGGCTCTACTGCGGTTGTTGTGGCAGAACTGGGCGTTGGAGATATCAAGGAACGTATTGATGAGCTTAAGAACGAGCATGAATCGGTTGCCGTAATGTTATTCCAAGTCAAAGACGATAAAGTGTTGCTCGCAAGCGGTGTCAAAAATGCAAATGCAAAAGCAGGAGACTGGATCAAAGCTATCGCACCGATATTGGGTGGCGGCGGCGGCGGGCGTCCTGATTTTGCACAAGCAGGCGGAAAAGACCCTAGTAAAATAGGCGAAGGCAAAGAGGCTGCAATGATCTATATCACAAAGGAATTAGGATGAAAGCTTTTTTAGTACAAACATTTGCAGATTATCGTACAACGATTATCTTTTTACACATTATCAGTGCCGTTTTATGGGTTGGTGGAATGATCACGATGCGCTTTGCCGCACATGCGTCATGCAGTCTGATCGAAGATCCAAAAATGAGAATGCAGCGTGCAGCACATGCTCTTAACCGTCTTTTTAACATAGCGTGGCCTGCAGCTACGGTGTTAATCATTACCGCTATTTTGATGGCGGTTGGTCTTGCGTTTCGTGAAGCAGCGGTAGATGCGAACGGTAATGTTATCGATGCCTATGCTATGAGTTTGTATCAAATGGTTCATATCAAAGAAGCGATTTGGATCGTTATGGTGATCAATTTGGGTGCCATGATGTATCGACGTTCTCAGGCAGAAAAAGCATTGAAAGTTGATAATTTATCACGCGCAAAAGCGATGTTGACTCCAATCGCTCAATACATGGTCCCTGTGAACATCGCATTGGGTGTTATCGCAATTTATATGGGTGTAGTTTTACGTAACGCATATTAATGCTACGACTTTGTTCTTCTTCAATCACTCGCGCGCAACTTCTAGATGCGGCGGGTATCCCCTTTTTTCAAGAGTCTGTCGATTTTGATGAAGACTCTATTATCGCATCCACACCTAAAAATTTTGTTTATCAAGCGACACTGGGTAAATACCGTGTTAATCTTGCAAAATTTGGCTGTACCGATTATCCGCTTTTGGTAGCTGATACGGTGGTAACGGCACATGGCAAGATTTTACGTAAAGCCAAAGATGAAAGTGATGCCAGAGCTATTTTGGCGACCCAAAGCGGCAGTGAAGTCTCTATCATCACCTGTATGATTTACAAAACACCCCGACTTGAACTTCTCGATATTTCCTCAACCCGTTATTTTTTCAATCCTTTCGATTCCCAGGCACTGGAAGCCTATATCCAAAGCAATGAGTGGCATGGAAAAGCGGGAGCGTGCATGGTAGAGGGATTTTGTAAATCGTACATACGAGAGAGCAGAGGCTATGAAAGTACGGCAATGGGTCTGAGCGTAGAAGTTTTAAAGCCGTTTCTAACATGAAAAATCCTTATGAGAACGAACTTAAAGCGCTAAAACGCTCAGGGCGTTATCGAGAACGTCATCTGAGTGACGAGACATTGTTAGACGCTGCTTCCAATGATTATTTGGGTTTGGCACATTTAAAAGAGCTCCATACCAAAGCGTGTGAAACACTCAATTCTTTCTCATTTCATGCCCCTAAATCTTCCATGCTGGTTAACGGTTATCACCCTATCCACCAAAACTTTGAACGTGCGTTGTGTGAAGCAAACGGTTTTGAAGCGGGTATCGTGATGGGAAGCGGGTTTAATGCCAATATCGGGATGATCGAGTCTCTTGTGCGAAAAGGGGATCTGCTCTTGATGGATGAGTCCTATCATGCCAGCGGAGTCATGGCGACGCGTATGTGCGATGCCAGAGTGGAATTTTTTCCTCACAATGACGCGGCAGCATTAGAGTATGCCCTGCAAAAAGCGACTGAAAAACGCATTGTTGTAGCCGTTGAGGGTATCTATTCCATGAGCGGGGATAAGCTCGCGCGCGAGATTTTAGAGGTATGTGAACGCCATAATGTTCTGATCATTTTGGATGAAGCACACAGCAGCGGAGTGATTGGGGAGAATCTGATGGGTATTCTCGATCTTTATCGTATCAAACCAACTGCCAATATGATCAAAATGGGGACGCTGGGCAAAGCCTACGGGAGCTTTGGGGCGTATGTGCTCTCGTCACAACACATTAGCGATTACCTTATTAATCGGGCTAAAAATGTGATCTACGCAACAGCCCCTTCGCTGTACGATACGGCATTAGCACATCATGCCCTCAACTACATACAAACCAATACGAGAAAGCTAAAAGAAGCTATTAGTGCACGTCAAAAGATTCTCAAAGAGATACTTGGATTGGATATTGACGGGTTGATCGTCCCTATTGAAATCGGAGACAACACTCGGGTGATGGAGTTGCAAAAATCGTTGAAAGAGGAGCTGGGAGTGTTGGTAGGTGCCATCCGTCAGCCAACCGTAAATCGTGCTATTATACGTCTTATTGCACGGCTTGATATCCCGGTAGAAACTTTGGTGTGCGTGTGTGAACGTTTTAGTCACAATAGGGTAAAATCACACGATGAGTAGTATCCACGTAGATCGATTGAATGTTGCTTATGGTGAGTCGATATTGGTTGATTGCAGTTTTGATATCGGGCGTTCGCTTGCATTGGTAGGTGAGAGCGGAAGCGGAAAATCGCTGATTCTCAAAGCTCTTTTGGGGTTGTGTGACACTGCTTTGGAAGTACGTTTGCAAAAGCGCTCTCCCTTTGAGTGGAGCAGAGGCAAAAGCGTAGCACTTGTTCCTCAGAACCCTTTTACGGCACTTTCACCTTTGACGCGGATCAAAGATCAGATGTTTTTAGCACATGAACGCTCAGCAGAGTTATTCTCTCTTTTGGGACTGGATATTGCGTTGTTGCAACGGTATCCCAGCGAACTCTCAGGGGGACAATTGCAGCGGGTGGTTGTCGCAATGGCGCTTGGGTCCAATCCTAAGTTGCTATTGTTGGATGAACCGACAACCGCGTTGGACGAGGACTCTCGAATCGTTATGATCAAACAGCTCCTCTCTTTGCAAGAGAAATTAGGGTTCTCACTTTTGTTTGTGACCCATGATATGAGTGTTGCGGCGGCTTTATGTGAGGATATATGTGTTTTGCAAAAGGGAAAGATTATAGAGAGTGGAAATTTGAAGAAAGTATTGGAAAGTCCGAAGATGCCGTATACATGTCAATTGATTGAAGCTGATTTTAAAAACCGGGAATACAGAAAATGAATAAAAATTTATGGATCGCACTTGGAGTTGCTATTATGATACCGTTGGGGTATTTAGGATACGTAATTTACAGTTTTGAATATGAAACTCAGCGTTTAATCAACTATAAGCCTCGTTTGACCACAGAGGTTTACGACCGTAATGGTGAAAAAATTGCCAATTTATTTAGTAATGAGCACCGTTATTACGTATCCATAGATAATATCCCTCCTCGTCTTATCGAAGCATTGCTTGCGATTGAAGATACCGATTTCTTTGAACATCATGGGGTAAACCCCGATGCGATTATGCGTGCGATCATCAAAGACGTGAGCGCCGGAAAGCTCAAAGAGGGGGCGAGTACGATTACCCAGCAATTGGTAAAAAATGCCCTTTTAACGAGAGAGAAAAAGTTTTCTAGAAAGTTTAAAGAGCTTCTGTATGCAATACGTATTGAGCAGGAACTGACAAAAGAGCAGATTTTAGAGCGTTATTTTAATGAGATTTATTTGGGTCATGGTTATTACGGAGTGAAAACGGCAGCGGATGGCTATTTTAGAAAAGGGCTCAAAGAATTGACACTCAAAGAGATGGCGATGCTTGTGGCCCTTCCAAAAGGGCCTAACTTTTATGCCCCTACTAAAAATTATGAGCTGAGCCTTGGGCGTGCTAATCGTATTCTTGAGAGAATGTTAAGCCTGGGATGGATTGATCAAGAGACCTATGATCGCGCGACACAGGAACGCCCGAAAGTATACAACGATACTTTGAGTAAAAACTCTGGCCCCTATGTCATTGATGAGGTCATGCGCCAGCTTGGGGATGCTTTTCCTGATATCCGAAGTGGCGGATACAAAATATATACCACTATTGATATGCGCCTGCAAGAAGCGGGCTATAAGGCGCTGCAGTCAGGACGTAACGAGATCATAGCCCGAGCACAAGAAGCGGGAGAGTTGGATGCCAATATACAAGGACAGTTAAATGGCGCTTTGATGAGTTTGGACCCAAGTACAGGTGAGATCTTGGCAATGGTTGGAGGGTATGATTATTCAATTAGTCCCTATAATCGTGTAACCCAAGCCAAGCGCCAACCAGGTTCTGCCTTTAAACCGTTTATTTATCAAGTAGCATTGGATAGTGGTATGTCTCCGGCATCGCTTGTTCCTGATATCGCCCGTACCTATACCTATGCAGGTGAGGGTGGTGAAGAAAAAACATGGAAACCTAAAAACTATAAAAATGAGTATAAAGGGATGGTGACGATCCGTGATGCTTTGACCCATTCCCGTAACTTGGCGACGATCAATATGGTGAGTGATATGGGTTTTGGAAAAGTAGTCGATGGTCTGCATCGTTATGGAATCGTAGAAAACCTGCCTCCTGACCTCTCTATTGCACTTGGAACAATCGGGATGTCTCCCTTTAATTTGGCAAAATATTATACGATGTTTGCAACAGGCGGTGTGTTGACGAATCCAATTCTGATTCGTCAGGTTATTACCCCAAAGGGGGAGACGTTCCGCTATGAAAACAAGCGTCGTCAAGTCAACACACGTGAACAAACCTATCTTATGACATCGATTTTACAAGATGTTGTTCGATACGGAACAGGAACCGCAGCAAGCGTCCCGGGTCTTGATGTCGCGGGTAAAACAGGGACAACAAACAAAAATGTGGATGCATGGTTTATCGGATACTCACCTACGGTGGAAACGGTAGTGTGGATGGGACATGATAACAATACGCCAATGCGCCGCAGTGAAACGGGAGGACGTGCGGCCGCCCCTGTTTTCCGTTATTACTATCAAGATCTAATACGCATTTATCCAACAACCAAACGCTACTTTGATCGGCCCAATGGTGTATATTCAGAAAGTCAAGGAGATTCAAATAGCACCGAGAATTTCACTGATGTCTCACAAACCCCTGATGCACTGCAAGAACAGGCTCCTAAAACCGATGAGCAGTTAGTCTTTTAATGACAGGCGGTTTTTTCGCAATACTTGATGATATTGGAGTATTGCTGGATGATACGGCTGCGATGAGCAAGGTCGCGGTTAAAAAAACCGCAGGTGTTCTGGGAGATGATTTAGCCGTCAATGCTGAAAAAGCGGCAGGGTTTCATGCTTCCAGAGAGCTTCCGGTCCTTTGGGCAATCACCAAAGGCTCTTTTAGGAACAAGGTGATATTGCTTCCAATAGCATTCTTGCTAAGCGCTTTTGCCCCCAGCTGGATTATTCCTATTTTGGTAATTGGTGGAGTCTATTTGAGTTATGAGGGGGCAGAAAAAATATATAAGTATTTTTTCCCCTCACAACATCATCCAAAACCTTTAGCCGAAACGGTAGAGAATGAAGATGATTTACTAGCAGGTGAGGATAAAAAAATAAAGTCGGCAATTTTGACAGATTTTATCCTCTCAATCGAAATTATTGTTATAGCATTGGGAACGGTTGCTCATCAGAGTATTATGATGCAAGTCACAATCGTTACGACTATTGCAATCCTGGCAACGATAGGGGTGTATGGAATTGTAGCATTGATCGTCCGTATGGATGATATGGGCTTTGGCTTGATAGAAATCTCCAAACGTTTTATCGGGTGGAGAAAGTTTGCATACCAAAATACGGGTAACATTTTGGTGTTGGGATTGCCAAAAGTGGTCAAAGCTCTGGCAGTCATCGGGACGATCGCGATGCTATTGGTAGGCGGCGGTATTTTTGTTCATAATATTGAGCCTTTACATCATGCGCTTACATTTCTTCCAATGCTTCTTGCTGAACTATCCAGCGGATTAGCAATAGGATTTTTCGCTTTGGGAGTTGAAAAGCTCTTAAGCCCTGCGTTTCATAAGGGAAGCTAGACAGCGATTGTTTTTTAGTTTCTTGCGAGTGTTAACTTCAATATTTATAAAATTTGGTGCTGTTAAAAACAACAATATAATAATAAATCATATTTCTAAATAATACGATATAATAATTTGTTATAAAATTATTCTACAAGGAATTTCAAATGGGAACAGTTCTGATTTTGATAGGGATAGGGTTTGTATTTGCTCTTTTGGTTTTTTTCTTTTGTGAAGAAAAGTCGCTTAAGGATGCAAAGTTTTCAGATATGAAATGTATGATCACGGAAGAGGCTAATATATCGGAATGTTTTGAAAAGTTTAAAACAGTTCGTTATCTGGCTTTTTATTTTGCGGTCATGTTTGTTTTTGATGTTCTTATCGCAAATTTTGTCTATCTTCCCTATGGCTTCGGTCTGCTTGAGATAACATTGTATACGTTTGTACCATCGCTTGTTGGCTCAGGTATCATCTTGCTTGTCAAATGGACATATCAACCGGTTATTAAACTTGTCTCGTCTTTTTTATTCGGGTCTATTTTTATGGGTGCGTCTGGATTGGCTTTCACATTGACTTATCTCGTAAATGGGTAAAAGAAGTGAGGTTCTTTTTATAGAACCTCTGTTGAGTAGGAATAACTAGGTATCAGCGTTTTTTAGTTGCTTGTGAGAGATAAAACCACACGCTTCCACCGATAACAATGAGTGAGATTGGTGCGAGAAAAGGTTTATCTGCAATAATCTTATACCCTTCTATCAAGGCTCCGCCAAAAAGATAGCTTCCTCCTCCCACAACAACCGTCCAGATCAGCGCTCCCAGAGCATTGTAGGTACTGAATTTCCAAAAACTGTATTTACTCAATCCTATTGCAAGAGGAACCAGCGTTTTGAGACCGTAGATGAATTTTTTCATAATGATGATCCATGAGCCGTGACGCTTCATAAGAAGATGGGAAAAAGCGAGCTTGCGCTTATGCTGTTTTAAATATTCCATCATCTCGGTCTTATGATAGCGAGACATGTAAAACAGCAGAGTGTCTCCGATAAAATTGGCGATAAAGGCGATGCTCATCGAGAGACCCAAATCCATTTTCCCCATGAAACTCAGCACTCCGGCACCTATAAGAGCGAGTAGCCCACCGCCCAGTGAGTAAAGAAATAAAACCAAATAGCCATAAGTGGCCAAATTTTTGAGCATATCATCCATAATTATAATTTCCTTATTTTTGCTATTTCATCACGCAGGCGTGCAGCTTCTTCGAATTCGAGTTTTTTAGAGGCTTCTTTCATTTTGATTGTTAGCTCATCGACGAGTTTTTTACGTTCTGCGGCTGGAAGGGTTTTTGCCTTTTTCGAACGGTTGTAGAGTTCACCCACGTCTTCGAGTTTGAGGTTTTCATCCAGCGATCGTGCAGTTGTGGTAGGTGTAATGCCATGTGCCGCATTATGGGCTTCTTGGATGGCTCTGCGATCGTTCGTTTTTTTGATGGCACGTTCCATGGAACCTGTGATTTTATTGGCATACAGGATCACTCTTCCCCGAGAGTTACGAGCTGCACGCCCGATGGTTTGTACCAGCGAGGTTTCGGAGCGTAAAAACCCCTCTTTGTCTGCATCCAAAATGGCAACGAGACTCACTTCTGGAAGATCGAGACCTTCGCGCAAGAGATTGATACCGATGAGGACATCAAAATCGCCCACGCGTAGCCCACGGATGATTTGGTTGCGCTCTATCGTATCGATTTCAGAGTGCATGTATTGTACTTTGACGCCTAAATCTGCGAGATACTTAGTGAGGGCTTCCGCCATTTTTTTGGTTAAAACCGTGAGTAATACACGATCACCCAAGGCGACCGTTTTGACTATCTCATCATGAATGTCTTCGACTTGATTAGTAGAGGGTTTGATCGTGATGGGTGGATCGAGCAATCCCGTAGGACGGATAACTTGCTGTGCGACAGTAGTGCTTAGCTCCAGCTCTTGAAGTGCCGGAGTTGCTGAGACAAAGAGATAGTGCGGTGATTTTGCCAAATATTCATCGATCATCAAAGGGCGATTGTCCAGCGCACTAGGTAGACGGAATCCATAGTCCACAAGTACCTCTTTACGACTGCGGTCAGCGGCATACATACCGCGAAACTGTGGCAGGCTTACATGAGACTCATCGACGATGATCAAAAACTTGTCATGGTGCAAGGTAAAATAATCCAGCAGAGTATAGGGAGCTTCGCCAGGTAATTTATCGGTCAAAAGACGTGAGTAGTTTTCGATCCCTTTACACATACCGGTAGCTTGAAGCATCTCAAGATCAAACTCACACCGCTGGCGCAGTCGTTGGGCTTCGACAATTTTACCCTGCGCTTCGAGTTCTTGTAATCGTTCTCCCAGTTCATCTTCGATACGTTTGATGGCACGAGAGAGCTTGTCTTGACTTACTGCAAACTGGCTCGTGGCGTAGATGGTCACAGCATCATGTTTTTCAGTGATCGCATTGCTAAGTGGTTCAAAATAGATAATCCGTTCTACTTCATCCCCGTAAAATTCGATCCGTATGGCTTGATCACTCCAATAGGGAGGATAGATATCGATTACTTCGCCATTGACTCGAATATTTCCACCATCGAAGTAGGCATCGTTGCGTGTATATCCCATCTCGACCAAACGTAAAAGAAGCTGTTTTTGATTGATCTCATCGCCGATGGCAATCACCTGTACCATCTTCTCATACTCTTCAGGATCTCCCAAGCCATAGTTGGCAGAGACGGAGGCGACAACGATAACATCATCATAGCTTAGGAGATTGGCAGAGGCGGATAGACGCAAACGCTCCAGTTCTTCATTGACGGAGCTGTCTTTTTCGATGAAGAGATCCTGACGCGGGATGTACGCCTCTGGCTGATAGTAATCATAATACGATACAAAATACTCAACATGGTTTTGAGGAAAGAAAGATCTGAACTCACTGTAGAGCTGTGCCGCGAGGGTTTTGTTATGGGTCATGATGATCGTCGGTAGCTGAACGCTCTCGATAACCTTGGCCATAGTATACGTTTTACCGCTACCCGTTACACCCTCAAGGGCTACAAAACGCTCACCATGCTTGATGGCACTGCTAAGTGTTTCAATAGCGACAGGCTGATCACCGGCGGGTTGATACGGGGTATGGACTTTAAAAATCGGCAATAGTTGACCCTGACTTAGTTTCTATAATAATGGTCGAATTATAGCGGAATAGTTGTTTTTATTTGAGGATGACTGCCTATAGGCTGCTTGAATTAAGGTGAGTTTTCGAATGAGGCTTGTGAGAAAAAGTATATTTATTTAAATAATGGGTGCAGCTTAGGTTGGAAACAGTAACGTTAATGCAAGTATTGGATTATATTTTAATAATCTTCTCATACTTAAATCCATATCCTAGGGAAACTTTTCTTTATTTCTTTAGTTTATATTATCTTTTTGATATACTTTTATAAGTAAAGATTGTGGAGAAATAATGGCAAATATTTATAAAGATCCAGTCGGTGATGAATGGTTTTATCCCTCTAATAGTTACATATTAAGTGAGACTAACGAGAATGGGATTATCCTGTATGCGAATGAATTGTTTTATGAAATAGCTGGTTATTCGGCAAATGAGTTAATTGGAAAGCCTCATAATGTTGTACGTCATAATGATATGCCACGTATTGCTTTTAAAGGACTTTGGGATGATTTACAAACTAAGGGATTTTGGACAGGCTTTGTAAAAAATAGACGAAAAGATAACGGTTATTATTGGGTGTATGCAACGGCATTACGTAAGGTTCATGATGATGGATCCGTTACTTATTTATCCATTAGAGTGGCTCCGAATCGAAAGGATGTTGAAGCATGTGAAACGTTGTATTCACAACTACGTGAACAAGAGTAGCTCTTTTGTTGTGTTATTTTTATTTCACCTTGTTTAAGTATATACCCCTTTCAGAATGACTAAAGGCAGGGAGGGCTTTAATTTTTAAAAAATATCTCATATCATCTTATAGAGCCATTGGGCTCAATCAATAAATCTTCTCTACCGCCGATACCTTATTCGCTTCGGCGAGTTTCATATATCGCAACGTCATCTTAATATCCCGATGATTCATAAGCTTTTGAATTTCAAACAGGGGTATTTGATTAATGGCTAGGTGTGAGGCAAAATTATAGCGGAACTTACAATTTAAGCGCAGCCACAACCGGTTCCACAGCTGTCATTACCAGACTTGTCGGTAGATTCAAGGGTCCACTCATCCGTAGAGCCGCAACCGACATCACAGCTAACACCAGTACTGCAACCAGAGACAGCAGTAGCATTGATAGTGACTCTGATCACAAAGTTGTCATCTTCAGCTTTTTGGGAATAGAACTTATGTCGACCACAGAACTCTTCATTCATGAGTTCAGCTACAATATTTGCATATTGATAAGCTTCCCGTTGCGTATTAAAGGTATTCTTATTGGTGTATTCACTTTTTTTAAAACAGGCACATTCATGTTCCATCATTACTGTATACATAGAAGTATTTCCTTTTGATTATTAAACCATGAAGTATAGTTATTATAAGCGAAATAACTATATTTTTAAAAAAGTAATTGTTATTTATAAAAGTCTTTTTACTTTAGAGGCATAAGTTACGAATGAGATCATCCGTAACTTTAATATGGATAATACCAGTGAATGCTAAGAATATGAAACTGGGCTATTTATATAGCTTTATTTTGTTTCTTCACTTTGCATTAAAAAAGCAGTTTCATTGAGCAATTCGATGATAGTGCTTTTTTCTTTATCGGTTAATGACCCTGAACCTTGGAACAAGTCCATTTCTCTTAAAGCTTCCAGTATATGTCCCTTGGCAGTAATATAGGCATTTTTTGCTTCTGGGCTCAATGCTTCTAATTTTACATGGTTTTCTTTAGTCATCGTATGACTCCTATTTTCAAGATAACCTATTATGCCAAAACTAAAATATGATATAGATTGATATATTTTTGATGGATATAAATGCAATCAGAAAGAAAAGATCTATTCTTTTATTACTTTTCGTGGCGTAATGCTTATTTCTCGATTGTTGTATAAAATTTTATAAAATATGCTACACTACAATCATGTCAACACATAAGGATTTATTATGGACTTATATACAGTTGGGCTTGTTATAGCCGTTGTTGTAGCATTTGGAATTGGATTGATGGTGGATGTGGATGAATTTGCGGGAGGTATATTCTCAAAATTAAAAGGTGATAAAGATAAAGATGAGTGACTTCTTTGGATGCCTCAATATTATTTTTGATATTGAGGAAAAGTTTTGTTTTTTAGGGGTGACTAATTATTTTACCATCTCTTTTAAGTATTGTTTGTATGCAACTTTTTGCAATTTCTCTGATTTTTGTTCTACTTCACTTTTTAGCTTATTTTTATAGACTGCAATCTTTTGTCTGAGAGAAGCGTCGCCAGAGCCAATGATCTGAGCCGCTAAGATTCCTGCATTTTTTGCGCCGTTAATCGCTACGGTGGCAACTGGTACACCACCTGGCATTTGTACAATAGACAACAGTGAATCCATTCCATCCAATGAAGAAGATCTTACGGGAACACCAATGACGGGTAATACTGTCAAAGAAGCAACCATACCTGGTAAATGAGCGGCACCCCCGGCTCCGGCAATAATAACTTTGATGCCTCTCTCTTCAGCGCTGGTAGAATATGCAACCAGTTTTTCAGGTGTTCTATGGGCAGAAACGATGTCTACTTCATAGTCAATTCCAAACTCTTCACACATCTCAATGGCAGCACGCATAACTGGTAAGTCAGAGTCGCTTCCCATAATAATTCCAACTAATGCTTTACTCATATTTTTTTACTTCCTTTTACTTTTAACATGACTTTTGCTTTCATGGCTTTTTTAAATGCTTCATCAATATCATCATCCAAGACGGTAATGTGTCCCATCTTCCTAAATGGCTTGGTATAGGTTTTACCGTAAAAGTGAAAGGATAATTCAGGGATCCGAAGTGCATCACGAATGCCTTCAATCATGGGCTCTCCCTCATAGCCTTCTTCGCCTAATAGGTTGACCATCACAGCCGGAGACATCAGTTTGGTTGAACCAAGTGGTAGATTGGTGACGGCTCTAATAATTTGTTCAAACTGCGATGTGGCACAAGCCTCAACCGTGTAGTGCCCGGAATTATGAGGTCTTGGAGCAATCTCATTGACCAGCACATCACCGCTTTTCGTCAAGAAAAATTCTACTCCAAAAATTCCAACACCATCCAGCACTTCAATACATTTTACAGATAGCTCTACTACTTTGTCGGTGATCTCTTTGGAGATTCTAGCCGGAGCCATGACGATATCACAAATATTGGTTCTATCATCAAACAGCATCTCTACGACGGGATAGCATTTGATCTCGCCTTCTATGTTTCTGGCTATGATAATCGCCAGTTCTTTATCAATATCTACCAATTCTTCAATAAAAGATTCGGTTTGAATGCAGTTTTTAATTGCTTCAGGTGTTTTGAGCATCATGACACCCTTGCCATCATACCCTTCTCTTTTTGCTTTTTGAATAACGGGAAATCCAAAGCTGGCGAGATCTTCTTGGGTTTCTACATTTTTGTATTTTGGTACCGGAATACCTCGTTCATCTAATAGTTTTTTTTGTTCATACTTATTTTGAATCAACTCCATTACGTAAGGGGAGGGATGAATATTGTGCCCATTGTCATACAGCTTTTTTAAAATACTCGTATCGACATGTTCCGTTTCAAACGTTGTCACATCGCTCTCTTGGACAAGCTGTTCTAGTTTTTCTTTATCGTGAAAACCGCCCATGATATGTTTATCTGAAACCTGAGCAGCAGGACAGTTGAATGTCGGATCTAAAATCGTAACGTGAAAGCCCATCTTTTTGGCTTTTTGAGACATGATTTTACCTAGCTGCCCCCCGCCGATAATGCCTAGTTTTAGATTAGAATAGTTAAAATTTTTATCCATAGGTTCTCTTTATAAACTGTATACAGTATTTTAACCTAACAACTTTGTTAACCGTATAAGCTTTAAAGATAACTTCTAAAGTTATCTATTATTGTTATTATTATTTACTTTTTCGTCACTAGTAATTGCTTTATTCGATATAATAAAATTTATGAAAAGAAAAACGCTGAATAAAAAAACGAAGATATCAAATGATATTCTCTTTTACATCTACAAAAATATCGAGCTGGATATCAATATGGATGAACTTGCCCAGAGTTTTAACATCAGCAAGTTTTACATGCACAAGATATTTAAAGAGATCTTTGGCAGAAATATCTATGAGAGTATTAAATCGATAAGGCTTCAAAAAGCATCAACACTTCTTTTAACAAATAAATATTCCACCATAACCGCTATCGCCTCGTTGTGTGGATACAGTTCACAAACATCCTTTATCCGTGTATTCAAAGAGCGCTTTTTGATGACGCCGACGGCATGGAGGAACGGCGGCTATAAGACATACTCAAAAAATATACTGGAAGAGTCACCCAAAGCAAAAGAGTCAAATGCTAACTTCGACAACCTTGAACCAAGTATCGTTAAAATGCCAGAAATTGAAGCGTATTATATAAGACATCGTGGATACAACGATCAGATCAAGCAGACGTGGCAAAAAATACAGACATGGGCTTTTAGTAATGATATAGAGAACTATAAGCACATTGCGTTATTTCATGATAATCCGGCCATAACGCATCTGGATGAATGTCAATATGTCGCTTGCATCCAAGTCGAAAATGACACGGTAACCGATAATGAGCGACTGCCTAAATTTAAAATATCCGATGGAACGTTTGCTAAATTTGATCTACATGGAACGGATGGTGACTTACTAAAATTTATGCACTGGCTTTACAATGAGTGGCTTCCAAACAGTGAATATGATACTACGACCAAACCACCCTATGCGATCTATCAAAAAAATAAATATTTATCAGATGATAATCATTTTGAATTGAGCTTTTATTTGTCTATCAAGTTTTAAATCATAGTAAATATATGATAGATGATTACTCGTTATCTTCTTTATGCGATTTAATAAATGCATCGACCAAGGTAGCAAGCAATGTAAATGTCTGGGCGTAAGGGTCTTGGGTTTTTATAAATTTATTTTCCAAATAGGTATAGGCGAAGGTCTGTACTTTCTCTTTGCGTTTGGCTATCACTTCTTCTCCGAGTCCCACTTCTATATGCACGGCATGAGACTCTTTTATTTCGAGAGCATCGATCTTTACAACAAAGATACTGGCATCGGTTTCTCCTAAAGCAAAGCCCGCTTTCGTCAATTTTTCAGTGACCATGCTCTTTAGTGCGGCTTTTTTGTCTTGATCGAGAAAACCTGCTTCGCTTGCGAAGTAAAGATTTAGTGAATGGACATGATCAAGTGTATACAATGATGCGCAATGAAGGGAGCTGGAGAATAAAAGTGCTAACAATAATTTTTTCATCATTTTTTCTCCGTTTTGTTGCTGCTTAAAGCATAATCCATATTTTCGATAAATTCATCCGGCTTCATATAGGCAACCGTTTCTTGAACGGACTGCCCATCTTTGGGATTGATGAAAAACACGGCAGGAATCAGGGGAGCTGAAAATTCTTGTGGATATTTTCCTTTATCCTTGTACTTATCGATGATAATACCTACAAAGCTTTCGTTGGTTTTTGCCATAACAGTAGAATCAGTAAGCGTTTTTCGCTCGAATTTTTTACACCAAGGACAATAATCGCCTACAATGACCAGCATGACGATCTTATTTTGTTTTTTAGCTGTCTTGATAGCCATCTCATAGTTTCGTAAATAATTCACTTCAGCAGCAAACTCATCGATTTGAGCTGCATAGATAAAATTCAATAGGGTCAATAGTATCATTAAAATTTTCATTTTATTCCTTCAGTTTGTATAATTTTAGCCAATATGGATTAATTTCCTTTACTGACTTTATTAGGTCTGTAGACTTTATGGGTGGTTTGTTTGTTCTCACCCCCTCTAAAGATGGGGTCTAATTTGTCTAGTTTTAATTTGCTGGCTTGTTTTTCGTAGGGCATTCCAAAGAAAAAGAAAATAAAATCCCAAATAAAAATAATCGTCTTGACGCTGTATTTCGTAATAATTGCAAAAATGTTTTTCAAACCTTTTCCTTCATGTTATAGGATTAATAATGTTAGGTTGGATTTAACGTTTGAATTATAGGATATGATTCTTACGTTTTAGGTTTTTTTTAGGGTAATATTAAGGGATGTTATTTATACATTAGGTATACTTTTTCAAAGGTACGATGTATCAAAAGAAATTATTTCAAGGGGTACGTGATATGTTTTCAGAATTCAAAAAGTTCTTGGTCAGCGGTAATGTCATCGATATGGCAGTAGGGTTTATTTTTGGTGCGGCGTTTGCCACGGTGGTGAAATCATTGGTATCGAACATCATCATGCCTCCGGTGGGATTGTTGATGGGAGGTGTCGATTTTTCCTCATTGTTTATTGCTTTGGATGGAAAAGAGTATGCTTCATTGGCAGCGCTGGAAGCAGCTGGTGCACCGGCGATCAAGTTGGGCGTATTTGCGAATGATCTTATCTCGTTCACAATTTTGGGATTTGTGATGTTTATGATGGTAAAAGCGTATAACAAGCTCAAAGCTGCTCAGCCTGTAGCTGAAACAGCAGCTCCTACGACAAAAGTATGTCCAGAGTGTGCCATGGAGATCCCTCTTGCCGCAAAGAAGTGTCCACATTGTGCAACAGCACAATAGCTCATTTTTGTCTTAGAATTTAAATATTAAAAAGTGTTATAATATACAAAATTGTGGAGGATAACATGAAACAGTTACTATGTATTACTGCAATAGCAGGGTGTTTAAGTACAGGGTTAGTTGCCGCTAATTACGATATCGGGATTTCGGGTTCGGATCGTGGTATTGACGGTTTTAGTCTTTCGGTTGGTAATTATTACAACGTACCCAGACAAGAGATCATGATCATTGAACGCTCTATTCCTAGAAGTGAGATGAGTGTCATATACTATTTGGCCGATAGATCACGTCGAGATGCACGCTATATTACGGATTTGCGTTTGAGAGGGATCAGCTGGTGGGATATCAGTCTTCGTCTTGGACTTGATCCGCACAGCTTGTATGTGGTTGACAGCCATAGATATACTCACCCTCCATACGGCAAAGCTTATGGATACGATAAACATAAAAGACATCGTTTAGGGGATGCCGAGATTGTTGATCTCGTCAATGTTCGCTTTTTATCTGATTATCACCATATAAGTGTGGATGAGGTAATTGATCGCCGACGCAAAGGGGCAGATTATTATCGCATTCACGAAGAGTATCGAGGGAAAAAAGAGCGGGTAGAGCATCGTCAAGAACGTAGAGAAGATCGACGTGACAACCGAGGGGAAAAAGGGCACGGCAATCCTCATGAGCGTTAAAGAGTCGTAGGACTCTTGCGTGAAAGGATGGGGTTAAAGAGGCAGTTTCTCTACGTCAAAGATCCATTTTTCCAAAGCACTTTGTAACTCATTCATATCGATCGGTTTGGAGATATAATCGTTCATTCCCCAGAGGAGACATTTTTCACGGTCACCCGCCATTGCATTGGCTGTCATGGCAATAATGGGAAGATTTTTATACCGTTCGCCCGCTTTGCCATTACGAATAGCATGGCTTGCTTGGTATCCGTCCATCACAGGCATCTGACAATCCATCATAATAAGAGTATAGGGTTTGCTCTGAGGTGCTTTTAATATCTCAAGAGCTTGGGCACCGTTTGACGCAGTGTGGGTTTCCAGCCCGATCACTTTTAACAGCTCTTCTGCCACCATTTGATTGACGGGATCATCATCAACTAGCAGTATGTTTGTTTGAGCAGGCCATACCGGGTTTTCTTGGCCGATTGTAGAATTTTTGGAGACTTCTTGTTCCTTATTAGCAATGCATGGGTCTGCAAGTTCCACTAAAATATTTACACTAAAGGTGCTTCCTTCATTTAATGTACTAGTGGCACTGACTGTTCCGCTCATCAGTTGGGAGAGTTTTTTTACGATTGCGAGACCAAGCCCCGTTCCTCCGTATTGACGCGTGGTAGAGCCGTCTGCTTGAGTAAACATTTCAAAGAGAGATTCGATCTTTTCCTGCGCAATTCCGATTCCGGTATCGGTCACATCGATGTAAAGACGCGCATGTGTGGAATCTTCTTTTTTGAGAGATGCTGTAAGGGTGACTTTCCCTTTTGCAGTGAATTTAATTGCATTGCTTACCAGGTTGGTTACAATCTGGCGAAGACGTCCCTGATCGCTGATGATCATCCCTTGTGGTAGCTGTGTTGCATCGAGAATCAGGTCTAATCCTTTTTCCTGTGCTTTTAACGCCATGGTTTTGATAAATACATCCATCTCATCGTGAAGATCAAACGCTATGTTCTCAAAATCCATTTTCCCTGCTTCTATTTTGGAAAAATCAAGAATATCATTAATAAGGCCCAGCAGTGAATTGGCACTGCTTTGGGCAATATGTATATTATTACGCTGAGCATCGGTAAGTGGAGAATATTCTAATAATTGAAGCATTCCCATGACGCCGTTCATCGGTGTTCGTATCTCATGGCTCATCGATGCCAGAAATTGGGATTTGGCAAGAGTAGATGCTTCAGCGGCTTCTTTGGCATCGATGAGATTTTTGTTGCGTTCATGGATCTGTTTTTGCATCAGCCGCAGAGTATTGGCAAGAATCGTCAGTTCGTCATTTCTATCGCTTAGATCAGGGATCTCAATGTTGTCTCCATCGGATATGTGCTGTGCGCATTGCGTTAGCTGATTTAATGCAGACGTCAGCTTCCAACCCATCCAATAAGCGATGATAGTACTGATTACAATCTCCAACAGAATAATCAAAAAGGTGATAGTTCTATTGTCGGCAATGGTTTTCAGGCTTTGGGTGAGTTCGAATAAGATTTTAACGTCACCTATTTTTTCTCCCTCAAGGATAATGGGGGCCGTTTTCAGCTGAAACGTTCGTTCGCCTAGTGTTACGGTATTTTTTGAATCGTTGAAATGGTCAATGTTGAGGGTTGGATCACTGTTCATATCGGATAAAACACGCTGTTGGAGATCAAGGACCTTGACCGCAACAATGTTTTTTATACCGGTAAAACTGGCACTGTGATCATCCAGTGTCCCAAGATCGCCTACTGCCAGAGGAGTTTTGATCATTTCGATATAGAGTTTGGTCCCTATTTTGATCTTATCCTCTATCAAAGAATCGGACAATTTTGTGAGTGCATTAAAATTTACAAAGACGATCAAAGCGATAAATATGATCTCAATAAATAAAAAAGAGAGGATGAATCGATATTTAAAGGACAGTTTCATTCCTTATTTTCTCGCATTTGGCAATAGTTTCATCATCGTTTGGATGCTGGAGTATTCAGAGTCTTGGATTTCACTGAGATGTTTCATACGTAGTGCTATTAATAAAGCATCAGGAGTTTTGAGTAATGCCTGTGTGATTTTTTCCTGTGTTTTTTTGGAAAGGGTAGGATGAAAAGCAAAAGGATGACTGGGGTAAGGTTTGGTTTTATGCACAATGATGAGGGATGATTTTGTCTCTTCGTCATTGAGGTCATTGAAGGTTCGTTCAATGCCTCCACCTATCTCGCCGATTCCTCTTG
>JAUYUB010000026.1 GCA_030692765.1 Sulfuricurvum sp.
GTTGTATTGTGTTGACAATAAAGTCAACGTTTTGAGATTGTCTCAAACCGTTTGACCTACTTAGTTTTCAATGATCGCAAACTCAAACTCAGTCCTAAACTCTAGGTCTTCATCGTTTGTGGACGGGAATTATAGGGGAAAAAGAATAAGAAGTCAAGGGGTTTTCAAAAGAATTTAATTTACACCTTGACACAACCCAGTTACAGCGTCCAAAATACATACATGCCCTGTTTCAGGATGAACTCTTATAACAGCAGTCCCATCTGTATGTACTAAACTTATATCACAATTAGCAATTAATAGATTACCAAATGGAGTAGCAGTCGATGATCTCGTGTATGGCCTTCCGAGATTATCAAATCCTATTCGATTTGAAGTAGCTGATGAAGAATTACAACCAGCACTGAACGTAACATTTGTAATTCCATACTTTTTAGAAATCAATAAATCATCCATATACTTAAAAGGCGGTGTTGCTATATCCTTATCTGCCCCTTTCATCAATTGACGGGTATGTGGGTCACGGGCAATTTCATTGTCATTTTCATTTGTATCTTTGTTAAGATTATGGTAAATAACATAAATTTTACCTGGATTTGGAGCATAATTTTCAAACTGTATTTGCCAACGTTCTTGCCACCATGTAGCATCTGATTGATTAAAGTCATCATCTACCATTGCCAAATGTTGCGTATAACGGATATGACTCGCAACCTGTTCTGCTGCGGTCTGCAATTGATTGCCTCTAAAATTTGGCATAGCAAAAACTGCCAATATCCCTATCACTATAATGACAAAAACCAATTCAAGCATCGTAAAAGCAAAACGTTTCATAAAAATCACCTGTAATTAATATCAATTAGCAGTGATTATAACAAAAGAATTAAAAAAGAAGAGAAAGAATATAAAGAAAGCAGTTTCACCCGCAAAAGCGGGAGAAGATTAAATTTCGTCTGCGTATTCGACGTTGTAAAGAATATCGTCTGTTGGATGACGGTACATAGGCATTCCAAGACGTTTTTCGTCCAAGATATGTCCGATGAAACCGATTGAACGACCCACTACAAAGAATGCATTGAGTGCACCAGCATCAATGAAGCCATCGATATCTTCTTCTGAATAACCAAGAGCACGCCACATATCAACCATCAAGATACCAATAGTACCATCAACGTTCAAGATAAGGTTGTCTTTTTTAGATGTTGTCAATTTTTCTACTTCAAGAGCAAAATCAAGCAACGGTGTACTCGGAAAAAATTCAGCAGCATATTTTTTTAAGCCAGAGACACGAAGATCTGGATTACGAACTGATTTGATACGGTGACCAATACCAGAAATTGTTTTTCCTTCTTTTTTCATGTAATCAATAAACTCAGCCGGGCTCATACCACGGTCATTTGCATATTTGAAATATTTTGCTGCATCATCGATTGCTCCACCAAAACGTGGTCCGATAGTCAAAAGACCTGTTACCAATGAACTGATAACATCTTTTCCTGCACGAGCTGTTACTTTTGCATTGTGTGCACCCGAAACAGCTGGACCGTGATCCGCAACTGTTTTGATAACTGTCTCAAGATAATCAGTTGCCCATTTTGGATAACGTTTTTTGAACCAAAGTAATGAGATAACATCACCGATTCCAAAACCTGTTTCTGGGGTAGCTACAGAGCTGATTGGGTGACCAGCATAGGTTGCCTCATCACCACGGTCATCAGAGATCGTACAGATGAACTCTTTTTTACGACGTACTTTTGGTACTGTACGTAGTGCAGGCTCAACGATCTCAGTAATGATTCCCTCTTTTGTGAGTTTTGCGTATACATCTGCAATCGTTTTTGGAAGATCATTGAAACTTGCTGGTACGAACATACCGGCTTCTGCCATAGCAGTGTTTTTATACGCCGCTGTTTCTGCATCTGCATTTGCGCTAGCACCAGCATGACCGAACTGTACACCTGAACTAAAGTGCTTAGCAATTGTACCGATACACCATGCGATAATCGGTTTTTTGATCAAACCTGATTTTACCGCTTCGATTACTTTGTACTCTTCAGTACCCCCTACTTCACCAAGAAGAACCATGTATTTAACTTCAGGGTTACTTTCCATACGAAGAAGGTTATCAATAAATACAGAACCTACGAAACGGTCTCCACCGATCGCAACACCCTCTGCAATACCATCAGCATTGATAGAGATGATGTTTGAAAGCTCATTAAACAAACCGCCTGAACGTGTTACAAGGCCACATGAACCTGCACGGTGTAATTTAGAATTAATGATATTTTCGATTGTTCCGCCAACGTTTGCGATCTTAAATGCGCCCGGAGCAATACCACCAACAGTTGCTGGTCCAATAACGATAACACCCGCATCACGAGCCGCTTGGTTCATTTTACGTGCTAAACGCTCAGGAATACCTTCTGCTGTTACCATTACTGATCTAAACTGACCTTTAATCGCGATTGCTTCCATCGTAACATCGTATGCCGTACGAAAAGAAGCAAAATTCAAAAGAACGTCTGCATTAGGAAATGCAGCTGCTGCTTCTACAGTATTACGGTAAACAGGTACCATGATCTCATCTGGACCATAGAAAAATTTCTCGAATTTATTACCAGATGTTGGTGCTACGATAGCAGCAACAGAAGGTTTTACACGGTTGATAACATAATCATAGTCCAACATACGCTGAATAGCGCTTGCGTTGTTATTCCAGAAAATTGCTTGTGTATCTTTGGTAAATAAAGCACTCATACCTACTCCTTATTTCTCTAAAGCCATACGAACGATGTCAGTGACATGCGTTTCTGGCCCATAAACTTCGATATAAAGACCTAGACGATCCGCTGCCTCTTTGATATCTTTAAGACCTTTTTCATAGTTCGGTCCGCCACGACGTACATAAATACGTGTATTGTGCGCTTTCAAACGATCTGCATAGACTTCAAATGCTTGAATAATACCGGTAAAGGTTTTAGCAACGTCCGTAAAGTTTGCAATCGCCCCACCAATGATCAAGATTTTGTCTTGACCTTTTGGATCTTTGTGACGTGTCATCAAATCAAGAACCGTTTCAGCATAAAACTGAGTCTCACCTGTAGTCGGTCCACCTGAATACTCGCCATAGTTAGCAAGATCAGCAACGTTTCCAGACAAGTCAGCAATCGTATCAGCATAAACAACTGATGCACCACCACCCGCAACCATGGTCCAAATACGGCCCATAGGATTAAGGATAGTAAGTTTCAATGAAGCACCCGATTTTGAGTCTGCCAAAGCAATCGCTTTTTCTTCAGGAGATTGATCTTCCATACCAAATGCAGTTGGGAAATCAGCACCACACCATGCATCACCCATCATGAAACCTGCTGTATCGTCAAGACGAGCAACAAGGTCAAGAATGTGCATATCGTTTCCAACCATAACGATTGGATTGATCTCTAGGTATGCGAAGTTTTGATCACGGTAAAACTTATAAAACTGCTCTGCAAATGCTATGAAACGGTCTTTGTTTTCCTCAGGAATTCCAGCAGGAACGTTTGCACGAATCAAATGCTCAATGTTTGCATCGTCCATAGTGATTGGGATCGTAACTTCGTTAACCTTTTCTTCCCAACCCTCTTCAACTTCCATACCGCCCTCAGCAGATAGGTAAAGAACATCATCTTCGCCAACAGTCGTTGCAGAGATATAATACTCTTGATCTTGAGAGTGTGGAGTAAACGGCTCAACAATAAAGTGAGTCAAAGTACCTTTTTGCCCTGTAAGAAGAGTAGTCTCATGAGCGATTTTTGAATCGATCCATTTAGCAGCTTCTTCAAGCGTTACATCGCCTGGCTTAGTAGTTCGGAATAAAACTAGATCGTTTTTACCACGCTTACCAAATAGCATGTCCGGTTTTGCAACCAATGCTTCTTGCTTCAACCATTCAAACCCATGCTCTTGTGCTTTTGCACGTAGGTCATCACCACTTGTTACTAATACCGACTTAAAACCGTAGCGGAAACCGCTGAAGTAGTTTTCCCAATGCTTTGAGAAAATTGCTTTACCATCGTATTCACGAATCGCTCTTTGAGCCATTGCAACTCCTTCGAAAAATCTTTTGGCGATAATTATATCAAAGAGGAGCTATGGAATTGCTCATACAATTAAATTCATACTACAGAAGAAAATTAATTGTGTAGTTTAGTAACATATAAAGTTTTTACAGGAACACCATTGTAACTAATGGTAACTTTTGATCCATTTTCTCTTACATGTTCATCCAGTGTGACATTACGACACTCTCTTATTCCATAAAAACGTAATCTTAATTGTGTTCTTTCATCATCTGCATGCACGCAGGTGATATTTTGCTTATGCAGTTCTTGCGCCAATTCTTTGATTACCTGCATTGGATACGAAAAGTGGAGAGTAGGATCTTTAAAAAAACGGTAAAGATGCTGATTGAAAAAGACTGCTAATATATTTATCACTAAAATTGCAAGTGCTGAATAAAATAAATACTGGTAACGTTTACGAAACATCCTAAGACGTATGCGGTAGGTATGTAAAAAGGTTTGTGCAGCCAACGGAAGAATAAGCATCAAAAAAGGGGCAAAGGATTGAACCTCGACTCTTTGGCGAAACGATAATAGCAGTGACATCCCAAAAGCAACTGTAGCAATCAGCCACAATAAATCACGTTCCTTTGTAATAAAACGGCGATACATCACATAAAAAAGGTACAAAAAAACGATCGGAGAAAAGATAGCAGCATAAATACCCAATGCGTCTAAAAAATGACCATTAGGAGCACCGCCAATATAGACTCCCGATCGAATAGACGCAATTATGCTCAAAGCAGCTGCAAACAAAGCGATCGGATACTTTTTAATCATGATTCCATAAAAAATAATTGCAAGAAAAAGAGGTAAAAACGAAGCATCTATCCACACATATATGGGAAGTAAAGTATAGGCATACATCCCAAATCGCAAAAAAAGATAAACAAACAAAAAAGTAAGCGCTATTTTCAATCCTGCCGGGTCCACAACAAGTGCTGCACTCGTAATACCGGGAAGAAGGACATAAATGAGCATCAGCCACAATCGATCGCTTTCTCTCACCAAATAAAACCGGCTGATACCGTACAGCAGGAAAAAAGAGAGGACATGCAATGCGATCATTGGCAGACGAAGCGCTAAATCATTGTTTGGAAAATGATTTACAAAAAATTGAATGTAATGGTGTAAAAAACCGGTCTCGCTGTAAAGAATGGTTGCCTCGTTGTATCCGATCGAAAGACCGCCAATTTGAGCAACCAGTAGTACCGTATGCAGTATGATAAGAAAGAAGATAAAAAGCGTTGTTCTCATAACTTTAGAAAATTGTTGAGAATCTCATGACCAAACTCACTCATGATCGATTCAGGATGGAACTGCACTCCATAAATTGGTTTTCCTTTGATCTCCAGTGCCATAATTTCATGATCGTCTTGGCTGTATGCTGTTGGAATAATAGCTTCTGGAAGATTGTCTTGCTCCACTATCAATGAGTGATATCGGGTAGCCGTAAATATTTCCGGTAATTTATTAAATATAGGAGTATTTCCCTGACGCACCATTTGAGATGTTTTTCCATGCATCATCTTATTTGCACGTACAACATGTCCGCCAAAAGCTTGCGCGATACTCTGATGTCCCAAACAAATCCCAAGGATAGGAATCTTATCTGAAAAGTATCGGATGGCTTCAAGAGTCACTCCCGCATCATCCGGTGTAGCAGGACCAGGAGATATGATAAGTTTTTCGGGGTTCAATGCTGCAATTTCTTCCACACTCATCTCATCATTGCGAATAATTTTAAGATCAGCCCCTAATTCAAGGCAGTACTGAACAATGTTGTAGGTGAAACTGTCGTAATTATCAATCATTACTATCATAAATATTTTCCTCTTACCAGGCTTTTATCACGTTATATAAACTATCACGCTCAATAGGTTCAAATCCGCTGTTCTTTATCAAAGCAACATATTCATCCAACTGTACTCCATGAGCACTTTTTGCACCCGCTGCAGAATTTATCGATTCTTTCTCAATGGTCCCATCCAGATCATTGGCCCCAAATTCCTGTGAAACAAGCGCCAAGTTGACAGTGGAGGTCACCCAATACGCTTTTAAATTGGGAACATTATCCAAAACAATACGGCTGATTGCCATGGTTTTGAGAATTTCATGTGCGGTAATAAATTCTTTGACGTTTAAAAAGTTATTTTCACTTTGATACACAAGCGGTATAAAGCAGTTGAATCCGCCCGTAATATCTTGAAGATCACGAATACGCATCATGTGATCAACACGGTGGATTCGCTCTTCAACGTGACCAAAAAGCATTGTAACATTGGATTTCATCCCACGTTCGTGCCACTTACGATGGATCTCAATCCACTGCTGCGAATTTACTTTTCCCTTACAGATGTAGTCGCGTACCGTTTCATCAAAAATTTCTGCGCCGCCACCCGGCATTGAATCCACCCCGTTGGCAATCATCAAATCCAAAATCTCATCGTAACTTTTTTCATACTCTTCGGCTAGAAAATGAACTTCTGCTGCGGTGAGTGCTTTAATGTGCAGCTGTGGATGTTTTTCTTTGATCTTGCGAAACACCTCAAGATACCATTCCAAGCCCGTATCAGGATTATGTGCTGATACGATATGTACTTCAGATATCCCCCGACTTGCAATATCATCCGTAATGGCTAAAATCTCTTCATGACTCATTGTGTATGGTTTTGGGTTTTTACGGCTCGCACTGTAAGCGCAAAATTTACAGACATCTTTGCAAATATTGGTGGGATTGATGTGGCGATTGATGTTAAAAAAGGTTTGTTTACCGTGCAGTGCCTTGCGCCGTTCATCGGCGAGTTCACCAAGCGTAAAGAGGTCGAGATCATACAATGCCGTCGCTTCTTCCAGCGTCAGGCGTTCCTTACGTTTTATTTTCTCAATAATATCCATCTTAAAATCTTTGTCACTTAATTTTTTGACGCATTATAGCGAAAGAAATACGGATGTTCTTACGCTAAATTGTATTTTTAATGATCAACAATCCAATAGAACAGTACAGTTTTTATTGGATTTTTTTGCACAAAAAAGAGCTTTATCGGCACGACCCAAGATAGTGTCAAAGGTATCTCCCATTTGGTGTATTGTAACTCCCAAACTGATCGTAACATAGACACTTTGTCCCGAATACAACAGCTTACTATGCTCGATTTTTGCACGAAGTTTATCCGCTATTTCAAAAGCTTGCTTTTCATCACAGCGACTTAAGACAACCGCGAATTCCTCTCCTCCGTAACGATAAATCTTATCTGCGGTACGAATCAATGTTTTGATCGTTTGCGCAAGGAAATAAAGGATTTTATCACCTGCCAAATGACCATGTTCATCATTAATATATTTAAAATTATCCACATCAATGATAATCAAAACCAGTGAGAGTTTTTTACTCTCTCCCGCTTCAATCACAGATTCCATATCATCCATAAACGCTTTGCGGTTTCCGACTTTGGTCAGAGGATCAATCGTCATCGAGGAGAGTGCCTCTTGAAGATCGGATGTCAACTCATTGATCTTTGATTGTGCTTTGTCAAGTTCATTTGACATGTTTTTATTTAGCTCGTTTAAACCTTCGATAAAAGTAACGTATTTCTCTACTGGATTAGCCGGAGCGTTATCAAGATATTCTTGCTGTGTTTGAGCCACTAAAGCAATATCCGTGTGAGACTCAGCAAAAGACATCACTGAACGTTTTGCAATATCAATGTATTTAGTTTCATCATCTTTTGAGTTTCCTATCGCTTTATGTTCTGAATCTTGCTGATCTTTACGTAATTGTTCATCGGCCATTTCTAAAAAAAGTTTGTCAAAATATTTTTTGTAGTGTGCGGGATAGGGAGGGATTTTCATTGAACGGATCATTCCCATTACCTGATCATGGATATCAAAAACTCTTTTATAAATACTGGCATTATCCATCTTACCCATCCTCTGCAATATATGTTAAATTATTCTACCATCATTATACCACCTGCTTATTTTTTATCCTCATTATCTTTTACAAAAAAATATTTTGCGCTACAATTAAATAAAAAAGTAGCCATTATGAGTATTGCCGAAAATATTGAAGACCTCATCGAATCGAATGCCAGTGATTTTGAAATTTCGAAGCTTTTTAAAACATTTATTAATGACTATAAAAGCTCTCTTCTCGATGTTTTTGAGCGTAACCAAGGTAAGGACTTTTTAGTAACACACACCCGAACCTTGGACACTATTATTATTTTAATGTACAAAACCGTATTGCGCCGAATGTTTGGAAATTATCTGCCTATGCGCAGTAATATTCCCATTGCTCTTATTGCGCTAGGAAGTTATGGACGGGAACAGCTATGCGTTCACAGTGATATCGATCTTATGATCGTGTATGACAAGGTTGATGGATATAACAGTTCAGCTATCATTGAAAAATTTTTGTACATCGCATGGGATTCGGGTCTAAAGCTTGGTCATCGTGTCCATGACAGTAATGATTTGCTCAAAGCATCACGTGAAGATATTACTATTAAAACTGCTTTTATGGAATCTCGTTTGATTGTCGGATCACCGTTTACTTGGAATACTGTTCAAAATCGCCTGATTCAAATCCGTCATGATGATCCAAAGACATATGTTTTAGCGAAAATAGAAGAAGCCAATATACGCCGAAAAAAATATCCTTTTGCAATGCAGCCTAATATCAAAGAAGGGGTTGGAGGGTTGCGTGATTCTCAATTGCTCTATTGGATTGCTAAAACAGTACACGGAGTCAGCACGCTTAAAGAACTTACCGGAATACTTTTTGATGAAGAACAATATCGAGAATATCGTATAGCCCTGGAGCTGCTCTTCCGTGTTCGCAGTGCTCTGCATCTTCTTACAGGAAAACAGCAAGATCAGCTGGTACTTGAATATATGCCTCGGATTGCACGAATGCTTGGATTTACCGATGAGCGCCGTTTAATCACCAAATTGCTCGAAGCTCAATGGCGTATCAATAATTTCACCCAAATTTATGTCAAAAAAATGGCACGTATCTATCTGATTGATTCATCCCAAACGACCAAACTGCGTACTTCACGTATACGCAAAGGCTTTTACGCTATGGATAATACCCTGTATGCATCATACAATCTTCCTACTCCATCAATCGATACCTTATTAGAAATGTTAATCAATTTAGAAGACAAAGAGTGGCAATTTGATTCAAGCGTACTATTGCATTTCACCTATACTTCGATTAAACACCCTCTTAAGCCAAGAACGCATACTCTGATACGCAAACTTTTCGAACGTGATCATCTGTATGTCATTCTTCAACTTTTTTATGATGCAGGAATATTGCATCAACTCATCGGTGCTTTCAAAAAAGTGCTTCATCTTCCACAATTTGACGGCTATCACCATTATCCGGTTGATTTTCACTCGATCAAATGCATTCAAGCGCTTGAATCCATCAATGATCCTTATGTTGAAAAGCTATATAAACCGTTAAGTCTGTCCGATAAGCTTCTCCTAAAAGCTGTCATCTTGCTTCATGACACGGGCAAAGGGCGTAAACAAGATCACAGTGAAGTAGGAACAAAACTTATCGTTCCATTTATACAAAATCTAAAATTACCCGCTACTCAATACGAACGAGCGACATTATTGGTACGTCATCATGTCACCATGAGCAACGTTGCCTATCGTGAAAACATCTACAACGAGAAAACCCTCTACCAATTTATGGCCAAGATCAAAACTCCCGAAAACCTCAAACTGTTATACATCCTTACCTACGCTGACATCAATGGTGTCGGACCGGGAACATACACCAGCTTCGGTGCCAATTTGCTCCATGAGCTTTATGAAGCCTCTTTAGAAATAGCTTCACAAAACGATCGTATTACCGATGCCGTCAAGCGACAGCAAAAAGAGCGTAAACTCCTTATCGATCCTGACTTTTCTCTTCTTACCCGCAGTGAGCAAAAGAAAGTTCTCTCGATTGAATCTAATTTTTTCTTTTTTAAACATACCCCTAGTGAAATCATCAATATTTCCAAGGAAGCCTTTGAATGTCAAACCTTCACCTATACACTCAATATAGATGGAGGACTTATCATTCATATATTCCGTAAAATTCCTTTAAATTTAGGCTATCTCTTGGGTAAACTGAGTTATCTTGATGTCGCTTCCATGGACATTTTTACCCTCTTTGATGGAATCAAATACTTTAAAATAGAGTTTTTGCAACGTCCAAAAGAAGGAACAATGGAGCAAATTCAACTCATCGTTGAAGAGGCCTTTGACATGTCCAAAAAGCTTGACCTTCCAAAACCCACTATAAAACCAAAAGAGATTACACTGGATTGCGACCACTCTATTAACTACGCACAGCTTAATCTCAATACCACTAACCAGCGTGGATTGTTGGCCTATTTTGTCCAACTCTTTGATGAAGCAAATATCAATATTGCTACGGCCAAGATTCATACCAATAAAAACACTACCCGTGACCACTTTTTAATCGAGAAACAAAACAGAATGTGCGATAATGCACACGAAATAATTGCCAAATTGGTAGGAGACTAAAATATGTGCGGAATCGTTGGATATGTCGGAAAAAAGCCCGTTAAACAAATTTTGATTGACGGGCTTCGCGAGTTAGAATATCGCGGGTATGATTCAGCGGGTATCGCCGTATTGCAAAACCACCAATTTTCTCTTTTTAAAGCCGTCGGAAAGCTGATCAATCTCGAAGAAAAAGCGTCAGCCTTTGAAACAACAGGTTTCTCGGTAGGGATTGGTCATACACGCTGGGCAACTCACGGTAAACCGACTGAACTCAATGCCCATCCCCATTTGGGTGAAAATTCGTATGTGGTACATAACGGTATCATTGAAAACTATCAAGAACTCAAAACGATGCTCTCAGCTCATGGGGTTAAGTTTTTGAGCCAAACCGATACCGAAGTCATTGTCCATCTTTTCGAATTGCATCTCAAAACTGCCGCTACACCTTTTGAAGCATTTACCAAAACTCTCCACGAGCTCTCTGGTGCTTACGCCGTTTTATTGGTTAATGCATCCGTTAACGATACTATTTATTTTGCCAAACACGGTTCTCCGATGATTATCGGACGCAATGCAGAGGGAGAAACCTTATTCGGTTCTTCTGATGCTGCTATGATTGGTAAATGTCATGAAGTAATCTATCTTGAAGACGGCCACTATGGCTATGCATCAGCCGAGGGAATCGCCCTCTTTGATGAAAAAAGTCAATCTGTCAAACTCAATTTTACACCACTAAGTGAAAACAAGCTTTCTGCCCAAAAAGAGGGTTACCGTTTCTTCATGGAAAAAGAGATTTATGAACAAACTACTGTTCTCTCCGATACTTTATTGGGACGATTACGAGATGAGAGTATTCATTTTGAGGAATTGGACCCGAAACTCTTTGATGGAATAAATGAAATCAAACTCTGTGCCTGCGGGACAAGCTATCATGCAGCCCTTAGCGCCAGCTATTTGCTCGAGCGTCACGCTAAAATCAAAACATCGGTCGAAATTGCCAGTGAATTTCGCTATCGTGAGCCTTATCTAACACCGGATACTCTTTTTATCGTTATCAGCCAAAGCGGTGAAACTGCCGATACTTTAGAGAGTCTCAAAATGGCCAAAAAATTTGGCCTCAAAACGATGGTTATTTGTAATGTAGACAACTCCTCTATGGTTCGTCTGGCCGATGCTTCTATATTGACCCGGGCAGGAATCGAGAAAGGGGTTGCATCGACCAAAGCTTTTGCTACGCAAGTGTGCGTATTATGGATGCTTAGTCTCTTCTTGGCAGATAAGCGAAAAACATTGGATGCTGCAGAAATCAAACGCCAAATACATCTATTACGTACTCTACCTGCAACCGTAGCGGTTGATCCGCTATTGCATGAGCAGTTACGTCGTCTTAGCAAACGCTATTTGCACGGACACGGCTTTTTCTTTATCGGTCGCGATGTATTCTTCCCTCTTGCGCTTGAGGGGGCATTGAAACTCAAAGAAATCAGTTATCTCCATGCTGAAGGCTACCCAAGCGGCGAGATGAAACATGGTCCGATCGCACTTGCCGATCCTGAGCTCTTTACCATTGCCCTACTCCCTCAACACAAACTCTATGAAAAGACCAAAAGTAATATTGAAGAGCTCAGCGCACGTGACTCTACCATCTGTTCTATCAGTCCTCTGGATTTTGACAAAGCAGATGATCATATCCGCACCAAAATGAGTGAAGATTACATGCTCGAATTTTTTGAAATGATGGTTGTTCTACAACTTCTCTCCATGGAAATTGCCATACGTTTAGGCAATGATGTTGATATGCCGCGAAATCTAGCTAAAAGTGTTACTGTCGAATAACACTTTTACAAAAAAGCTACTTTTTTAAAACAACTTTAACCACTATTTAGCTAATCTAATTTCTTTATTCTAATTTTATTAATACAGATCCTCGTAAGGAAATCATCACGTATGAAAACCAATCACAAAATTCTTTTTATTGTTGCTCTTATGCTTATCGGCCTTGCCATAGCCACCATCACAAACGTTGCGCTAAACTTTCGCGAATACGGTTATAGCGATGCTATTGAAAAATCTCAAATGACTGCTGAAATCGTACAAGATGGGTTGACGGCACACATGGTCAATGGGGTGATGGATAAGCGCCAATTTTTTCTTTCTAAGATTTCCAACCTTAAAGATGTACAATCGCTATGGGTTGTCAGATCCGATACTGTGATCAGCCAACATGGCATGGGAATAGCAACTGATCGTCCCAGAGATGCAATTGACCAAAAAGTTCTCAAAGAGGGGATATCTGTCCAAAAAATAACTGAAGATTCCAAAAATGCCATTTTACGTGTCACTATCCCTTATATTGCTACTGCAAATGATAATCCCAACTGCTTAAGTTGTCACAATGCGCAAGAGGGAGAGGTATTAGGTGCCATAAGCATGGAATTTAATATCAATGATGTTCGTCAGACAGGGGCTATGACCATTGCCAAAATTTTTGGTATCAATCTTCTCTTTTTGATTGTTGCGCTGTGGGTCACCAATCATTACTTCAAACCTTATATCCATTTACTCGAAAATTTGCAGCAAGGGATAAAACGTGCACGTAACGGGGATTTCTCATACCGTTTCAAAACTACTCTCAAAGATACTGGAAGTGAAGTAGCCGAACAAATGAATACCCTCTTTGAAAAAATGGAAGAGACCTTTTCAGGAATCAGAGACAATCTTAGTACTTTTATGTCTCGTTCAAATATTTCCTGTGCTGATCCTCTTAATTCAACAGGGATTATTATCAAAGAGCTCTCTGATGTCTATAAATTTAAAAAGACCATTGAATTGGATAGCAGTAAAGAAGCTATCTATGATCGGTTTATCTACGTGCTTCAAGAAAGATTTCACTTCACCCATTTTGCACTGTATGAAGTAGAAAAAAAATGTAAAGAACGTAAGCTCATCTACATTACGGATCATACAAGCTTCTGCCATCCTATTGTTGATCAAGATGCTATGGAGTGCCGTGCCTATCGTACCAATAGCGATATATACTCAACCGACTTTCCTAATGTATGCCAAAATTGTTCCGTTGGTCACAAAGAGTATACCTGTATCCCTCTCAATGTCAATGATGATTTGGCCCTCATCCTCTCGTACTCCGCAAAAAATACCGTAACGATAGAAGCACTCAACCTCGTCTTACCAAGTATCAAAAACTATTTTGAAGCGGCAAAAGCCGTTATTGAGAGCAGAACCCTCATGGATAAGCTACGGGACTCTTCACTTCGCGATGGAGCGACACATCTCTACAACCGACGATTTCTAGAAGAGTTTATTGATAAAACAGCTGAGCAGGCATTACGTTCACACATTACCTACTCAATCCTTATGATTGATATTGACTATTTTAAAATGGTGAATGATACCTATGGACACGACTCAGGGGATATCGTCATAAAATCATTGGCCGAGATATTACAACAAAATGTCAGAAAGGCAGATCTTCCAATCCGTTATGGCGGTGAAGAATTCCTGGTCTTATTGCACAACACTACGCCAGAGGGGGCTCTTCAAGTTGCCCAAAAAATTCGTACTGCTTTTGCTGCTAAAAAGTATCAGTTTGGCAGTGACGCCGTTGAAAAAACTTTGAGTATCGGAATTTCCCATTTTCCTATCGATGCTGATTCGATCTGGAAAGTAATCAAATTCGCTGACCTTGCTCTTTATGAGGCAAAGCACACAGGACGTAACCGTGTCGTCGAATTCGAGCCAAGACTCTTCTCCGGTGGAGATTCCTTCTAGGCCTTACAGCTGCCATTACGCACTCTTAGGAGTGTCTGCTTATTTAGAGTTCCACACTCCGTAACTACATTTATGCTGCTTCTATAAAATAAGAGGGTAAAGGAAGAAAAGAGTACGCCAAAGAAATAACTTCCTTAGCGTTCATCGATTAATTGGATTCTAGCAGTCGTGTGTGAAATTTTACACTCAGGTTTCCACCTTCACTCTTTGCCTCATTCATCGCAAGTCGTGCAAAGGCAACACACTGTGTAATGTCTTTATGGCTTTGTGGAAATGCTACTGTACCAATACGCATGGTTTTGATGAAGCCACTGGCATTTGCTTTGAGTTTTTTATTCGCAAACAAAGAACGGATTCTCTCACCAACATTGTTCACCTGTGCTGGATCGCAGTCATACAGTAAAACAACAAATTCATCGCTGGACAATCGGACAATAATATCACTCTCACGTAAAGAGTCCAACAGTGTCTGTCCAATAATACGAATCGTTTCATCACCAACTTTTTCACCAAATACCGTATTGATGGTTGTGAAATCATCCACGTTCATCATCATTACCCCATAAGGAATTGCGGTACGCTTGGATTCTTTGGCGATCATAAACATCCGCTCAATTAAAAAATTCTTTGTATACAATCCGCTTAACGGATCGATACGCTGCAGATCTTTTATCTCCTCGGCCATTTCATGGTGCGCAATCTCTGCGCTAAGTGCACGAAGTGTTTCATCCACAATATGAGCACCCGTACGAACAGTATTGAGTGCATTTTTTTTCTCACTAACCATAGATACCACAATCGTTGACTCATTATCGATTGAATAGGGAACACAAACATACTGTTCATTAGGAGTAATCATTTTAGGGCAAATGCAATCGCTCTTAGAAGAATCAATTCGCTCCCCTGATCTTGCAGCTGGACAGCCACTTTGCGCATCACATAAAATTGCTTTTTTCTCATACACGATTTTCGTATCTTGTGACAGCGGATTATACGAAATCAAGTTCACATCATCAATCTTGAATTGATTGGAAAAATAATCAGCAATGTGTTCATAAGCATCACTGGCATTAACATCACGGCGCAATTTTTGCGCGAATACATTAATATCGCTTAAACGCCCGCTTCCATCACTCAATGCCTTCAACGGGTCATCGGTACTATCAATATGGACAATTCCCGATAGATTATGTTCTATAGCATCAACGGAAGCCTGAAGCTTATCAATCAATGCATTCAAAGCTCTTGCATCTTGATCTTCACACAATTCATCAGGAATACGTGCGTCTAAGTCTCCATTATACACTGCACGTGCACATTTTCCCATCGCGTCAAAACGGTCAAAATAAATCAATATTTTTTTATGTAAAAAATAGACCATTCCCGCAAATAACAGTAACAATAAAACAGTACCGATAATAATATTACGGTAATTTAATGCTTTTAAATCATTGGTTTGCATCTCTAGGGAAATAACACCTAATGTATCACCCGCTTTAACATCATGACAACTTAAACAATCCAGCTTACTGCTCGAAGTTGCTTTATAGGGAACAGAGAGACGTACCGTAGCATCTTCAAATATTCCTCCCCTGCTCTCAATGACCGTTTCACCACTCTCTAAGACGAATTTATCTATCCCATCACGAGCATCTTCCTCAAACGGACCTTTTCCATACTGATGAGATACTTTTGAAGAACGCACTAGCCACAACTGTTTCATGTTTGCTAAAGCAGTTACTTGATTTAGAAATGTATCCCGCTGGTCCATCGTTCCAGAAACCATGTGTGCCGTAAGTCCTGCTTCGATGACTTTGGCTGTTGCCAGTGCTTGTGATTCAGCACTTTTAGCCGACGCATTACGTAAATCAACAATGCTATTATAAAAAATTGCAACAAATAAAAGGAGTAAGGAAGAGAACAGGAGGAAAGAAATTTTCGTTTTTAATTTCATAAATAATTACCCTTCATAAAGAAGGGTAAATTATAAACGTTTTAAAATAAATTTTGGGTAAAAGCTTAGTGACAGCCGCATCCAGTACCACAACTTTCACCACTTGAAGCAGGCGCTTCTTGTTTTGGAGCTGCTGCTGTTGAACATGCAGATACACCTGGAGGTGTATTAGGTTGAATTGCCTGATTGTCAACTCCACCCTCTGCATTGATTTTTTCAATTGCCGCCCAGATATCTTCTGCTGCTTTCATATAACGCTTTGCAGTCTCTGATGTTGGTACACAGTAAGTAACCGGCTTACCTTCATCTCCACCCGTACGAATAGACGGCTCAATAGGAATTTGCGCCAAAATAGTGGTCTCAAACTCTTTAGCCATCGCTTCTGATGTACCTTTACCAAAGATGTCGTATTCAACACCCGTATCCGGAGCAATAAATCCTGACATGTTTTCAACAATACCCGCGATTGGGATGTTTAATTTTTGGAACATATTCAAACTACGGCGTGAATCATCCAATGCTACTTGTTGTGGCGTTGTTACCGTAATACCCACAGTAACCGGAACACCTTGTGCCAATGTCAATTGTGCATCACCGGTACCCGGAGGCATATCGATAACAAGACAATCCAAATCTGACCACATAATGTCACGTAAGAACTGCTCGATGGCTTTCATGATCATTGCACCACGCCAAATGAGAGCTTGTCCCTCTTCCATCAATGAGCCCATAGACATCATTTCAATACCATATACTTTGATCGGAAGGACTTTGTTGCCAACAACTTCTGGCTTCATTCCCTCAACACCTAACATACGAGGGATATTCGGTCCATAGATATCTGCATCTAAAAGACCCACTTTTTTCCCTTGCATTGCAAGTGCTACAGCAAGATTCACTGATGTTGTCGATTTACCAACTCCACCTTTACCTGAACTTACCATGATGAAATTTTTTACTTGTGGAGCAAGGTTTTTGCCCTTAGAAGAACTCTCTTTTGGCATTTTTGGTGCTTGAACATTGATGACAACATCAGACGCGCCTGCACTTTTTAGTGCATCCGTTGCTTCCGTTGTTATTTGCGCAGCCACTTCTGACGCACTCGAAGTAATATCAACAGTAACGTTGACATTTTTACCTTCAATTTTGATCTCTTTTACAAATCCAAATGCAACGATATCTTTTGTAAACCCAGGATAGGTTACTTTTGAGAGTGCTGATTTTACAATTTCTTCTGTCATTTTATTTCCTTAAAATATTTAGTCTACTAAAGCAGCGCTTTTCTCTTCTGCTGCAATCCACGCCATTGATTCTGGATTATCCATAATCTGCTGTGTAATTTTGTAACTACAGAACTTCGGTCCGCACATTGAACAGAACTCCGCATCTTTGAAAACATCCTGAGGCAAAGTCTCATCATGATACTCACGAGCACGTTCGGAATCCAATGAAAGCTCAAACTGCTTATTCCAGTCAAAGGCATAACGAGCATCACTCATCTCATCATCAATATCACGTGCACCTTTACGTCCGCGTGCGATATCCGCAGCATGAGCCGCGATCTTATAGGCGATAATTCCATTACGCACGTCTTCAGCATTTGGCAATCCCAAGTGCTCTTTAGGGGTAACATAACACAACATAGAAGCTCCATGCCATCCGCCAACAGCTGCACCGATCGCTGAACTGATATGATCATATCCAGCAGCAATATCGGTTACGAGTGGCCCAAGGATATAGAATGGTGCTTCATGACAATATTCACGTTGAATTTTCATGTTACGCTCGATTTGATTGAGAGGAACGTGTCCCGGACCCTCGATCATAACCTGTACATTTTTTTCCCACGCACGTAATGTCAACTCACCCAAGACTTTTAGCTCGCTTAACTGTGCGTCATCAGAAGCATCCGCTAAACAACCAGGACGAAGAGAATCACCAAGTGATAGTGATACATCATAACGTGCACAAATGTCCAAAATGTCATCAAATGCTGTAAAGAATGGGTTTTCACGATGATAATGCATCATCCAAGCAGCCATTAGTGAACCGCCACGACTGACGATTCCCATTTTACGTTTTGCTACTTTTGGCATTGTAGAAAGCAAGAATCCAGCATGAATGGTGAAATAACTCACACCCTGCTGTGCTTGACGTTCTAGAACTTCAAGCATTTTTTCAATACTCATATCTTCGATTTTATTACCCACGTCGTGTAAAATCTGATAAATAGGTACCGTTCCAATAGGAATTTTTGAGTTACCAATAACGGCACGACGAATCTCATCCAAATCTCCACCCGTTGAAAGATCCATTGCTGTATCGGCTTTGTAATGTTGAGAAACTTGAATTTTTTCAATTTCACCCTGTACATCTGACGCAATTGCCGATGAGCCAATATTTGCATTGATCTTACAACGAACAGCAATCCCGATTGCCATTGGTTCAAGGTTTGCATGCTTGACGTTTGCCGGAATAATCAATCTTCCGCGAGCTATTTCGCTTCGGATCAGCTCAGGATCTAGATCTTCTATCTTTGCTATGTACTCCATCTCTTCCGTGATAATGCCTTGTTTGGCATAATACATTTGAGTAGGAGTAGCGTCATTTTGTCGTTTAGCGACCCATTCGGTTCTCATGTTCTCTCCTTGGTCTTGTGTAAAGCTATAGTGGACTTATAAATAATACCCCCTAAAAGGGTCTTATCGGTTTCAATGTATATAAAAAATTTCAAGAACTTTTAGGAAAACTTTTTTACCCATATAACGATCTTGTATCTTTGTAATTTTACATAAAGAAGATAAAAAAAAGCTTTTCAGGTGTATAATTTCGTAACATTACGTAATAAATAGGATATAAATTGTATGATTTGACACTTATTCTTCTCGCTGCAGGTAACTCTAGTCGTTTTAAGATTCCCGTAAAAAAACAATGGCTACGAATTGGTCACGACCCGCTTTGGTTGTTTGTTACCAATCGTATCACCAAAATGTTTGGGTTTGCCGATATTATTGTTGTTGCTCATCCTGAGGAATTATCTTTTATGCAGCAAATGTGTGATGTTAGGATTGTAGCCGGAGGAGAGACCCGCCAACACTCTTTGCGCAATGCGCTGGCACATGTGACTACTCCATATGTACTTGTGAGTGACATTGCCAGAGCCTGCATAGATACTAATCTTATAATGCGTCTGATCGACGCTAAAGAGTGTGCCGACTGTATCGTACCGGCACTGGGCGTTAACGACACCGTTGTGTATGGAGATGAGACCATTGCACGTGAAGCTATCAAACGGATTCAAACGCCTCAACTTTCCCGTACTGCTGTACTATGCACGGCGCTTGATACGCCATTTGATTATACGGATGAGAGCAGTGCTATTGTGGCATGTGGGGGAACACGTCATTATGTGGAAGGTGACATTCGTGCCGATAAGATCACCCGGATCAATGATCTTGCAGCATTAGAGTGTTTAGGTGCTCCATCGCTCATGAGCTTTACAGGTAATGGATTTGACGTGCACCCTTTTGAAGAGGGAAAACAGATGGTACTAGGAGGCGTAGAGATTGAGTCCCCTTATGGATTTAAAGCACACAGTGATGGAGATGTAGTCATTCACGCTCTTATCGATGCCCTTTTGGGTGCTGCATGCATGGGGGATATAGGAATGCTTTTCCCTGATACCGATAATACTTATAAAAACATTGATTCAAAAGTATTACTGAAACGATGTGTAGAAAAAATTCACAACTTTGGATTTGTGATTGCGCATGCAGATATCACCATTATCGCGCAAGTACCGAAAATAGGCCCCCATAAAGAGCAAATTCGTAAAACACTGGCACCGTTGATGAATCTAAGCCCTACACGGTTAAACATAAAAGCGACCACAACGGAACACCTTGGGTTCATTGGACGTAAAGAAGGAGTGGGCGTCATGGCTACCGCTTCATTACACTATTTTGATTGGATAAACGGATGAATGTATTAATTGTAGAAAATGAGATTTATCTCGCACAGAGTATTGCTTCAAAACTCAGTGACCTAAGCCATAACTGCGACATTAGCAGTTCAACCAAAGAAGCTCTCAAAGGAGTCCCCTATGATGTCGTTCTCCTCTCAACCAACATCAGCGGACACGATATTTATCCCGTTATCGAAGCGTACAAAGATGCTGTTGTTATCTTAATGGTGTCGTATGTTAGTAATGATACCGTTTCCAAGCCGCTTGCCGCAGGTGCGAAAGATTACATCCTCAAACCCTTTATGATCGAAGAACTTATCCGTAAAATTCAACATTTTCAAAACCATGAGCGACTTCACCGCCAGAATAAAACTCACGAACGCTATTTAGCCCACATGTTTAACGGCATCAAAATCGAAGAAGACTTTGATAAAACAGAACTTCCCGTGATGATTTGCAGCGGATACCAAAAATATGCCGATGCTTTTGCCTTTCGTTATGCTCAACATAAAAATAAAACGCTTCAATTTGTTTCATTGAGCTCAAGCAAAGCATTGCAAGACATCATATCATTGCCAATGCACAGCATTCTT
Source organism: Sulfuricurvum sp. (assembly GCA_030692765.1). Classification (GTDB taxonomy): domain Bacteria; phylum Campylobacterota; class Campylobacteria; order Campylobacterales; family Sulfurimonadaceae; genus Sulfuricurvum. The sequence goes on from JAUYUB010000026.1 coordinate 20,944, forward strand.
TATCTTACAGATTTTCAAAATTTCAAAAAAAGTGACCATAAAACTTTATTTGAACTATTAGAAAAACGTCAATGTATCATTTCCAGTACCGATTACATTGATCATGCTCCCTTTCGCATGATTGAAGTCAAGAGTGAGAATCATCTTTTTGATCAAGGTGAGATTTTACCGATTGAAGAATACGTCAAATACATTATGATTAATTTCCAAAACCGTTTCCCAGATACGGAACTGTCAAAAAAACTAGGTATTTCACGAAAAAGCTTATGGGAGAAAAGAAAGAAATATGGCATCGTTAAGAAAAAATAGAGCTCTTCATATTGACCAAGAGGCATTCTCTGCTCTCGCATTACTCAAATCAGGCATGCTTGCACCTGTAACACAGCTCATGAATGAGCAAGAGTGTAATCAAGTGCTTGAAAAGGGGATGTTTAATGGAAGTACCTTTCCCTTTCCTCTCATACTGTCTCCAAGTGGTACAACCAATGAATCGGTTCTCTTAAGCGCCCAAAGAGGGGAAATTCTTGATCTTGTATGCGACAAAGAAGTCGTCGGTGAAATTACCGTAGACGAAGTTTTTGCTATTGATCCCTCAAAGCGTTTACGTCAAATATATGGAACGGAAGACCTCTCTCATCCAGGTGTCAATGCCACCTATAAGCGACTGGGAAAATACGCCATATCCGGCAATTACACGATTGATGTCACGTCTATTACTTCTATACGCCAAACTATCAAAAATGCGCAGGATCAAATCGCTGCTAAGCATACTACTGCCATCTTTATGGCTGCAAATCCTCTTCACCGTGCCCATGAGCGTCTGATACGACAAAGCTTGGAACGCACCGATCTAATTGTCATTTTCTTGTTAAAACCGTACAACAGTTCAGGTCTTAGTTATGAACTGCGAGAGGAAGTTTTACAATTTTTTGTCAAAAACTATCTTCCTCTTAACCGTGTCATGATCGTACCTCTCGAAAACAGTTATATTTTTGCCGGTGGTAACGAAGTCATCTTAGATGCGATCGTAGCTAAAAATTATGGGTGTAACCGTCTTATGATCGGCCAAAATCATGCCGGAATCGGAATGTATTATGACCGAAATGCCAATAAATCAATTATTGACCGAATGAAGGGAATTGACATAGAAGTCTCGATGTCCAGCGAATACGTCTACTGTAATATGTGTAAAACGCTCGTCAGTATTCAAACCTGCCCTCACGGACACCATCACCATATTTCCTACCACTCCGAATCGATACTGGAACTGATGAAACAAGGACTTCTTCCCCCTGCCGTATTGGTACGTAAAGAGATATCTTCGCTCATCGTCTCCTCTTTGTATCCGAACCGATTTAAAAACTTGGCAAAACTCTATTACGATATTATGCCCGTCAACGGTCTGCTCGAAGAGCACAGCGAACGAGACTTTTACGTAGAGCTTATGAAGCTTTATCAAACCACTTCACTTACCTAAGGCTCATCTATGAAACTAAATTGGTTTTTTCTCACCCTCTTTTACAGCGGACACTCACCAAAAGCTCCCGGAACCATTGGAACACTTGTTTCTCTTCCTATTGGGATGGCAATTTTGATTTTTTTAGGACCTCAGACTCTTTTTTTGCTCACCTTGCTGATCACCCTTTTCACTATCAAAAGCATTGATCGCTATGAAGCCCAAAGCGGCATACATGATAATCAAAAAATTGTCATCGATGAGCTTGCTGGGATGTGGTTTGCTCTTTCCATTGCACCGGGTGTTATGTTTGCTATAGGTGATATAGCCGTATGGGGAAATGGAATTGCCGTGCAAATAGCACTCAGCTTTATCTTCTTTCGTCTTTATGACATTAAAAAGCCCTCTATTATCGGACGTATCGATCGTAATGTAAAAGGGGGATGGGGAGTCATGGGGGATGATGTTGTGGCTGGTTTTGCAGCAGGAATCAGTGCTGCCCTTGTTTGGCAGCTGATTCTTAAACTTTCACATGTAATGGCCTAAATTTAGACCATCATCGGTTCATCCGTAGGCTCAATTTCTTCATAATCTTCCACAATTTGATCCAATAGTTTCTGAGTTTTCTTGATCTTTGCAATATTGGCATCGAAAATATACTTTGAAGCCGGAAATGCTTCACTTAGCTCAGTATAAATCAAAATACGTCCGCCAAAGTGACGATTAAACTCATCAAATGCACCTCGTAAGTATGCTTTGCGCGTTGTATGTCTGAAAAGTGCTTGCAACATTTTCTTACGCTCTTTGATAGGGATCGATTCATCGATCGCCTCTGCAACACGTTTAATATCCAAACGTGATAAATAAACACCACTATGATATGGTGAGAGGAGCTTATCGGTTAATTCATCCACAAAACCAGGGACTGGCTCATCATCAGGAGTACTCTCACCGCTTGTATCACAACCCTCAGTATCGCATTTCTCACGAACAAATTGATCAAACTCGGCTTTTAAATCACTAAAATCTGCTGTATTCATTTATTTTCTCCTGTTGTTAATTCATAAAAATAGCGTGTAATTGAATTGAGCGCGATATCATCCTGAAACTCATCACTTTGGGCAAATTTTTCCAATGCACTGGGCATGATCAGCTCACCTATGAGTTTTCCATCCACAATACGGATAAAATCACAATATTGGGCCTCTCGTGAAGCCTCAGAAGCATTATCCAAAAGCCCGTAAGCCTCTTCTTGATATTCCATTGAGATCACTGCACCGCTTAGTTTTGAGCTACGCATTTGTGAGATTGTAAACGTCACATCATCGGGACGTATGTTCATAGGAATAGCCATCGCATTGACGTTATTGCCTTTGAACAACTTATTCACGATGGCACAAAAACGACTGCTGTGTGCCTCCTCGGCGATGTACCCATACAGGGATGTTTCCACTGTTATGGAATTGTCATCATTCATCATTTATAACCCCCAAAGCTCACGCGCTTCTTCCTCTTCGAGGCGACAGCGGCGGCAAATCTTTTCACCTGCGACGGAACTAAACAATCCATCACATTCATTACATCGTCGTACAGCGAATGTGGCCAAATTTTGAACAGCAGGCACGTACCACTCTTTTAGATTGTATGATGTTGAAAGCGTAATAGCATTGGGCTCACATACATCATGACACAAATGACATTTGACACATAAAAAAGGATCGAAATCTATTTTAGAGTTACGCATGTCTGAGGTTAATGCGCCAGTAGGACAGACACGGTGACACATCTCGCACGCAGTACACAACTCCTCATCCAAAAGTTTTTGTGAGGTGAAAACGATTTTGTCACTTTCTACCACATGAAATTCAGACGGAACGTCAAAACGCTTTAATGCAGTAAAAAAGAGTTTACGTCGATCGGTTATTTTTTTTGTACGTAACGCTTTGGTATCCGAGCTATCCGTTGTATACTCTACAAATTCATCCGTTGTCCGCTGTATCTCTTTTTCAAAATTACTGCGCGCTTGACCAATACCGCGTAGATGAAAGTTTTTGAAAAAATCTCGTCGGTCTGATTTTTCTTCGGGCACCTTCATATCGATATACGCAATATTTTTAGTTTTAATCTTGTAAGGTGACTCGATCGCTTCTAATAAATAATTAGAGTTATCAACAGTATTCATCATAGTAGATAAAATATTTTCTCCAATCTCACATTGACCACAATGGCCTGTATCGAGAATAACTCCTTCTTTCATTTGAGCAAAAGCGATTAGCTGTTCACTACTCAAAGCAGCGATACAAGGTACATTTTTTTGACATGAAATAAGATTTTGTTCATCTGATACAAACGAAAAGAAAAAATCAGTGGGATTGAAATCATCGAGTTTCAATGCCTCCGTAGGACACACTGCAACGCATCCCGCACATCCGACACATTGTGCCTGATTAATAGAGGGAAGACGTCCGCTGACGCTGATCGCCCCTGTCGGACAGACATCAGCACAATGGGTACAAATCGAATTGACGCTTAGTGCTCTGACGCATGAACTGGGGGAGAGGATTAAAAGACTCATGAAACTTTAGGTACAACCGCACTTAACATTTCATTGTCAGAGAGCAAAAACTCTAATGCCATTTCCGCAGCATCATAATACAAAGGGGTACGTGATTCATATTTCATGTTAATCAAATACATAGGTGCCCATTGAAGCAAATGGGTATTTAAAAAACGGTGCTGAACCGCTTGCAGTTCTGCAGCTGAATCATTGTCCCCTTCCTCAATCGCTTTTATTTGAGCCTGACACAAATGATGCATAAACTCTAACTCAACCCCAATGTGGTCAGAGGATACGACACGTGCAACAGCATAATCAACTATAAAGTCATAGGCACTGTACATATCGGTAACCGGATTCGCTCCGCCCGTTTCTATCATTTGATCCACTCGTGTGTAAAATGTCTCATAAGGGACTAAATGCAATAAGGACAAATTTGTAAAATCAGGATTCAAATATTCTTCTAAAAGCTTTTGGTTGGGCATTGTATTACGCAGTTCCCACTCATTCCAATGAGGCAAAAACTCCAAAACAGTTTCGTCGTTCATAAGTGTATTTAAAATTTCCAAATCAAGCTCTTGGAGCATTATTCGAGAAAGAAGTGCATAAATATTACTGCGTGCGGTGAGTTCATCCATTAATCAGACCTTTAAATAGTGATGGGATTGTAGCTACTTCGACTGAAAAGCACATGAGAGAAGAAGGTTAGGAAAAGGTATCAAGTCCTAAGACTTGATAGTAACATCGTATGCAGATGGGTCGAGAGTAACCCAAGGGCGTTTAATATGGCGAGGACGACGAATGGTTGAATTAGAATCCAAACCACGTGTCAATTTATCTCTCCATGCTTGATAAACTTTGAGGTTGTTATCGTAATTTACAAAGATGTCACCAATCTTGTCACCCGGTTGAGCAGGTTCTAACATAACCTTATGGTGCCAACAGTGCATACCCGAAACAGGGTCCGGATGAGGAGCCGCTACAGCATTTTGCCATGAACCACTCAATCCATCCCACCAAATGTTTTCAGAGTCACGATTGTACTCGGCAAAACGCTCTGCTTTAAATCCTTTGATCCCCTCAACGTATTTGAGTTTACCCACTTTTCCGTCCATTTGGATTTCTGCAACCGGAACACCAAAGCTGTTAAGTCCTGTAGTTCCTTCATAATCGTCAATAATCGTCTGCGCTCCTGCTTTACCGACATTTGCAGGTGATTCTTTTAGGAATTCTTTGTTGCTCAAATCACGCGGTGCTGTAGACGGTGCTACTTTACCATCACTAACACCATTTGGAATGGTTACGTGATTGGTAAGTTTCCAACGTCCACCATGGTGTGAACATGCTAATGTACCCGGCATAACCGCTTCCGTAGGCACTGCCATCGCAACAAAGTGACCGCTCTCCAAACCAGAAACCGTATCGACGATTTTAACACGCATCGCATCTCCCCGTTTGAATCCAAGACGCTGCGCATCTTTGGTATAAATCCAAATCGGGTCATGGTTTTGTGAAATCTCCATCAAGTGCTTAGAGTTCGCAGAACGTGTATGAATGTTATACGGCAAACGGAATACCGTGTTAAGAGCGAACGAGTTCTCCTCTTTCATATACATATGGTTAACTTGGGATACCAGGTGAACCATCTCTTTTTTCTCGTTATCATTGCGTGGATAGAACGGCATAGCGTACTCTCTCCACTTCCAATCCGTAGCCCATTGGGTATAGAATTCAAGCTTTTTACTAAGCGTTGCAAACCCTTCCATCTTTTTACCGTCGATTTCGATACCGATTTTAGTATCTTTGCCCTTATGGTCTTTCGCTGTAATAACACCGCCAGCACCGATACTCATAGAAGCCGCATCAAATTTATGACCATGAGAGATGACTTCTCCATCTTCCATTTTCAGCTCACGTTCCATAGCGTGATATATTTTATCTTCTTCCATCCAAGCACCGTGATCACGCAAATAAGCATAAACAGGGAACTCTTCTTTGCTGTAACGCTCATCATTAGTAGCAGTCTCTTTTAGTTTTGGCAAGTTGTCACCAAACGCAGCATCGTACCATTCAGCAATCGTCACCGGTTTACCAGGATGACGCTTTGATTCCCACATTTTCTTAACACCCAGACTACCGTCTGCATCAATGTAATCAACACAAAGCTGGAACCAGAACTCATTTTCTTCCCAAACTTCACCAAGACCCGCTTTTACGTGTGCTTCAAGCGTTGCACGGTTAGGGTTTTTAGCTTTCCAGCCTGATTTTTCTAATGCTACACGCAATACGGGTTGACGGAAAGAGGTCCAACGTGCTGGGAAGGTTGCTTCTGAGTGCTGGTCGTGACGCTCACCTGCAAGTCCAACCGGAAGAACATAGTCCATGTACCAGTTTGTCTCTGACCATACCGGTGAAAGATTAAACGTGAGTTCCATTTTAGACTCGTCTTTTAGGACTTCGATCCAACGGAAACCATCCGGATTAATCCAAACAGGATTGTACATACGAGGAGCATATACTGCCAATTTGCTTGGAACATTCAAACCGCGATCATTCCATTTTTTCTGCCATGCCGTATCGGTCAAAAGATGAGGCAATAAATACGACATCTCATACGTAGACAAAGGCCACTCAGGAGGCCAAGTGAGTTCATTCCATACTTTAACCTTTGGAACATCAGCACCGCCGGCACCCTGCCCCATAGTAGAGCTTCCGCCCTTGCCCGAAACAGAAATAACGTGCCAGTGGTGCCAGAATGTACCACCTTCTGTACCGATTGCGCCACGAAGACCAATACAGAAATACGCCGCACGTCCACCCATCCATGCACCACGGTTACCCGCAGCTGCTGCACGCCAAATATAGGTAGAAATCGCGTCACCGGCCCAGATAAACATCTCATAAAGTTTTTCCAGTTTATAAGCAGGAACATGGGTTTCTTTAACTGCATAATCCAATGTATACGGAGCATACATATCTTTTAGAAGCTCTATATAACTGTCAAAACTGTTATCAGCCGGTGCTTTAGTAATTTGACCATTTTCGAGCATAAAATTCAAATGCTCTTGATCGTTCATCAAGGTTTCCCAGTTAAACCACTTTTTAACAAACTTCTTATCGGTCATATTTTCTTGCAGAATACGATTGGCAAGATAAAGATAAATAGCCGCTTCCGTTCCCGGCCATGCAGCGATCCATAAATCTGCCATTCCCGCAGAGTTGGACATACGCGGGTCCATAACGACCATCTTCGCGCCCTTTTTACGAGCATCCGCAATAAAACTGGCCGACTGTTGGAAATAGTGTCCTGCATCAGCTGCGTGAGAAGAGTTCAAGAAAATCAATTTCGCATTCGCCCAGTCAGGACTGGTACGATCATCATTAGCAGTCCAAATCGACGGAGTACGTCCGTTTGATGAACAAATATTCGTATGAGAATTGTATGAATCAAGTCCCAAAGTTTCCCATACTTGTGGAACAAATCCGTTTTCATTCGGGCGACCGACGTGATACATAACGGATTTACGAGAAAGCTCATCGCCTTTGCGAAGAGTATCTCCCATCTTTTTACCAATGGTCGTCATCGCTTCATCCCATGTGGTACGAATCCATTTACCCTCACCACGCTTAGAACCCGGTGCACGCTTGAGTGGGAACGGAATACGATCTGGATCGTACATTTGTGACTGAACCGCATACCCTTTTGCACAGTTACGTCCACGTGAACCCGGATGCAATGGATTACCCATGTATTTTTTGACGGTTAAGGTCTTTTTATCAATCCATGCTGTCAAACCACATGACGCTTCACAGTTTGAACACGCGGTTGGAACGATCATATAATCGTGAACAATAATACCATCTGGATTTTCTTCACTTTGCACACCGTGACGGTCGATACCACCACGCTTCCAGTCTGTACCATCAAGCTCTTGAAAACCTTCCCATTGATCCAATGGCGGGTAAAAAGAGAGGCTATCGGGTGTATTGGTAAACTTGCTTTTCTCAACAGACTCTGCAGCCGCATCGGTTGTAAATACACCCTTTGCAATCGCGGCGCCTGCAACTGTAAATGCGGCACCTTTTAAAAATGTTCTTCTACTTTCTAAATACATCATCTACCTCTTTAGCTCATGTTTAACAATTGTGGGATAACTAACCATACATGTTTGGTAATCCACAATCCGACTAATGCTGACACAGCAGCGATTTTCAACAAATAATACGATTTATCTTTGATACTTTTGCATACCAATGCCATAGGAATCAAAAACGCAACGATTTGACCAAGCCAGAACATAAAGGTATATTCCCCGCCTTTTACAAACTCTAAGGTTGCAATCACTTCTTCCGCTTTCATTGGTCCAAATACCAATTCCAACATGTACATAATAAATGCCGTAAGTGCACTAAATCCAAGGATCAATGCTAGATCTTTTTTGATTTCATCAGAAAATTTATTTCCTCCAACTAAAATCATCGCAGCAGAACCTGCCAAGAAAGCCGCCAACATCATCTGAATAGACTCAGTAGGCATTTGCCACAATTCACGTGCCGTTGATTGAGCCATCAATCCTGCTGTATACAACGTAACCGGAACGGCTAAAACAAC
>JAUYUB010000027.1 GCA_030692765.1 Sulfuricurvum sp.
AAATCGCCAGAATGTCCTAGAAGCCGTTGAGCTTTTCGAGCGAGAACTTGCCACCATCAAAGAGGCGTTACTCGCAGAAAACTACACCTCACTGCACAATGAAATGAAAAATGCCAATAAACTGCAGGAAATTTTTTCGTAACTTACGCAACAATCATTTGACAATACGCTTCATAAAGAGCCAAACACTCTTCATCGATCGGCTCTACTTTTGGAGCGTACTTGTACGGTTCCAAACGTTTAAAAAGAGCAGAGTACGTACGGTGCACCTTCTCACTGTCCTGTGCAAAAAAAGCACCCTGTTTGCCTATCTCATACGCTGCGGCTTTTGGATTGCTCACATCGATACGGCTAAAGTTTTCATAACGCTCCCTTCGCTCATTTACCTCTTTGCTTTTTTTTCGAGAACGAAACTGTTTCACCAACACTGCAATAACGACAAATCCCACTACAATTAGTGATATAAACCACGTAAAAGAATACTCTGCAACCTCTAAAAGCGGCCCTATGTCGTGTACGGGAATATCCATCGAAGAAGCCATTACAATCTCCCCTCAAATAAACGTCGCAATGTCACCGATGCGTTACTGTCCGTATAAAGTTTTGTGTAGCGAATTCCATCGCGACGAAATTGTTCAAACAGCATTCCATCGTGCGCACGGATTTTTTCATGGTATTTTTGGACACTGGCCGCATTAAAATCCCCTTCCAACACTGCCCCGCTCTCAGGATCGATCAATGCCGTGAAGCCAAAAGGGTGCGGTTTTTCTTCGGTATGATCCCTCACGACAATGGCAACTACTTCATGTTTTTTAGCCAGCAATCGCATGTCAGGAATCTCAAAAAAATCCCCGATCACCACGATAAGCGACCTGCGTTTGAGTCGTTTATAAAGCGTTTGAGCCATAGCGGCGTAATTGGCTTTATGGTTCAATAATCCAGCGTTCATCACCGAATTCACACTCTGGGAAACGGCAAATTTCTTTTTACCTGCACGCACCTCATCACGCAAATCTTGCGAAAAATTATAATGGGCAAACAGATCCCCATTGGCGACTGCCGAGTACCCGATCAGGGCAACCACTTCGGCAACACGGTCAATTTTACGTTCAGGTTTACCAAAATCCAATGCGCCCGACAGCATAGCGACACTTACAATGCTGAGCTCTCTCTCTTCGCGAAAGACTTTAACGTAGGGACGCTGCATTTTGGCGGTAATGTTCCAATCAATATGGCGAGTATCATCGCCCCAAACGTATTCTCGAAGCTCTACAAAATCATACCCTTCACCCCGAAACATCGAGGCATTGTTACCGATCCGGTCTCCGACGATTTGCCGGCGTGCTTTGATAAGAATCTGAGCGCTGTTTTTCATGATTTACGGAACTGGTACCGCAGTTACGATTTGCTCGATAAGCGTATCCACATCGATCCCCTCCGCCTCAGCTTCGTAGGATAACACAATGCGATGACGCATCAAATCTTTGACGATGCTTGCAATATCGCTAGGGGTAACAAACTCTTTGCCCCTCAAAAACGCCATCGCACGAACGGCTTTGAACATATCGATACTGACACGAGGAGATGCTCCAAATTGGATATAGCGTTTAATCGACTCCAACCCAAAACGTTCAGGTTCTCTCGTAGCACCCACAAGGGCAATCATATAACGCTCCACTTCTTCATCGATGTGAACCGATTTAACTGCCTCTTGCAGCTCTCCTAGCACTTGTGCATTCACTACCGCATGGATAGTCTCAACGCTTTTGGAAGCAATACGACGGGCGATGAGAAGTTCTTCATCAGGAGTGTTGTAACCCACTTTGATTTTGAGCATAAAACGATCCAGCTGTGCTTCTGGCAGAGGATACACCCCCTCATTTTCGATCGGATTTTGCGTCGCCATAACCAAGAATGGAGAAGGGAGTCCAAAACTCTCATCACCTAAAGTCACCTGTCTCTCCTGCATCGCTTCCAACAAAGCCGACTGTACTTTTGCGGGAGCGCGGTTGATCTCATCAGCTAGCAAAAGGTTGGTAAAAATAGGCCCTTTTTTAATTTTGAACAGATTGTTTTGAGGATCGTATACTTCTGCCCCCAATATGTCACTTGGCAGTAGGTCTGGAGTAAATTGAACCCGCTTAAAATCCAACCCCAACGTTTGCGCAAGTGCTTTTACCGTGGTTGTTTTTGCCAATCCAGGAATCCCCTCGATGAGGATATGCCCCTCGCATAGCAGTCCGATCAAAAGGCCGTCGATCATCTTCTCTTGCCCGACTACTACTTTTGCGATTTCGGTGCGTATAGCGTCTATAATTTTTATCATCGTTTTCCCTCATTGATACTCATGGTTTCTCTTAATCTCTTTTTTGCTTCGTTTAAAGTCAGCTTGCCTTCATCCAGCATTTGGATCATCTGCGCATACTGGTATTCTCCCCGCAAGGAGAGAAGAACGCTCAGCTCTTTTACCGTTGTGGCGCTGTCCCAAAATGCTTTGCTTTTTCTCACGGGACGATGAGCCCAAAGCCATCGCACAACTTCGGCTAAAATAACGCCCAGCAGCACAAAAAGAGCATACAACCCATACCGCTTCCAATCACTGTAACCATTGAGTTGCGGTGCATCCAAAAGATTACTAGGCTCAAACCCTTTTTCAACTTCTATGGCAATGCTTTTCGAGCGTAAAATCTTACTGGTATGGCTTTTTGTATCAAAAACACTCATACTTAGGGGTGGAATCACGTAACTTTTTTCGGCTACGAGGGCAAACTCTTGACGAATCTCCCCCTCATATCCGTTCTCCCCCAAAGAAAGATCGCGATAGGCAGGTTCACTAAAATGTTTCACCCCACTGATATTAAGCTCAAACGGCACGAATTCATTGAGATTACCCCGTCCTCGAATATAAAGACTCAGATGTACCGGTTCGTGGGAGCGTACTTTGAGCTTGTCCACCTGCACTGCAAAAGTGATCTCGCCACTGAGATCAGCCGTATTATCCATAGCCTTGATCTTGACATCCGGCATCATGGCTTTTTCATCGTTAAAATCGTATTTTTTCACATTGTCACGCCCGATGGAGGCATTTTCGATTGAAGCAAATGTCGTGTGTCGAATCAAAGCATCCAGTTTAATATCCAATATTCCTGCAGAAACTGGAGTAATCAGGACATCGAACTGTAAAATTCGTTTCCCATTGATTACATGGTCATCTTGCGTCACCATGGATGCTTTATAGCTTTTTGAATCGGTAGGCTTAAAGACCACCGTATAATCCCCGGCACTGCCATCAAAAAGACACTGATACCGTACCACGGCACCCTCGCCAACATAGAGCTCTTTGGGTGCTTTAACTACGCTCCATTGATATTCGGCCGCATTTGCCGTTCCCAGCATCCACAAAAATAAAAGTAGCAGCCTACCAAGGCTTTGTTTCATGCACGCTCCTTTGATTGATCAATTCATACTGCGTCGAACTCAGACGGGCTTTGCCCTGCGACATCGACAATCTCGGATCGCTCACGACTTTTTTTCCCTCATCGCCTCCGCCCCCGGCGGCCATATCACTTTTCATGTTGCTTCCGCCCCCTTGTTTGGTCGGTTTGGACTCCCCTTTTGCAGATCCTCCCTCTGCTTCAAATTTATCTTTTTTCTCTTTTCGAACATTGAGACTTTTTTGTTCTGCTTCTCTCGCAATAAAACGAAGGTTATCATCCGCATTCTTAGTATAGTGCAGTGTCAGGGACTTGAGAAAGGCTTCTTTGGCATTCTCGAATTCTTGTAGGCGTATGTAACAATTTGCGCTATTGTAATAAAGGGTCGCTTTGAAAATCGGATCGTTTGATTTGATACTTTGATAGAGAGTCAGAGCATCGGAATATTTCCCCGCTTTATACAATGCTGCCGCTTGGTTGTATTTAGCTTTGGGTGTTGCAACATGGGCATACAGCTGTGCGGAACGTTCATACGCTCCTGCCTCATAGCTTTTTTTCGCACCGTAAAGATAGGCAAAGTCCAAAACCCCTGCATGGGAAGAAACCCCTATCAGAGCCAACACAATCAAAATCCTTTTTGATACTTTTTCTCCCAATGAGGTCATCGAGAGGATAAAAGTAATCAGCGCTAAAATGAGCGGAAGATAAAAAAGTTCCTGATACCGCAATACCGTCGATTTTCCCTGAAAATCTTCTGCCCGCGATTGCTTTATGAGATCCAACACCGCACTTGTATCAACTCCCTCAATTATCTTGCCACCACCGGCTTTCACAATCTCTGTGATCGCATCATTGCGAGAACTAACCACAATGTGGCCGTTTTCATCTTTGAGTATCCCATCACCTTGCGATAACGTACTTCCCTGAGCTGTTCCCAGCATCACGACACTGGTACGTAGATGATTATCGCGTACAAAATCGGCTTCTTTGGCATACGACGCCTCATCCCCTCCATCGGTAAGAAGAATCACCAAAGGCTGTTTGGCATAGGACATTTTACGGGCCAGTTCCAATGCGCTTATCACACTCGTCCCCTTAGTGATGATCTGAGACTCATCCAACGACCCAAAAAGATGTTCTAAAAGTTCAGTATCTTTGGTCAGAGGCGAAAGGATGATGGCACTGGTAGTAAATCCGATCACCCCGAATCTGTCTTGTGTATCACTGCGCACCAAATCACTCAACAGCGTTTTAGCGGCACTCAGACGGCTGGGAGCCACATCGGTTGCGCGCATCGAGTAGGATAAATCCACCGCGATGATCACATCTGAACCCATTTGTTCAATACTCACAGGCTTTTGTTCCAATACCGGTCGCGCCAACGCCACGATCACCAGAACAATCGACATCAAAAGCCATTTTTGCGACCCGTCCCATCGGTATCCCAAACGTTTCACCGCATAAAAATAGGCAGGAATAATCCCCAACGCAAGCAGCCATACAGGGGTCAAGAAACTCATAACACCCCCCTGCGTCGCCACATCAGCCACCCTAAAAGAAACAAAGCAGGGGCTAAAAACCACTGAAAGTAATGTTCTTCCAGCACATTGTGCGCGCTTTTGATCCGAGAGCGTTCCATCGTATCAATCTGGGTATAAACCTCTTGAAGCTCTTTTTCATTCGTTGCGGCAAAAAATGCTCCGTTACCATCGCGCGCCAATTGCTCCAACAGTGCATTGTCAAATTCGCCTTTTGGACCGATGCCTATCGTATAGAGGCGGATTTTCTCTTTCTTCACCATCGCCACAGCCTCTTTGGGAGAGATCGATCCGCTGTTGTGCTCTCCGTCGGTAAGCAAAATGATCACTTTGGATGCTGCTTTGGAATCACGCAGTGCTCGCACACTCATGGCAATTCCTTCGCCAATAGCGGTATTTTGCCCCGCCATCGCGTAGCTCAGATACCCGATCATCTGGGCAATGATCTCTTTTTCATACGTTATGGGTGAAGCAATAAACGCAAAATCTCCAAACACCACAACACCGATATTGTCTTGAGTCCGCTTCATCACAAAATCACTTGCTATCTTTTGAACGATCTCAAATCGGCTCTCACGGCTTCCTTCTGGCCCAAATCCCGAGGCATTCATCGATCCGCTCCCATCGACAGAGAGGACGATATCCACCCCGTTGCGATTGCGCGGATCGGAATAATCGATCATCACAGGTGTTGCCAACGCGCCCACTATCAGTGCCACGATCACAGCTTTAAGCAGCCACTCAAAATTACGCCATTTGTTGGGCTTTGTAAAAAAATGAAGATGGGGAAAATAGTGCTGTGTAACGGCTACCTTACAGCGATACAGACAATACAATAATGCCGGTAGCAACAGCCACATCCATGGAAGATCAAAAAGCCAATTATTCATGGATGAAATTATAGCTTTTTAGTATCAATAACACATCACATTGGCACCCAGCAATGCTTCCTCTTTTTTGGCATGGGCGCACTGAGCTTTGGTCATCATAACATCGCTAAAATGGGTTCGCCACAAAAGCGTTTTGGTAAGCTTGGACGAGCGCAGGTCATTATGAATAAATTTCGCATCACCCAGTTCCGCATCGCTAAAATCAGTCTTGTTAAAAAGTGCGTTCGTAAAATTCGCTTTCCAGCTTTTTGTCCCCCTAAAATCGGAAAAGCTTAGATTGCTCCCGCTCAGATTCGTCCCTTTGAAATTTGCCCCGCGTGCTCGGATATGGCTCAGGTCGGAGTGCTTCATTGTCCCTTTCCAAAAAAGAGCTTTTTCGACATTAGCACCGCTGAGATTACAATCATTCAAATCTCCCATCTCAAAAAGGCTCTCATGCAAATCGGCGTTGCTTAGATCGCTGCCGTGAAAATCGGCTCCGCTAAAATCATTTTTGGAGAGATCAGCTCCCCGTAGATCACATCCGATACACTCTTTATCCTCCAATGCTTTTTGCAGATGTGCCGCATCGTAGGCACTTAAACTCACCCCTAAAACGATCGCCAACAAAACCCCTCTCATTTGATCCCTCGGATACGGTGAAGTTCACTTAAAAACTCACGCGCTCGTTTGCTTCCGACAATCGTCTCTTTTTTAGTACCCGTTTTGTCGATAAAAAACATCGTCGGAATACCGAAATAATCAAAGCCATCAGGCAGTTGGTTGCGATGCACGTTCTTTTCCATCACAATAAAATGGCTATTTAAAAATGGTGCTACTGTTTTGTCATGAAATACTTTATGTTTCATATAGGCACATTCCGGACAATCGTCGGTCGTATAGATCATCAATACCAGTTTATTGTCTTTCCCCATCTTCGCAACGGCTTGCTGGAACTCTTTATCACTTTGAATCGCTGCAGCATGCAAAAGTGAACTCATGAACACTATCAATACGAGAAGTTTCTTCATTGTTTTTTCCTTTTTTTATTGAAATTATTGTCCCCAATATTCTCTTCTCTTTCCCTTAACACTATTTTTTGCTCTAAACCATTGACATAAAAGCTTATATTGACTATAATTCCCGTCCACAAATCGTGCTAACCGAATGATTTCGTGTATGTGTGTCCCGTTAGCTCAGCTGGTAGAGCATTTCACTTTTAATGAAGGGGTCGATGGTTCGAATCCATCACGGGACACCATTTTTTTTATTTTCCACATTTTGTTGTGGCTCCATCATCTAACGGTTAGGATCCCAGGTTTTCATCCTGGTCACAGGGGTTCAAATCCCCTTGGAGTCACCACTACACTTTCCCTACACAGCGTACTTTTAACCGCCCATTCAACAATCAAACTTTTTGCATCCTATCTGATTTTTTCGATTCAATTCACTTCTTGGACAAAGTCCCACGCGATTCAGCCTGTCAGACCTTAGCAATGTGCGCGCAGTCGGGCTCTCGTACTTCGGGTCAGGGGGAATCTCCCCCGCAGACAGCCCCCTATTGTTTCCTAAATAAAGTACAAATAACAATTTGTTTTGTTATAATGTAACCACATAAGAAAAGTGGTGTATATGGATTTAAATTCAACAATCAATTTGGTTAATAGTCATGAAGGTACAGCTATAGCGAGTTCATCTTCAGTTATCAGCCTTTTAATTAGTGTATATGTAGCAGTTTCATTAAATAATATAAGAAAAATGTTTAAATTCAGGGCAAGAATACCCAAAGTAGTAGAAGATCTTAATGTATTGGCTTCTACATTATCAGACCACTTAGATACATATTCTAATTTAAGCTCTGATATACGAAAAACACTTACTGACATAGATGTATTATTAGAAACACTTTATAAGATAAGTGATACAAATCTTCGAAAATCTTCGAAAGAGATCCGTACACGTATTAATCGGATGGAAAAAACAGATTTTTGGGCTTTTTTACCTTTTAATTTAGCACCAAATGCAACAGTTGATTATAAAAAAGCACTATCTGAAATTCATATGGCTCTTTATAAATTACATAAACAAACAATTGAAAAAATAGAAGATTCAAAATGGGAGTAATTATAATGTTAAATCATCAATCAAATGTCTGGAGTATTTATTATGTCTGATACAGAAAATAAAACACTTGAAGCAATAGGAAAGATTCTATCTTTGACAAGAGAAGGTATCATTAATTGGTCTGTAGCTAATAGAAAAAACATTATTGTAAATGATGGAGATAATATTACTATAGCTTTTAAAGGAGAATATCTTGGTAAAAGTCTTCGAATATATGAAAAAAAATACGAAAAACAAGTTCAAAAAAAGAACTTCGGTTCCCTAACATATACAATGTCTTTATTACATGATTCATCTAGAAAAGATGAGTATATCACTAAACAATATACTATTACTATATTAGAAATTATCGACATTAATGAAAACTCTTTATGGGCTTTTCCACAAGAAGATATATTAAGTGATTTATTAAAAGCTATAAAATATAAATCTTCTGGTGCTCAAGAATTTATTAATGAGATACTTCAAGATGAAAATTTCCCATTTTAAATCTGATGAGTAAAAAAAAGTTATCCTAACAAATTCTTTGAAACTTCCTGCATCATCCCACTAGACTCTTTGCGTTGAAGTGATAAATATTGCTTCACGGTGTTTGTTTCGGTATGTCCCAAACAGTGCGCCTTTAGATACACGTGTGCAAAAGAGACATTGGAAGAAAAACTAAGCAACGAAGGACAGAGCTATCACGATGCCCTAAAAGAGGTCTCAAAAGAACTCAATCATCATCGTGAAGAGATGACCACCTATTATCTCAATCGGGGGTAAAAAGGGAAATTAAAATTTCCCTTCATTCAGGTCAACGATTATCTGCTCGATTGCGTGTTGCATAGATTCTATTTGTTGATCACAAATCCAATATATTTCTTCAGCATCGATGTCAAAATAGTGATGTGAGATAATATCCCGTACCCCTTTTGCCCCTGCCCAATCGATTTGAGAGTATTCTTGTAGCAACTTTTTATCCGTCAACTTATCGATCTTTTTCAAACTTTCACCGACAGCAATAAGCTGCATACAAATACCATCAAGTTTTTCTTTACCCTCCGGAGAATCGGTAAAATAATCGACAGAATCTACTGGTTTGAATCGCAGGACAATAGTTTTAAGTGCATCATTGATTTGTTCCAAAATAACCAGTACTTGTTCACTTTTAAACAAAAACTGCCTCTTGCTCAATATTGGTTTTTAAATAGGGATTCATTTTTTCGCGGTAGCGGATCACATCGACGTTTTTATGAAAAAGTTTTTCAAGCTGGTTTTTAGCGTGAACGATTGCAAACATATCGGGGGTTCTGGTTTCCACAACAATATCGATATCGCTATTACTGGTTGCTTCATTGCGTGCGGTTGAACCAAAAAGTCCGATTCGGAGTATGCCAAATTGTTCTGCAAAATCGTTTTTAAACTGTTTCAAAACTTCAAGTGCTTGATCCTTTTGCATTGGCATCTCCTTTATTCAATATTTTAATGTCATTGTAGCACAGATCAACAATCCTTAGATCTTGTTAACACAAAGAATGATTGAGATGACAACCTATTGTCTTAGTAGGGGGGGGGTAAAATTACGCTAGATTAGCTCTTTTTGATATGAAGTATATTGGCAACTTCTTCTTGAGAAAGATTCGCTTCTAGGCGTGCTTTGATCATTTGATTTTTAAGTTCAAAAATTGGCATCAAAGCGTTATATTCCGCTTTTACTTCTTCTCTTTGCATTGCTTTTTCTTTGAATGC
The DNA here is from genome assembly GCA_030692765.1 of Sulfuricurvum sp. Lineage (GTDB taxonomy): Bacteria > Campylobacterota > Campylobacteria > Campylobacterales > Sulfurimonadaceae > Sulfuricurvum. The sequence continues at coordinate 9,697 of JAUYUB010000027.1, forward strand.
CTCAAAGGAAAGTCTATTTTTCTTGGAACTCATTTCAATTACAAATTAAAAATTTTTGCAAAGATGGGCAATTACAGCATCATATTCAACCGATGTAAGTTTTGCAATTTTCTCTTTTATTCTCATTTTTGAAAGAGCTCGGATTTGATTGATTAAAATATCTGAATCTTCTTTGAGACCATCTCGTTTTAAAATTCTGATTCTGTATGGATCCATATTATCAATAAGATCCGTTGAAAGAGGCATAAGAATGACTGTATCTAAGATAGCATTTTCATCATCCCCTGAGATAATAACCGCAGGTCTAATTTTGCCTATTTCATCACCTTTTTTAGGGTAAAGATTGACGACGACAATATCACCTCTATTTAAGTCCATCATCTACTCCAAGCTCTGCAAATTCCAAATCTTGATGATTTTTTAGTTTATGCAGTTTTGCAAGTTTTTCTTCTCGATCGATTTTTTCGATGATCGGCAAGATAAAGCTTTCATATTTTGAAGAAATAAAATATCCCACAGTAGTATGAGCTCTTCTATCGACGATTTCAGCCACATCCATGATTTTCATTAAAGAGGGTTTGTTTTGAATATCAGTTACACCATACGTTAACATCTAATATCCTTTTATATGCATTTGATCTATAAGTATTATATCTTATATTTAATACCTTAGTTACTAAAATATACTTTTATGCTTATATTTAGACTTTTAAGAAAGTGTTTATGGTTGACTTGATGGTGACCCTCCCCTTGGAGTCACCACTTTTTCTCTTAAATCCCCTAAAATACGAAGTTCAGAAATAGAAGATTTCTAATAACATCTTTTTTGTACACATTTTTGTCACACAATATGATAACTCCATCAGCGCATTATGCTGCACCAATTGATATTATTCGCTTACTTTGATTTTCTAGGTAATAAGATATCGCTTCATAACATTTTTAAGTACTTTAATATCTAGGGGCTTCATAATATAATCTAACATTCCTCCTGCGAAACACTCTTGGCGACTTTGATCCAATGTGTTTGTTGTGACTGCGATGATAGGCATGCTTGGATTTGTACGAATGATTTCACGGGCGGCTTCAATACCATTCATGACGGGCATATTGAGATCCATGAATACTAGATCATAATCTCCTCTTGAAACCATGTCAACGGCTTCTTTTCCATCATTAGCAAAACTGGCTTCAATGCCAAAATGGTATTTGAGGATACCGTCCATAACAATTTGATTGACTTCTTGGTCATCTACAACCAAAACATTTTTGACATAATAGACTTCATCGCCCATAATAAGTCTCCGATCACTTCTATAAATAATCAAAGTAATCATATCACTTCCGTGTTACATTTATGTAACATTTGGGAATTTCTTTCCATCTTGAATCCGTTTTTACAAACTTCGCTGTCTCAATGGATTCATTTCAGCCCATTTGGATTATAATCATCCATTATAAGATTTAACATACAAGGATTCCCCACGCAGTCCCAAGATATAAAAATTATTTTTATGAGCTTTGTTGCCCTCATTGGTGTTGGCGCATTATTGCTGATGCTCCCCTTTGCCCATAATGGCGGTCTCTCTCTCATCGATGCCATTTTCACTGCCACATCCGCCGTATGCGTAACAGGATTGATTGTCAAAGACACCCCTGTTGATTTTACCACCTTTGGGCACGTCGTTATCCTCTCATTGATTCAAATCGGAGGGATCGGATACATGACAGCCGTTACGTTTATGGCACTCATGCGTCGTCAAAAATTAACGTATCGGGACCGTCTTATCCTCAAAGAAGCCCTCAATTATCCGGGAATGAGTGGGATATTTCGCTTTTTGAAAATTGTTTTTGCCAGTATCTTTATTATTGAACTCATCGGCGGCATAATCCTTTCATTGCGGTTCTTCGTAGATATGCCATTTGGAAAAGCACTGTGGTTTGGGTTTTTTCACTCCATCTCAGCGTTTAACAATGCCGGTTTTTCCCTCTTCAGCGATAACATGATGGGCTTTAAAGGAGATCTTGTTATCAACCTTACCATACCGATTCTCATCATATTGGGCGGACTTGGGTATTTAGTCCTCCTCGAACTTTACAACTATCGCAAAAAATCACTTACCCGTATCTCTACGCATACCAAAATAGTCTTATGGACATCTGGATTACTGATTGTGGGAGGAATGATCATCATCCTCACTCTGGAGTGGAATAACCAAAAACTGTTTGGTGATACAGATGCATGGCACAAAATCTTGATTGCGTGGTTTGCATCGGTCAACTATCGCACCGCAGGTTTTAACGCTATTGATTTTTCCCTCATGAATGACTCGGATCTCTTCTTTGGGACCATTTTTATGATGACGGGAGGAAGTCCCGGAGGTACTGCCGGAGGTATCAAAACCACCGTTATAGCGCTTGCGGTTATTGGTGTTTGGTATACACTGCGAGGACAAACCAATCCTCACATTTTTCGTAGAAGTCTCAGCGCTTATCAAATCAACAAAGCCTATTCAATTATTGCTATTGCCACTTTTTATGTTTTGATTTCAACCGTTATTTTGAACGAAAGTGAAAGGCTCTCCTTTATTCGCACGCTATTTGAAACCTGTTCGGCATTTGGAACAGTAGGTCTTTCTACAGGTAACGGAGGAGTTCTCAGTTACAGTGCGAATTTTGATACATTAGGAAAACTCAATATTATTTTATTGATGCTCATGGGGAGGATCGGTGTTTTTGCTTTCACCGTTGTCATCGTGGGAAAAGCGGTACAAAGCCGTATTAAATATGCAGAAGGAAAGGTCGTTATATGACGTATGTTGTTATTGGATTAGGAAAATTTGGATTTCATGTTGCCAAGGGGTTGGCACAGCAGGGGGAAACCGTTATTGCCATCGACAACGATGAGGAAAAAGTTCGCGATATCAACGAATTTGTCCAAGATGCCATTATGCTTGATTCTACGGATATTCGTGCTCTTCGTGAAGCGGGAATTGGAGATGCAGAAATTGCAATCGTCAGTATTGGTGAGCATATTGAAGCCAGTATTCTAACCGTTATGGCTCTTAAAGAATTGGGTATCGAAACCGTTATGGCTAAAGCCATTACCCAAGTACACGGACAAATTCTCTCCAAGCTCGGTGCGGCAAAAGTCATCTATCCTGAGATGGAATCGGCTAAAAAATTGGTTAAAAAAATTGTTACAAACATGCTTTATGAGACCATTGATCTCTCTATCACGATGAAAATCGCCAAAATGACCGTTCCTGCTTTCTGGGTCGGCACCTCCATCCTTTCCCCTATTTTCGAAGACGAATACGAGGTCAAAGCCATTGCTTATAAACACCAAGATGAATGGCATACCTCATTTGAGCAGAACGATATTCTCGAGAAGGGAGACATCCTTGTTGTTTTGGGGAATAGCAGCAATATCGAAGCGCTCAGTAAGAAAATCTAAGCGATGCTTCGATATGTCCTATCTCTCCTTGTCTCTCTAGCGCTGTATGGACAAACACCTCCACAACAATGGGGTGAAAACGTCACCGGAGTAACCACCAAATTCCACCCTACTAAAAAAGAAATTGCCCTAACGTTTGACGCATGTGGCGGAAGTGCTCGCAGTTCTCAATACGATGAGGCTCTTATCGAATTTTTGACCGCGAACCGTATCCCGGCCACCCTTTTTATCAATGCCCGCTGGATCGATGCAAATCCCGATATTTTTATGCAGCTCGCGCGTAATCCCCTCTTTGAAATTGCTAATCACGGAACGGCCCATAAACCACTATCCGTTGAAGGAAAAAGTGTTTATGGGATACATGGTACAGCTTCTAGCGATGAAGTGATCGCTGAAATTCAAGGCAATAACCAAAAAATAGAAAAATTGACAGGAAAACGTCCCCTATTTTTCAGAGCAGGTACCGCCTACTATGATGAACAAGCCGTGGCTGTGGCCCATTCTTTGGGAATGGAAATAGGCGGATTTTCGGTTTTAGGGGATGCAGGAGCCACTTTTAGTGCCCCCAGAGTAGCGCAACAACTCACGAGTGCCAAGAGCGGGGATATTGTCCTTTTGCACATGAACCATCCCGAGGGGGGGACACGTGATGGAGTCATTGAGGGTGTAAAAGCCCTGCTGCAAGAAGGCTACAGCTTTGTAAAGCTTAGCGATGTTAAAAAGAGCCTCATAAAAGTCCCATAATCACCAGCCATCACCTGCGTGATTGTCGTGTTTGGATTTTTTATAACGTCTGGCGTTGACTCTTTTTTCCAGCTGGTTTTGGGCATAAAAAAGTTCTTCTTTAATCGTTTTTATCTCTTCATCGCTGTTGCGATAATCGAGAATCTTTTGCCCCAATGCTTCGAGCGCCATGTACTCATCTTTATACAGCTTGACCGCTTCATTTTTTTCCAAAAAACGAAAATTCATGTCTACTTTTTGATCATACTGCTCTTTGGTCACCTCGTCGCTTTTTGCTAGATACGAGAGTATTCCATTGATGAAGCGTCCCAGCAGACGAATGTAGCGCAGACGCTTTGAGCTTTCGAGTTTAGAATCGTTCATAAAACCTCAGTTAATGATTAGGAGATATAATTATATCGATAATATTTAAAAAAGGTTTTTCATGAAATGGTTTTTTTCTTTACTCTTGCTCACTAACGTTATAATAGCCGATTACACGGCCAAGCCTCTTGATAAAAAACTCTATGATTCAAAAATAAAAATCATCGACATACGTACTACAGGCGAATGGCTAAAAACCGGAATTGTCAAAGGATCGATTCCGATTATGTTTTTTGATGAACGTGGCAATTATAATCTTGAACTATTTTTAGATGAACTCAATAAAAATATCACTCCAGGCGAACGTTTTGCCCTTATCTGCGATACGGGAAGCCGCACTAAGGTGTTAGGGATCCCATTGGGTCAAGAAATGGGCTACAACGTCATAGACTTAAGGGGCGGTATACAATACGCTATAGCCAAAAAAATCCCTCTAGAAGCCTATAAACCAAAAAATTAAGCTAAAAATTCCAACCGTTTTCGATTACTTCTTGGCATAGGAATTGCTTAGATAAGTCATCTATGACTCAAAAGGCACTCCCCTATTTTATGGAAACTCTGAAGCTGAAGACCAAACTTCTTTATTTGCTCATCAGTGTTGCTATAGGGCTTCTCGTTGTCGGATTTGTAGGCTATTATAATCTTTTTACCATGAAAAGAAATGTTGATACCCTCTACTTTGGATCCATGATTCCTCTCACCGAACTCAGTGCCATTAATACAGCCTATCATCATGAGCTCGAATCCAATATCTACCGATGGCGAGAAAAAGTTATCAGTGATGAAGAATTTGCGCGCAATATTACTCTGGGACTTGCCAACATTGATCAGATGTGGGCCAGCTATCAATCCCATCATAAGCGACCTGCAGAGCTGCCCTATGTAACCTATACAGATGGCCGCATCGACACCATGAAACGCTATTTTGAGGAAATCCGTTCCCTCTCTGCACAACAAACTCAAGCCTCTGCCGTTTCTCTGACTACCCTTTCCGATAATGTCACCTCGATTCATAATACGATCACACAGCTTATTTCCTATGAAATCAGTATCGCTAAATATGAACGTGCAGTGACCTTGAATCATCATGAAGACTCACTGATGCAGCTTGCCGTTATGCTTGGCGTTATTTTACTGGGAGTGATGACGTTCGCCTGGCGAATTTTTACACAAATCGAACAACAGCAGCAGCAGCTACTAGCCTCTTCACAAGCATTACAGCATCTGAATGTCAAGCTAGAACAAGCGTCCTATACCGATACACTTACAGGAATCTTCAATCGCCGCTATTTCAATCTCGTCTATGAACGCGAGTTCAAACGTGCCTCTCGCGCCGAAAAACCCATTACATTTATCATGGTGGATATTGATTACTTCAAACCTTATAATGACACCTATGGACATCTTCAGGGGGATGTCGCATTGCAAAATGTTGCTCGCGTTTTGAGAACATCTCTTTTAAGACCAGGGGATTTTGCTTTTCGTTTAGGAGGAGAAGAGTTTGGTATCATTCTCACCGATACCGATGCTGCAAGTGCCCGTCAAATGGCAGAACGTCTGCGTTTTAACGTAGAGTCTCTCAATATGGAGCACAAAGGAAATAAAAATACCGGCATTGTCACCATTTCTCTAGGAGCCGTTTGCGTCACTCCGACTCTAAGCATGAGTAATGAATCCCTTTTACATACCGCTGATGTTAATCTCTATGCCGCAAAAGAGCTAGGTCGGAATAAAGTCATATTAACCACGACACTGTAATACTATTTTGGTTTTTTAAAACGAAAGCCAAGTACTTCCAGAGCTTCGCGTACTTTTGGTCCGATATCCCCTTGAAACTCCATCCATCCCTCTTTATAAGCCCCCCCGCACGCGAGTCTTTTTTTAAGCAATGTCAGTGTTTTTTGTGCATCCTCATCGCTAAGGCAAAATGGCCCTGCCAGACTCACCGCTTTACCGCGGCGTTTCTCTTTTTGCAAAACCAATGCGTGTTTTGAGGGTTCCTCAATAACAATGGCTTTTGGGGCACTGTCACTTTGCATGCTCCAGCCATCGTTCCACGATGAAACCAAATCCAATGAAAGTTTTGTCCCCTTAGACATCTTTGTCTCTGACATACGTAAATCGTTTGCGGCCATCGTCCATAACTTCATTGAACATCTTCAAAGGGCGTACCCATAGTCCAAACTCGCCGTACAGTGCTCTGTAGACGACCATCTTCTCTTCGGTTTCTGAATGTGTTGCGATATCAATTACTTCGTACTCGTTTCCCTTGTAATGCGTATAAATGCCTGCTTTAAGCACGAACAACCTTTTGAACCAACGCACTCACACCCGGGACATTCAATTCCCCTCGATTGACCATCATCAACATCGGATTCATACAATACAAATTGTTGTCATAGACAACTACGACAATCTCATCGCCCTCTTTGAGAAAAGTCGTTTCGCCAAAATGGGTATAACGGGTTGCACCAATGCTGATAATCGCTTGCGTCGGCAATCCGCTATTTTTCAAATACTCTCCAATGGGCTCCAGAGGGCCTATGTCCCCTTGTGTATTAATCTGATTAACCATCCAGTGCGTGAGCTTTTGATAAAAATAGCTATAGCCCTTTAACTCGACATCCTCACCATAACGCATAGTATTTCCATCACGCTTGAGAAAAGAGGCGATACGGTAACTGTCCATAACCCCACCCTCAACAAAGCGATCAATTGGAAAAAGAGTGCTTGCGATCCCCTTGGAAGAAGAACCCCAGTTTTTTTTGAGACTAATTTTGGGAACGCCTTCTTTGCGAAGGGAACAATCATTGTACGCGCCAAATTGTTTTGGGATTATGTCTGTTACTTTGCCGTTGGCATCATACGTTAATTCACAAATGAGCGCTACTTCAGGCTCTATTTGGACATTGCACTCTTCTTTTGGGAGGATGATTGTATCTGAACTTAGAGGATAGGTACTCAAATAGCCTTCACGATTAGGAATGTAAAAAGGGAACATCCCCTTGGGGCCATTGGGATCATCGGCAATGACCTCTTTGAAATCTTCGATCTCTCCTGCTTGCTCTAAATGAAGCGCAAAATTGCCCGCGATTCCAAAGCCGACGTAATTTTTATAAAGTTCCATTGGCCTTTGCCTCTGCAAACTCTTCATACGTCCCTTTGAAGTCCGTGTAGCTTCCATCGAGGTGCAATTCGATAATCCGTCCTGCGAATGCATCGAGCAACTCACGGTCATGGCTCACGCACACAACGTTACCTTCAAACTCCAGCAACGCTTCGCCCAATGCGATAATTGCTTCAAGATCAAGGTGATTGGTAGGCTCATCAAGTACGAGGAAGTTTCCACCCTCAAGCATCATCTTGGAGAGCATCATACGATGTTTTTCTCCTCCAGAGATTTTCTCAACACTTTTTTCTTGCTGCTCACCATTAAAAAGCATACGCCCCAAACAGTTACGAATTTCAGAAATTTCACGCTTTGGATCGTAAGCACGCAACCAATCGTACAGTGTCCCCGTCCCTTTGATTTTATCCGCAGTGTCTTGCGGGAAATAGCTCGATTCGATCGTAGCACCCCACGTAACCTTTCCTGAAGTTGGAGCGAATTCTTCCATCATAATTTTACACAAGGTTGATTTACCCGCACCATTGGCACCAATAATCGCAATTTTTTCACCTGGAGCGATGAGGATGTTAATATCACTTAAGACTTTCAAATCACCATAGCTATGGTTAATATTAGCAATCGTCAATGCTTCATCACCCATTGGACGTTTCGCTTTAAAGACAATACTAGGATCTCGGCGGCTTGATGGCTTGATGTCTTCGATATTAATTTTGTCCAACTTCTTTTGACGAGAAGTTGCTTGTTTTGCTTTGGATGCATTGGCAGAGAAACGACGTACAAACGCTTCAAGCTGCTCTTTTTCTTTTACTTGCTTATCACGGTCAAGCTGCATTTGGTTCGCCATAAGCGTAGAAGCCACATACCAATCATCATACGTTCCCGTAAACTCACGAATCTTTTGAAAGTCGACATCCAAAATGTTCGTAACAACGGCATTAATAAAGTGACGGTCATGTGAGATGATGACCAAGGTCCCTTCGTGACGCTGAAGCTCACGCTCCAACCACCCGATAGTTTCGATATCAAGATTGTTCGTAGGCTCATCGAGGAACAATACATCAGGCTTAGGATAAAGAACCTGCGCCAAAAGAACCTTGAACTTTTCCGAGGATGGAAGCGTTGACATCAGCTCTTGATGAAATTCCCCTGCTATGCCGACATTTTCCAAAATTTTGGCAATTTGTACATCATACTCATAAGTAGGATCTTCTTCAACGCTGATCATTTCCAATTCTGCAAGACGGTCATTGACTTTATCGTCCTCAAAATCACCGTTAGCATAGAGATATTCTTTCTCTTTGATTGCATCATAAAGGCGTTTATTTCCCCACAAAACAGCATCTGCAATCGTAAAATCTTCAAATGCAAACTGATTTTGTCCCAAAATACCGACTTTCAAACCCGGTTCTATGGAAATATCTCCCTCGTACTCTTTGATCTCACCGCTGAGAATTTTCAAAAAAGTCGTTTTTCCCGCACCATTTGCGCCAATCAGACCGTAACGCTTGTTTCTATCCAGCTTGAGGTTAATCCCCTCAAACAAAACTCGACTTCCAAAACGCATTGCTAACTTTGTAACTTGTACCATACTCTTGTGCTCTTTTCCAAGGTTTTATTATTATCGCGATTATATCCAATGAGACTTTAGAGTGTCCTTGACCAGATTACCCATTTTTTCACATCTTGGTTTAAAACTGTATACAGTAAAATATAATATTATTATTCAAAATCAGGGCCCAATGGAAACCTCCCAAGTCAGTCATCTTACCCAATTACTCGAAGACGCTCATGCCGTTATCAAGTACCAAAACAGTGAACTTACCAGTTTACTGGAATCGAAAAGTCAAGAACTTGAAGAGTTACTTGGCAATATTGACCAAATAATTTGGTATATTAATTCTCAAACACTCTCTCTTCAATACGTTAATCATGCCATTAATGCTGTTTTTGGTTTTACAAAAGAAGATTTTCTAACCGATCCTACCCTGTGGCAACAGCGTATTCATAAGGATGACCGTTTATTAGTCCGATCATTTTTTGAGACCCTTATCCCTGGTGCATCTCAGGAAATCTGCTTTAGAATACATCGGGCTAACGGAGAACTTTGCTGGCTCAACAGCCGTATCTATCACAATGAGAAATTAGACCTTTTTGTCGGAATCACAAGTGATATCACCCAATCCAAACTCCAAAGTGAAGAGATTGCATTTTTAGCCTATTATGACCCGCTAACCATGTTGGCAAATCGCTCTAAGCTCAAACTGCAACTGCACTCCAGATTAGACCACTCACCACTTCTTCCCTTTTGCCTTATCTACATTGATTTGGATAATTTTAAAAATATCAATGATACGATGGGGCATGAAATTGGGGATCAAATTCTTATTGAAGTGACTCGCAGATTGCGCGAAATGACCAGCGATGATCAGCTGATTTCCCGTTTCGGGGGCGATGAGTTTGTCATCTTCTTAAACAACTCTGATTCCGTGTATATCAGTGACTTTTGCATACAGATTGGCCAAATATTTAAAGCTCCATTTACCATCAATGATGTTCCCTTTTTCCTTTCCTCCTCTTTGGGAATTTCAATGTACCCAGAAGATGCCCGCAATTGTGAAGATTTGATCAAACACGCCGATACCGCGATGCATGAAGCCAAGAAAAACGGTAAAAATCAGTTTGTCTACTATCACAGCTCCATGCAGCGTGCTATTCATAACTTTTTACACGTTGAGTCTCTCATACGAGATGGACTAACGCATGATTATTTTGAACTTTATTTTCAACCCCTCATCAATGCCGCTTCCTTGACACTCCAAGGATTTGAGGCATTGATGCGCCTACCCCATCCGACTGAAGGCTTTATCGGGCCTGACACCTTCATCTCTGTAGCCGAAAAAAATGGTGACATTCTTCATATCGGACACATAGTCCTACAGCAGGCATGCGATTTCATTGAACTGGTTCAGCGACAATATACAGAGCCTTTTTACGTCGCTATTAACGTCTCTGCGAAACAATTGCATCAAGTTAGTTTTGCACAGGAACTCCTCGATTATCTCAAAATACGCGCTATTGATCCAAGCTATCTAAAAGTTGAATTAACCGAAAGTGCCGTTATGGGCAACATAGAGATTGCAAGCACTCAGCTGCATACTCTTAAAGACGGGGGCGTTCACATTTCTCTTGATGATTTTGGTACAGGCTACTCTTCTTTTGCCTATTTAGCACAATTGCCAATCAGTACGTTGAAAATTGACAAATCATTTATTGATACAGTGTGCGACATTGATTCTCACAGCCATATCGTCATAGCAATCTCCAATCTTGCCCATGTTCTGGGAATGAGCGTTACAGCAGAAGGGGTTGAAACCGAACAGCAGTTTAATTTTTTAGTCGAAAATCATATTGACACTCTGCAGGGTTATTTACTCTCAAAACCCATTACAAAAGAGAAAATACTCTACAGTCTCACTACGTCAACCCCATTTTTCCTGCCGGAAAAAGCCTTGGTATACACGATTTAAAAACAACCTGATACTCTTTTTGTTATTTATTGCTAAAAACACCTTTTTTAACATTACCATAAGATTTCAAGCGATAAAATAAGCTACAGGATTATGCTGGTTATAGTTCCATTTTTTCACGGAGTGCAATGTGACACAAATTTATGTTGGGAATATTCCCTACGGCAAAGACGAAAATGATCTTAAAGATCTTTTCGGACAATACGGTGAAGTTAGTTCAGTTAAATTCGTAAACGACAAAGAAACAGGACGTTTTAGAGGTTTTGGTTTTGTTGAAATGGTTAATTCAGATGAAGCAAACAAGGCAATTACTGCTCTTGAAAACAGCGATTTTGGCGGACGTACACTACGTGTAAACGAAGCGCGCCCTCGTGCTCCACGCCCACCACGCGAATCTAACTGGTAATTTTACGTACATCCCCTTCTTTGGGGGATTGCTTTCTACCTCTCTTTATTCTTCTACCTTTTTACTCTAACATATTGGATCAAAAATGACGTATACACTAAACGGTGAGTTTATTGAACTTCACAAACTAATCAAACTGCTCGATCTTGTCGATACCGGCGGACAAGCAAAAATACTCATAGAGGATGGATTAGTCCTTCGAAATGGCGTTATAGAAACCCGAAAAAGAGCTAAAATCATCAAAGCTGAAACAATACAAATCGGTGACGTAACCATCACTGTTGTCTAGTTGATTATTAATAGAGTTTTAACTATAATTGCGTATCTAAAAATATGGGCCAAAAGGGTCGGTGAACGATGAAAAATAAAAAAATGATGCTTGTTGGTTTTATCAGCACAGTGACTCTCGCCCTCACTCTATCCACCTCTCTTATTGCCAAGAGCAACACGGCCTCCCAAACAGCAGAACCTTCCCTTGAAGCTTCTCGTTTACAATCATTGGCAAAATTTACTAAAGTCCTCAGTATTGTTGAACAATACAATGTAGATGGACTGAGCATTGACAAACTCATCGATAAATCGTTGCAGGGATTGCTTTCAAATCTTGACGCTCACTCAAGCTATATGGATAAAAAAAGTTTTGATTCCCTTAAGAGCCAAACCGATGGTGAATTCGGCGGATTAGGTATTACGGTGGGAATGCGCGACAATGCATTAACGGTTATCGCTCCTATCGAGGGAACCCCGGCCGATAGAGCCGGTATCAAAGCCGGAGACATTATCTTAAAGATCAATGAGACCGCAACGCTTAGCATGAACATCGATGATGCGGTAGGACTTATGCGCGGAAAACCAAAAACACCCATCAATCTTACCATCATTCGTAAGGGTGCGCCTGAGCCGCTTAAATTTCATATTATACGTGATATCATTACCGTAGAATCTGTTTATACGCGCACCATTGACAACAATATTTTATACATCCGTGTAACCAGTTTTGATAAAAAAGTTGCCGCTGATGTCAAAAGTGCTTTATTGAAACATGCAGGTAAAACCAAGGGGGTCATTCTCGATCTTCGCAACAATCCGGGAGGTCTACTTGATCAAGCAGTTGATCTCACCGATCTGTTTGTCGATGAAGGGGTTATCGTTTCTCAAAAAGGTCGCAACAAAAGTGATGATGTAAGTTACAGTGCCACTAAAAAAGCAACCATTTGCCGCCTTCCACTCGTTGTAATGGTAAACGAGGGTAGTGCCAGCGCTTCAGAAATCGTCAGTGGAGCGATACAAGACCTCAAGCGCGGAGTCATTGTCGGTTCAACTACTTTTGGAAAAGGAAGCGTGCAAGTTGTCATGCCTATTACCGATGTTGAAGCCATCAAGCTCACCATTGCCCGCTATTATCTCCCAAGCGGCCGTACTATTCAAGCCGTTGGCGTTGTTCCGGATGTAGAAGTGGACGCAGGTGAAATCAAACAACGCGAAAACGGCTTTAATATCAAAGAAGCTGATCTCAAAAAACACTTGGAAAAAGAACTCGAAAAAGTCGAGGGAATGGTAGACGTTACCGAAGCCAATGCCAGCAATAAAACGGTTATCACCAAAGAACAGCTGACAAAAGACATACAACTCAAAGAAGGTGTTGGCATCATCAAAGCCCTCATCATTACCAAAGGAAAAGAATAATGGAAAAACGTGACGTCATATACGAAGGTAAAGCAAAACGTCTTTACAGTACGGATGATGCGAACCTAGTCATTGCGGAGTTTAAAGACGATCTTACCGCATTTAATGGTGCAAAAAAAGACTCCGAAGCAGGCAAAGGCGCTCTTAATAATAAGATCTCAACTGCCCTTTTCCAAATGCTGGCAGAAAAGGGAATTGAATCTCACTTTGTAAAGATGTTGGACGATAACAACATGCTATGCAAAAAAGTGGATATCATCATGATCGAAGTGATTGTCCGAAATGTTGCCACCGGAAGTCTTAGTAAAAATCTTGGTATCCCTGATGGTAAAGTTCTCCCTTTTACTTTGGTTGAGTTTGACTACAAAAATGATGCGCTTGGTGACCCAAAACTCAACGATCAGCATTGCTTGATTCTTGAACTCGTTAAAAATGAAGCCGAATTGGATCAACTGCGCGCTATGGCACGTCAGATTAACGATATTTTACGCCCTTACTTCCATGCTAAAGGGCTTAACTTGGTTGATTTCAAACTCGAATTTGGCCGTGATGCCAATGGCAAAATCATCCTTGCCGATGAGATCAGTCCTGATAATTGCCGGTTTTGGGATTTAGAAACGGGCGAAAAAATGGACAAAGACCGTTTTCGTCAAGGGATGGGCGGTCTCAAAGTAGCCTACGAAGAAGTATTAAACCGAATATTAAACTAAGATACACAAGTATAAAGGTAAAAGAATGAAAGCAATCGTAAATGTATTTTTGAAAAACGGAGTTCTTGACTCACAAGGTAAAGCCGTTCAACATGCCCTCTCGGGTCATGGATTTGCTACAGTAAGCGATGTTCGCGTCGGAAAACAGATCATTATTGAAATGAACGAAACCAATGCAGAGTCTGCAAAAGCCAAAGTAGCGCAAATGTGTGAAGATCTTCTCTCCAACACGGTTATTGAAGATTACACTATAGAGATCCAAGCATGAAAACAAAAGTAGGTATCATCCAATTTCCGGGTACCAACTGTGAGTACGATACCCAAAATGCCTTCGCCGCACTGGGATGCGAAACACAGATTCTTTGGCACAAAGAAGACAGCATACCTGAGGGGACCGATCTTCTCGTCGTTGCAGGAGGATTCAGCTATGGGGATTATCTCAGAAGCGGTGCGATCGCCAAGATGAGCCCTATTATGAAAGCCGTTAAAGAATACGCTCATAATGGCGGAAAAGTACTGGGCATTTGTAATGGATTTCAAGTATTGACAGAATGCGGTCTACTTCCAGGTGCACTAAAACGCAATGAAGGACTTCATTTTATTTCACGTCATCATAATTTAAAAGTCATAAGTAAAAGTAACACTTTCTTGAATCAATGTGATGCTGATGACATCCTTAATATCCCTATTGCTCATCATGATGGGAACTTTTTCATTGACCCGCAAGGACTATCAAAGCTCTACGAAAACGATCAAGTTTTACTGAAATATACGGATGAGCAAGGAAAAATTAGTAATCCAAACGGTTCGATAGACAGTATCGCAGGTATCTGCAACAAAGATAAAAATGTCTTTGGATTGATGCCGCATCCTGAGCGTGCAATGGAGTCATTATTGGGTTCTAATGATGGGCGCCGTATGCTCGAGGGATTTTTGTCCGCTTGAAAAAGACACTTTTACTATTATTATTCCTTGCACAGACTGTTATGGGTGAACCATCAGTATTTACTGATACTTCCCCTGCTCCTCAAGAAACACAACCGCCTCAAACCTCTGAAAATGAGGCAGACACAGGTATCAATACCCTGTTTAATGATGCAGAACAAAGCGGTGGGATTACCTTAGAGCACTCAAATATCCCCGCACACCTCTATATTGGTGAGATTTTTCCTATCACCATTAAACTAACTCCAGTCGATGTCGCCTCTGGCAATATCGAATACACGCTTCAAAACGAAGAAGGGATTCGTGTATTTAGTGCTACGCCACGTCGTGCTGTCAAAGTAGACGGTGTTTATGATACTTTTTATTTTTTAGTACAGTCTGCCAATGTCCGTTTACCAGATATTACTGCGACGGTTAGCTCTACTGGAATGGATTCGAATCCTATTAGCGGGTCATCCTTAATCGCATCCACTTTAACACCGCCTGCGACTTTTGCCAATGTACTTGCGGATTCATTCAAAATTATTGATTACAAAACCACAGCCTACAATCAAGAAAGCAATATTGTTGTTTTCACCGCAACCGCTCGTCGTTGTAACATAGGCACTTTTTCACTCCAAAATGCAATCAAACAAGGTTTCGAGTCCAAACTTCCTAATGTTGAAGAGTCTCAAATCACTTATTATGCCATTATTCCCAATACCCAGCAAAGCCTCGATTTCACGATTTTCAATCTCTCTAAAAAGAGATATGAATCCATTAGTATCCCTATTGTGGTTGACGATGATAGTGTATCGACGCAAAGTGACCTTTCTCCTACCGATTCTCGCCATACTGAGTTAAAAGTAGGCGCTGCAGCCATTTTAGGGATTATATTTATTGCTATGTATTATTGGAGACGAGAGCAATGGTATCTTATAGCTTCGATAGCCCCTTTCTTTTTTGTGGTCTTTACCTTATTGCCAAATTCAAGTGTTTGCGTAAAGAAGGGTGCTCCTTTGTACATACTTCCTATCAAAAGCGGAACAATTTTTGAAGTCACCATGGAAGAAACCAATATAGAAGCCGAGAATCAAGTCGGTGACTTTACCAAGATTCGTTTGGATAATAAAAAAGTTGGCTGGGTGAATAAGCGTGATATTTGCTCGAATTAAATGGCTTTATGCCGTTATTATAATCTTCATGGGGATGACCCTCATGATTATGAGCTTCTACCTCCTCCCTCAACCTTATTCCGTTAAATTAGGGGCATGGTTTATCCGTATCTTTGTATTTATCAGGGTCGATGTAAAAGGTTCGCTTAATCAAGATGCCCAAATGTTTCTTGTTAACCACCAAAGCGACATCGATATTGGTATCATTGAGACAATCACCACTAAAAATATTGCCTGGGTAGCAAAAAAAGAACTTTTCTCAATTCCATTTTTTGGACTGGTACTGCGGCTTCCAAAAAATATTGCCCTACAGCGTGAGAGTAAAACCGCCATTGTCAAACTCTTAAAAGAAAGCAAACGCTGCCTTGATGAGGGACGTGTTCTTACTATTTTTCCAGAGGGAACCCGTACCGAAACAGGGATCATGAAACCGTTTAAATTCGGGGCAAAAATGGTGGCAGACAAATATGCCCTAAAAGTTCAGCCCATCGTCTTGATAGCAACCGCGTCGTACTTCAGCAATAAACGCAAAATCTTTCATCCAGGCTCAATCACAACAATTTTTCTTGAACCGTTTATTGCCGATAAAGAAGATCCCAATTGGCTAAGCGACCTACAACTCAACATGCAAAAGGTATACGATGATGAGCTTTCAAACCGTCTTGGCCATCGGTAGCGGCGCCTTTATCGGAGCCGTAATGCGTGCCTATCTCAATGGTGTTGTCAATCACCATCTCCCCCATACACTCCCATTTGGCACTCTTGCGGTCAATTTGTTAGGAAGTTTTATCATAGGGGCACTTTTTGCCTATTTTAGCTACAGCACATTTTTAAGTGTACAAGTAAAATCGTTTCTCACAACAGGATTTCTAGGGGGATTAACGACCTATTCGACGTTTGCAATGGAAACCTTCTTGTTAGTCAGCGGCGGCCATTTATTGATGGCGGTACTCAACATGGCACTCAATACCTTTGGTACAGTTGCTATGGCGGCTAGCGGCTATTACATGATACGAAACTGGTTATCCTAGACGAATCGTTTCATCCGCACACCACTGTGCCAAATGGGCATCATGCGTAATCAATAAGACACCCATACTATCTAGATTAGAAACGATCAGTTTCATAATATCCAACTGATTGAGATTATCCAGCGCAGACGTCGGCTCATCAAGCAACAGAAGCTTTGGCTTCATCAATAAAGCGCGCAATATCGAGCAGCGCTGAAGCTGGCCTCCTGAAAGCTTATGCGGTAATGCATTCAAATGTTCCTCATTGAGCCCCATTTTCTCCATAAGCTGTGTATACCCTACCATTGAGGCTACTTCTGCAATTTGATCACGTATACGATAACTTGGATGAAACGAGCTGTAAGGATCTTGAAATACTTGGGAAAGTGAGGCCGATTTGATCGTCCCCTTATGCAGCTTTGAACGGCCTAAAATAAGTTCAAATAAGGTCGATTTTCCTACACCGCTAGGTCCTACAATTGCTTTGATCTGCCCCTGTGCAACACTTAGATTAAAATCATCAAACAGCAGTACTTCTTTCGAATACCCAAACGTAAGAGAATCGATATTTAGAACTTCTTCGTTCAACGAATTTGCCCGTTTCCATACACTTTATATTTATAGGTTGTCAGTCCTTCAATTCCCATTGGCCCGCGTGCATGAAGTTTGCTGGTACTAATCCCGACTTCTGCTCCAAAACCAAACATACCGCCATCAGTAAAACGCGTAGATGCATTGACGTATAAAGTTGAAGCATCAATACTATTCATAAAGCGTTCCGCCGTCGTAATATTTTCAGTGACGATCGATTCAGAATGTGCCGAACTAAATTGTACAATGTGTTCAATCGCCCCTTCCACGCCTTCAACTACACGAATATTCAAGATGTTTTCACCGTATTCGATATGAAAGTCATCATTCAGCGCTTCTTGGACATCAATCAGTTCACGTGTTGCTTCACATCCTTTGAGTAAGGTGTTTTCACGCTTGAATACATCAAAAACAAGTGGTAGGACCATAGATGCGACAGCACTGTCGATCAGGAGAGTTTCGATGGAATTACAAGCTGAGGGACGCTGAACCTTCGCATTGACTGCGATCTTTAACGCATCATCGATTTTTGCATCTTTATCAATGTACAAATGGCATACCCCTTTATCGTGTTTAACAACAGGAATGCTCGCATTTTGGCTGACAAACTGGATCAACGCTTCTCCACCACGCGGAATGATCAAATCGATATACTTATCCATTTTAATCAGCTTGGCGACACCTTCGCGCGACGCATCTGGCAAAAGCGAAATTAACTCTTTTGGAAGCGCATTACCCGTCAGAACAGCCTGTAAAACATCTGCAATCACTTTATTGGAATATTCTGCCTCTTTACCTCCTTTGAGGATACACCCGTTGGAACTTTTGAAACAAAGTGCTGCCGTATCGGAAGTGACGTTGGGGCGAGATTCATATATAATACCGATCATTCCGATAGGTATACTGACTTTCTCGATTTTAAGCCCTGCTTCGGTAATCCATCCGTCAATTACTCGGCCTACAGGATCTTTGAGAGCCGCAATCTCTTCGATTGCTACCGCCATTGCTTCAACACGCTGTTCATTTAGCATAAGACGTTCTTTCATTGAAGACGAAATATTATACCCATCCGCTTTACTCATATCGATGCTATTAGCCTCAATAATTTTAGCTGTATTAGCACGAAGTGCGTCTGCCATCTGACGTAAAATACGATTGCGCTCGCTCCCACTCATCGTTGCAATGATACGACTAGCAGACTTGGCTTTTTCTAAAAATTGTTCCATGATAAATCCCTTTTAATTAGGGTCATTATAACAAAGGAGGGTTAAGAAGAGAGAATATCAAAGATACGCTCTAATGTCTTCTAATAATCTATCAAATTGAACCTTATACTGATCAAAAAAGCTAAAGTAGCTCTGTTCATGCGTGTCACTCAAAGCTAGCTTCACATTTGAAGCGATCTTTCCAAGCGAATGCGCTCCGATATTTGCAGCTACACCGATAATATCAAGGAGCAATGCATCAGCAGCTTGAATATTATTAGCACGTAAAAGCTCTCCTAGTTTATCCGAAGAATTCCCATAGTCAGCAATAAACTCAGATAAGATTTCACGGTAAAAATTATCATCTCCGCCACACGTTTCAAGTCCTATATCGGTATCAAGACTTTTCCTCTCAACAGCTTTTATATCCGCATCTTTAGGCGTTTTTTCACCTGTATAGGCATAAATCATTTTATATAAGGATTCCATTCTCAAAGGCTTTGCCAGCTGTTCAGACATACCGGCATCTTTCATTTTTTGGATGTCATCTGTTGCAATATCTCCACTAAGCGCTACTACTACGATATGATCATATTTAGGATTTTCTCGAATCGTACGTGTTGATTCAAAGCCATCAACTCTTGGCATGTGTGCATCCATCAAAATCATTAGAAAGTTTGTGTCGTTTTCCAGTATATCCAGCGCTTCTTGACCATCATTGGCTATGACCACTTCTATGCCGCTATCGGCCAAAAGGCCTAAAATAACCTTTTGATTGATATGATTATCTTCCGCGACTAATATTCTCTCACCGGAAAATTCAGAAAAATTTTGTTTTGTAATGATTCCATGCTGTGGAACGGATCGCTTTTGAATATTATTGTCACTTTTTCTTCTGCTAATCGAATCTTGGAGCTTATTCTCAGGAGCAATGACTTCCTGCGTTTTGACTTCTTCTTTTATCTCTGAAGCTGCCTTGAGCGTTTCTTTGCTAGCTGTTTCGGATGTATCTTTTTTTTCTGATTGTTTGATATCACTCTTAGTTTGCGATTTTCTTTTCACTGTAACGTAAAAAATAAGAATAAATGCCGTTAAAACTGCAGAGACCACAACCGATAGTAAAACTTCATTAAACATTGGATACTCTTTTTTTTCTTTAATAATAGCGTATGAACTTTATTTTTCTACATAAAAGAATGATAATATGGTGCGATAGTGTGAATTATATAAGAGAAAGGAACCTCCGCTAATGCGGAGGAAGGGTAAAGAAGAAGGTTAATTACTCGATTTCAGCGTCGATGACGTCGTCATCTTTTTTCGCATTTGACGATGCAGCTGCTTCGCCACCTTCATTTTGCTTGTACATTTGCTCTGCCATCTTATGGCTAACATCTGCAAGTTTTTTCGTTGCCGCTTCGATTTGATCTTTAGTCGCATCAGTGTCTTTCAACACTGCTTTTAACTCTGCAAGCGCTTCTTCGATTGCCGCTTTTTCTGTTGCATCGATTTTATCTGCCATCTCTTCGAGAGATTTTTCAGTTTGGCTTGCAAGTGCGTC
>JAUYUB010000004.1 GCA_030692765.1 Sulfuricurvum sp.
GTTGTATTGTGTTGACAATAAAGTCAACGTTTTGAGATTGTCTCAAACCGTTTGACCTACTTAGTTTTCAATGATCGCAAACTCAAACTCAGTCCTAAACTCTAGGTCTTCATCGTTTGTGGACGGGAATTATAGGGGAAATAAACTTAGATGTCAAGAGTGATTTGAAAGAAATTTCATGAAAATGCTGATATTGTTCTCTTAGTATCAGAGAATGCAATTTTAGATCCTCGCTTTAGTGCCTTACGGTCACGTGATACCCTTTTTCTTCATCAATCGCTAACAATAAAACAGGAAGAATAAATAAATCACTTACCAAGGATATGAACATCAAAATAGCCCCGTATCCTCCAATTAGCTCTAATGTTTCAAGCCCAGTGAGTGTCAGTAACCCAAAAACTCCCATGAGAACTCCTGCTCCTATTATGGTAGGAATACCCGCATAGAAGAACATTATTTCCAATGCATGCTTTTTTGTCCGTCCAAAATAGCGACTACGAAAGTATTTGTACGCGAAGTGAATAACAGTATCCGAGGTCAATCCTACCGATATGGTCATGGCAATCAATACCTCTATGCTCAGTGCCAAATCAAATACCAACATAATAAGACCAAACCATATTACAGGTATCGCATTCGCCGCAAATCCCACCAATCCTATCTTAAATGATCTAAAGACGATTCCCATAACCACACCAATCATCCCAAGAGCCGCCAAAAGTGACGATGACAACAGTATACGCTTGTCCATTTTGGCACTTTCGGAGAGTGTTTCAATATCCGTAAAGTAAAAAGGAATTTGTTTATACTCTTTTATCCAACGTATAATTCCAGATTGATCGGCATTATTCAATGTAACTGTAACATTTAGCGCTTTATCATCTATATAGGTTTTTTCCATATCATTGAGTTCCAAGAAAAATAAAGCTTGAAGAACCCTCTGTTCATCTAAAGGACTCTTGGGTAAATTTGCCATGTCAAGCTGTGTTAAAACACTTTGCACCGAATTGACTTTTTCAATTCCTGTATTATTACGTCGTAAATCAATTTCAAATTGTTTTAGTTTTTGAAGCATTGAAAGATCGATCTCTTCAAAGGGAACTTTGAGTGTAATTGTTTTGTGCTCAACATGCGTATCAAATATTTCAACTTTTCCCGTAGCAAAGCGTACAATGGCAAAAGCCGTCACTAAAATCGTTGTTACCATAAACAACT
This sequence comes from Sulfuricurvum sp., assembly GCA_030692765.1. Classification (GTDB taxonomy): domain Bacteria; phylum Campylobacterota; class Campylobacteria; order Campylobacterales; family Sulfurimonadaceae; genus Sulfuricurvum. The sequence goes on from JAUYUB010000004.1 coordinate 1,216, forward strand.
GCAGCATACGGTGATTGTAATGAATTTCACGATTGGCAAATTCATAACACAATCGCGCGAATCCGACACGCGGGTGTGCGACGGTAAAATAACTCAAAAGTGCCGGTAAAAAACTCACATTAATGATATAGGCAAATGCTGATGAGATGAGCAAACTCAAACTGAGTGTCGTAATAATGAGTGAATCCGCAAACAGTAACGATCCTAGACTAATCGCCAAAACCGGAATTGTCCATAATGCAGGAGATAGATTACGATCAATACTTTTTTCGATTGCCCGAATAGGTGTCCCTTTATACTGTGATATATGCCATCGATAATAAAAATACATAAAATGACCAATAGAGACGCTCACTACCATTAATGTCATCGCGATATGAATTTGACGATTTCCCGTAATGAGTTGAATCGTTGCAAAGGTAAGGATCAAAGTCAAAACCGTAACGCTCAATGCTGCAAAAGCTGCAATATAGTTTTGAAACAACCAACGAGACATTACAACAATGGCTAATATAAAAATGGCAATGTATCCTAAATAATGCTGTAGCTGAACTTTTTGGGAAGGCTCTGAGTAATCATACGCATACGGAATGGATAAACTGGAAATATCAATGGGTGCTTTGGAATGAATAATAAAGTTGAATTTCGTAAAGTCTTCATTCACAAACTGCTTATATGGTTCCTTGAAAGACGATACGAAGCCTACTATTTTAGATACCGCTAATTCATGGATTGGCAAAGCCCGAACCATCCCCGAATCTTCTTCCCCTTCGCTGGTAATATGATAAGCAGAGAAAAGTGAATCGACACGTGTAGTCTCTTTGTTATCTTCGAGCTGCGACTGAAGCACCATGAAAGCTACCTTGGAAGCCTCATCAAATTTTGGGACCTTAATACTAAGCGATGCCACATGCTCTGTGTCGTATGCATGGATAAACGTTTTTTGAAACTCTTTGGATTCCCCAAGCCAATACAGTGTGTCTGACGATATCAGTACGGGTCTAAAAAAAGTGAATGCTAAGGAAGCAGCAATTATAAAAACCGTCAAGATCCAAATTCTTAACCGTAAAACGGTACGTACATATTTAACAACATTAGGGGTGTGATAATACATAGTTTAGTCCAATTCTTTTTTAATGATCAAATAAGGGCGTTTATTAACCCCGATAGCCTCTGCAACCGATTCAATGGAATCGATGCGTTCCTCAACTTTTTCAGAAAAAGAATTACGTTCCAGTATCTCTCTGCCTTCCACCATTACGCTTAAGGTTTTTTGCAGCGGCAAAGAAGACGCATAAATTGTTCTGATAAGATCGTGAGATTTAAGCCGTTTAAGCTCATAGAAAAAAATGTAATAGCGATAGATACTGCGCATTTTATCACTATCATAAATCATAGAAAGAAAATCTCTGGAATGGGGGCATTTTGGATCCATAAAAACATATGCTTTAATATTCCCGGTTCCGTATTGCAGTGCAAGAGGTTCGATTGGACGGACCAAAGCAGTAATCTGTGCTGTAGAAAGTTCTTTTGCCGCACATTGAGGGGCCATCAATATTACAAAGCACAATGCTAGAAATAAATATAATTGAAATTTTATCGTTTTCATAGCAATAGTATACAAAGAAAAAGGTTACTGTTACACTACTGAATATGATTAAAAAATACTCATAATTAATTTTGGCTTTGCTCTAGTATCTCTTCACGTGTCACATCAACAGTTACCTTTACATCGCTTAGTCCACTGCCCAGAATGACGCCTTGTGTAGGTGCAATGTCCGCGTAATCACGTCCATACCCTAATACAATATGCTGATCGTATGGAATAATATTGTTCGTTGGATCAAAATCAAACCATCCGAACCCTGGAATAAATACAGAAAACCATGCGTGGGAGGCATCCGCTCCAAACAGTTTTTCTTCTCCCGCAGGAGGCAATGTTTCGATGTATCCACTCACATAACGAGCAGCAAGGCCAATACAGCGAAGAGCGCTGATTGCTATATGGGCAAAATCTTGGCACACTCCTTTGCGCGCTTCGAATACAGTTTCCACTGGAGTATTGACATCACTAAAACCGCTCACAAATTCAAAGTCGTTGTAAATACGTCCCATAAATTCCTGAACGCTATCATATACGGAACGCTCATAAGAAAAAGAGCTGGACACATAGTCTCGCAATAAAGGATCTGATTTTTTGAGAAATAAACTTGGCAAACAAAATTGCTTGGCATCGATGACATCAGGCGTACTGGCCTGAAAGGCTTGAAGTATTTGAGCATAACTAATCTCTTTTGCATATTCACTGAGCATTCTATGCTGTTCGATTGCTTGCATATCAATCGCAATGCACGTTCGTGCCGTGACTTTTAGATAATGGTGAGGCTCGCGAATAACCAAATGATGCAGATGATTGCCAAAATAATCGGTATATTCTTCCAACTCACTGTTCCCCGGATCCGTTGAGAGTGAAAAATCGATTACCGTTTGAAAAGGGGTGTCTCTGGGTTTGAGCCGAATCAAGTTATGACTGAAACTGACCCGTTGCTGATAAGAGAATTGGGTGCTATGAAAAATATGATACAACATGCTTACTCGTCATAATGGGCAAAATAAGTTTTGGATAACTCATCGGATGCCACAATTAATTTTCCAGAAACGCTTGCAAGAAGCGCATCCATGTTCTCGCGAACAACCGAATCTTGGGCCAATGCACACAGATTCTCGATTCGGCTTAAACGTAATAAGGAGAATGCTTCAAACAGAGGCTCTTCGTATCGGCTTAAATAGATATCGTGTTTAAATTTCGGCAGTTTAGGCAATAATTTGAGCAGTCGCGCAATCTCACTGATCAAGGATTTTGGAAATTGGCCGTCTAACAAGATAAATTCACCTACATGTGCTAATTCAATCGATGCCCGATAATGAGCTCTGTAGGCATTTAAGCTTTCACTGCTTCCCAATAGTGTCTCCAAAATTTCATACTCCGTAAAAGGCTCATAAACCGATGTCAGCATCGAACGTGATTTCGTAATCAACAGCTGTGAACGTTCAAGCGCTGCACCAATCTCATATAAAATCAATCCTTGTTCTGCAAATAAACTATCCTCTATGAGAGCTTGATAGGCCATGAGATGGACTAATAAAGTGTCAAGTCCTGAAATCATTGTCCGTTGTAGCGGCAGGGCATTACTTGCGTATCCATTCCATTCACGCATGAGACGTTCAAAAATCCGCCACGCTTCTAAAGGGAGTAAATTTTTTGTACTGGTATTAGCATTGGAGAGCATATTGAGCGCTTGGGATAAAGATCCTACCCGATCATTTTGTGAAATGACCGACCATATTTCAGCTATCGGATCGGTCACTTTCTCATCACCTTCACCTAAAAATCCGGGATACGTCATGCTCAAATGACTCAAAGTATCGCATAAAATCTCTTGTGCGCGCTGGTTGCCTTGGCGGTCGTAGCGGGTTGCATTGGCCAAACTTTTTAACGTGATACGAATCATCCGTGCGCTCATAATACAGCGCATTAAATAACGGCCCAACCAAAACAAGTTTTCAGCTCGAAGGCTTGGAATGTTTTCCAATGAATTTTCAAAAGTAGCTTTAGGCTTGTATGCACTACTAGGCGCCATAGGCCCTGACTCCCCCAAAACCCATAAATCTTTACTGCTTCCGCCTCGCTGACCTGAAACAATCAAGGAATCATCGCTGCTTCCTACGCGTACTAATGCTCCCGGCATTACTTGATACTGTTCATCTTTTATAATCGCAAATGAGCGGATGACAACATTTCGCGGTTTAATCTCTCCCTCTACCAAGCTTGGAGCGGTTGCGAATTGAACCTCTTCTTGACCCACAAACCTATAGGGATTCTCTACTATTTTTGCACGCAGCTGCTCTTGTTCATCGGCAGAAAGATTTTTACCCACATACGTACCAATCTCGTTACCGCTGCGATCGATTGCTTTGACAATCAAGGTTGACAGATTTTCAAGTACGTACGCACACTCCTTGCTCTGACCACACCACCAGCTGGCTATTTGCGGTAATATCAACTCTTCATTCAAGAAAAAATGGGCCAATTCAGGCATAAACGGGTGAAGACCTAAATTTTCCAAAATCCCGGACCCCAATGGATTTGCCATTGTTATCCCCTGCTTACGAACCGCCTGTACCAGCCCTGACACCCCAAGCTTGGATTCGGCACGCAGTTCAAGCGGGTCACAGTATCCCTCATCCAAACGTCGTAAAATCGCATCTACTCGACGAAGCCCTTTGAGGCTTTTGAGCCATACAGCACCCCCTTTGGCTAACAAATCCTGTCCTTGAACAAGTGTTAGCCCCAAAAAGGAGCTTAAGTAAGCATGTTCAAAATAGGTTTCATTGTGCGGTCCCGGAGTCAGCAATACATTTAAGGGCTCGCTTTTGGTGTGCGTACCCAGTTTCATAAGCATTGATTTTAAATCTTCGTAAAAAGTATACAAACGGCGAATCGAAATATTGGAATACAACGCTTGTACCGCACTGTTCATCGTCAATCGGTTTTCAATCGTATAACCCAATCCCGAAGGAGATTGAACACGATCATGAATCACCCACATTTTACCGTCGGGACCGCGTGCCAAATCAGCAGCCACGATCATTAACGGATGTTCCAGATGATTATACAATCCATGCACTTCACGCAAAAAACCGCTATGCCCGAAGATCACTTCGCTGGGCACTATGTTTTGTTTAAGAACGTTTTGTTCTCCATAAATATCTTTGAATAAGAGATTCAGCAGTTTCGCGCGCTGTTGCATACCCGCTTCGATATGTTCCCAATCACTGCTCTCAAGTATCAGGGGTATAGGATCAAGATGCCACGGTCTGCTTATGCCGTTCGGATCATCGTATACATTGTAGGTCACACCGTTGTCTTCGAGTCTCCAATCAATCTCTTTTTGTTTGGCATTGAGCTGTTGAATCCCCAATGTTTCAAGATTGTCAGCCAACGCCTTCCAATGTTCCCGTATCGTTCCGTCCTCGTTAAACATCTCATCATATGAGGGTGTGCTATAGTTTTCAAAAATCATACGTTTCTTTTCACTCTTTCATTCCTGTAGGACTCCATTTACGCCGTAAATCCAACGTCAGAGGGTATTCTAGACTTCCCGGTAGTTCCTGATACGAAAAAGTTTTCTTCTTAGGGGCATTAGCAATGACTTGTGTTGATGATACCCCTGCTTCTCTTTCTTGTGATTTAATTGGTGAGCGCACTTCTTCAAGCTCTCCTTGTGAGTGTCCAAATGCCGTATAACGGCTAAAACGTCTAGACTGTGCTTCGAGAGAATTGACCGGAAACGTATCGTACGATCTTCCCCCCGGATGGGAAACATGATAGGTAAAGCCGCCCAATGAACGCCGATTCCATTTATCCACAATGTCAAAGACCAGCGGCGTATCTACCCCGATCGTCGGATGCAGTGCCGACCAAGGCTGCCACGCACGGTATCGTACCCCCGCCACATATTTACCCTCCACTTCCGTGGAGACCAATGGAACTTTGACACCGTTACACGTTAACACATAGCGTTCATTGACAAAATTGGACACCTTCACTTGTACCCGTTCCAGCGACGAATCGACGTAGCGCGCGGTTCCTTGTGAACTTGACTCCTCCCCCAAAACGTGCCATGGCTCTATTCCTGCACGTAATTCACACGAAATCCCCTCAATCATGTTTAATCCATATAAAGGGAAACGGAACTCAAAGAACGGATCAAACCAATCCAGCTCAAACGCATACCCCTCAGCACGCAAAAACTCAACGATATCTCGAATATCCTCACGCACATAGTGCTCGATCAAGAACTTATCGTGCAGCTGTGTTCCCCATCGTACGAGCTTGTGTTTATACGGTTTGCGCCAAAACAGTGATACAAGGGTACGAACCAAAAGCATCTGCATCAGCGACATTTCCTGATGCGGCGGCATGTCAAATCCGCGTAGTTCCAAAATCCCCAAACGTCCCGTAGAGGAATCAGGAGAATAAAGCTTATCGATACAAAACTCACTGCGATGAGTGTTACCTGTAATATCCGTGAGCATATGACGAAACAATCGATCCGTCAGCCAAAAAGGAACCTCTTGCCCTTGGGGAATTTGTGAAAACGCGATTTCAAGCTCATACAGATTTTCAGCTCTCCCCTCATCCACACGAGGTGCCTGAGACGTCGGTCCGATAAATGAACCTGAAAAAAGATACGAAAGACCCGGATGGTGCTGCCAAAAGGTGATCAAACTGCGTAGTAAATCAGGACTTCGCAATAGAGGGCTATCACTTGGGGTCATACCGCCGATGGTGACATGATTGCCGCCACCTGTTCCAGTATGCTTGCCATCTTGCATAAACTTTTCGGTTCCCAAACGTGAGAAATGGGCTTCTTGATACAATGCGCCGATAAGCTCCGTGAGCTCTCCCCAACTGCTGGTGGGATGGATATTCACCTCGATTACGCCCGGATCGGGAGTAACCCGCATTTTTTCAATCCGCAGATCGTGTGGCGGTTCGTATCCTTCGATCATCACCGGGATTTTTAACTCACCTGCAGTCGTTTCAATCGAGGCAATCAGATCCAAAAATGCATCCGTACGTTTTAGCGGAGGGAGGAATAAAAAGAGTTTCCCTTCTCGTACCTCAGCAGACAATGCCGTACGGACAAAAACCTCATGTTTCGCTTGTTTAACAGCTTTTACCGCACGTGCCGCTATCTTACTGTGATAGTCACCCAACGCAGGCAATAGGGCAAACACATCGTTGTCAAACCCTTGATCCAACTCATGCGGCGGATTCTCGATAAGCGAATCCAGAGGAAGACGCAAGCCCACAGGAGAGGTCCCAGTCATCAAAAACAGATGTCCGCGTCTAAATTTCCACGTACACGTCACCCACTGTTTTGAGTCTGAGTTCAAAGGCAGTACAAACCCGCACGGCGCATTGAGCCCTTTGGATAAACTCTCCGCCAGCGATTTTCGCTCCCATGAATCTTTGAGATTGACTTTGAGTGGATCGATATCGATAGGCAATTGTGCTTCTTGTAGTAGTGCCACCAAAGGATCATTATAGGCATCCAAGATATGCTGATCATTCACTCCCAAATTCAGACACAAGCGTGTAAGAAATTTTTTGGCATCTTGCGCAGTGATGTCATAGGTTTTATCCAAACTCGCTAACAAGTCGTGATTTTTCCATATCTGTTTGCCGTCTTTGCGCCAAAAAATAGTACTCATCCATCGCGGAAGCGGTTCTCCAGGATACCATTTTCCTTGCGCATGATGCAGCATCCCTCCAGCCCCGAAGGTATTGAGCAACCGTCTGGAGAGGACATTTGCCAGCTCTCGCTTGTGCGGGCCGTCTGCATCCGTATTCCATTGAGGTGATTCCTGATCATCAATCGATACAAATGTCGGTTCTCCCCCCATACTCATACGCACGTCATTAGCGATTAGTTCTTTGTCCACTTCAAAACCTAATTGCTTAATCGCTTCCCATTGCTCGCTGCGATACGGCTTAGTCACACGCGGTGATTCGAATACACGCGTGACGGTATTGGAAAAATCAAACTCTACCTCGCAACTGTCCATTGCCCCCTCAACGGGTGCCGCACTCTCAGGATTAGGAGTACATGCCAGAGGGATATGCCCCTCGCCTGCGAATAATCCGCTGGTGGCATCCAGCCCTATCCATCCCGCACCCGGAACGTAGACCTCTGTCCATGCATGCAAATCGGTAAAATCTTCCACAGGACCACTGGGACCGTCGAGTGATTTCACATCGGCTTTGAGTTGTACAAGGTAGCCCGATACGAAACGTGCAGCCAACCCTAAATGACGAAAAATTTGCACAAACAGCCACGCAAAATCGCGACACGAGCCAAGGCGTTTTTTCAGCGTCACTTCACACGTCTGAACACCGGGTTCCATGCGAACCGTGTAGTTTAGATAATGATTGAGTTTAATATTGAGCTCCACCAAAAAATCGTTAATAGTGCGCGGGGTCAAATCGATCTCTTTGACAAACTCTTTGAGAAGTTTTCCTTTTGATGTCACTTTTAAATAGGGAGACAACTCTTTTTTGAGCTCTTTTTTGTATTTAAACGGAAAATCAGTCGCATAGTCCTCGACAAAAAAATCAAACGGATTGATACTCACAAGTTCTGCCAGTATTTCCACATCGATTTCTAGCTCCGTCGTTTTTTCAGGGAAAACGATACGTGCCAAATAGTTGCCAAAAGGATCTTGCTGCCAATTGATAAAATGATTATCCGGCTTGATTTTGAGTGAATACGCCTCGATTGGTGTACGGCTGTGCGGTGCAGGACGCAGACGAATCACGTGAGGATAAAGATTAATCGGTTTATCAAATGCATAATGAGTTTTATGAGAGAGGACAACTTTAAGTGACATAAAATACCTTTATCTAAAAAGTTACAACAAGAATAGCATATTTATTTCCAAAGTCGTGTATGTTTTTAGTCCACATAATGGTAGAATTGCCGATAATATTAATAAATAAAGAGTCATGTGTGAAAATTTTTCTCCTTGAAGACGATTATCTGCTTAATAAAGCAATCGCACAATACTTGACTGCGAAAGGATTTGTGGTCAGTTCTTTTTACAATGGCAGTGAAGCGCTTAATGCCATTGCAGATGATTTTTCCGTGATGATCTTGGACATTGATATCCCTGATATCAATGGTATTTTGGTCCTGGAAGCAATCCGCAATCTCTATCCCACCAAACCCATCATCATGATCAGTGCAACGATCGACATCGATATAATCAGTAAAGCATACGAAAAAGGATGCAATGACTACATGAAAAAACCTTTCGATATTCGGGAGCTAGAACTGAAGATCCGTACGTTTACTCAGACTGCCGTCAATTCTATAATGATCATAACGGGGCTTGAATACATCATAGCAGAGCAACGTCTTTTGTACCATTCACAAGAAATAGGGCTTACTCCTAAAGAGAAAAAATTGTTGCATATTTTGGTTGAGAATAAAGGGCGGACAGTCTCTGTAGAACTTATAGAACATGCTATCTGGGGGTTGAACGGTGATGCGATCCATCTGCGTCAGCTCGTCGCACGTCTACGGAAAAAACTACCCGAAAACACAATACAAAACAGAACAGGAAGTGGTTATTGCATCCTTTAATGCATCATGCTACCTTATTTATCCAATAATATGCTATTACCAAAACGCAGTATCAAAACCCTTTTCTTTACGCTCACCTTCATCACCCTGATACTCATAGCCATAAGCTCCATTTGGCTTTACAAATACGCTATTCAAAACATTAACGACAAACTCGCATATTCTGCTCACGAGAAATCAGATACCATCCGTTACGAACTCATCCGCTACTATGATGAGATGATCTATACCTTTGACAAAACAAAATCAATGCAAGCATCCAAAATGGCCGTAGCACAACGCTATTTCCAAGAACACGGTACCGATGCCCCATTGGAACCCTTACAAAAACTTTTACAAGACAGTGACAGCCAATACGACATTTACCTCGTCAATCACGACATGGTCGTAGAACGTACAACTTTTTTACACGATTTACACCTTGATTTCAAACATTACCGCTATGTCCCTAAACTTCTCACTTCACTTTTTGAAAATCCAGCCATGTCGGACCTCAGTGAACCTCTATATGAATCTTATACCGACGATTTTAAGCGCTATCACTCACAAGCTTTCCCAAATGCTCAGCATATCATTCAGTTGAGACAAACACTCAAAGGGTCCAACTCATTTCGCTCTTTTATACACCATTTACGAGAATTGATTCCTACGTTGCGTAGTCAAGCCACTTATACTGTTTATATTAACAATAAGCGTGAATTTACATCATCTACAGAAATTTGGTCTCAAAAGGTTTCAAAAAATAAAGAAAAAAATAGTATTAAATTATGGGGAGGTCTTGGAAATTTTTACGATGTTATAAAGCGTCTTGATCCTGTATCTCTTGGGGTATTTAAGCAACCACAGCTCTTTCTCTATCCCTATTTGAACATCATGTTTCAACATGATACCCGCAAAGAAATCAACTATTGGGAACACAGTCTGTATTTACGCATGGTGATGCTCCCCATAAAAAGTTATTACAATCAGATTCAGGAGAGCTACGGATTTTTAGTACTAGAACTCGATGAGACCCAAGCCTATCACGACGCGCAATTCCTCAAAATAATGCTCGCTATAGGCTGGATTATCCTTATGACATTTATTCTTACGATGGCACTTCTCTTTTACCGACGGATCATTGCTCCTATCACCTCATTGCAATTTCACATGCATCGTAAAACTCCCCTGCAAGATACAGCTATCCTTAGTAAAGGGGATGAAGTCTCGCGTATGGCACGCACCTATAACTGGCTTCTTAACGATCTTAAAAATGAAGCTCAGGCTAAACAAAACCTCTTAGCCCAATTCAAAACCTTTACCGCAAATGCCATTCATCAGGTGAGAACACCCCTAAGCGTGATTAAAATAGCACATACCATGCTCGGTGATGAGACACATAAAGAAGCACGATTAAACATTCTTTCTTCCATTGTTTCTATGGAGCACTTGTACGATTCCCTTGCGTTTACTCTCCAAAATGAGAAAATAGAACTTCCCGTTTCCAACCTCAACCTCAGTTTGATCTTGGAAGAGAGGGCCACTCTCTTCGCTCCTGTTGCTTCTTCCTTAGATACTCAAATCATGGCTGCTGTACGCAAGGATATCTTCGTAGAAATGAATCAAAGCGAACTCGAATACCTCATCGATAACAATCTCTCCAATGCCCTTAAATACGGACAGCCGTTTAAACCCATCACCCTTACGCTTACAAGTTCGCCACAAGAGTCTATCCTGTTGTTTCAAAGCTATGGAGAGCCAATCTCGGATACAAACGAAATTTTCAAACGTTACACCAGAGAAGACCACAGTAAGTCAGGAAGCGGGATAGGTCTGCACATCGTTGCTTCGATTTGTGATCGTTACCAAATCATCATCCAAGTGACCTATGAAGACGGAAAAAACTGTTTTCGCTACTTTTTCCCTGCAAAATAGCGAAATGTCACACCTTTATCACACGAAACCACTAGAATAGTCCTATTGTTTTTCACAGGAGCTATTGGTGGCATTTTTACCTAACTTTTTTAATCTTCAATCCTTTTTTACTTTTTTTAATACTCAAGACACTCTTTTTAAACATGTTTTTCTCAACGCTCCGACTGCATTGAGCGTAACCGATGAAAACGGCATCATACAATACGTCAATAAAGCATTTATCGAACTCACGGGATACACATCCGATGAACTAATCGGTAAAAACCATTCCATGCTCAAATCATCCAAAAATGAACCCGATTTTTTCAAATATTTTTGGGAGGAACTTCTTAAACACAATGCTTTTAACGGAAATATCTGGAATCAGCACAAAGACGCCCATCATGTATTGCACTGCGTTACCATCACCTCTGTCACATTAGATAAAACCTATTATCTCAGCACCCATACCGATGTAACCCGTGAAGTCGAACTTAAAGAAAGAAACCACTATCTGGCTTATCACGACCCTCACACAGGGCTCGCAAATCGCTCATTGTTCGAAGACCGTCTTTCTCACGCTATTGCGAATGCTTCTCGTATTGGCAGTCGCGTCGGAATTCTCTATTGCGACCTCAATGAGTTCAAACAGATCAATGACGAGCATGGCCATGCAGTAGGCGATTTTGTTTTAGCCGAAGTTGCCAAACGCCTTAACTCGTTCTTTCGCGTCAACGACACCGTTGCCCGTTTCGGAGGAGATGAGTTTGTTGTTATTGTCGAGTATCTCGATGAGGATGAACAATTGGACACGATGGCTAAGTCTCTAGCTAAAAAAATAGCTGAGCCTATGCAAGAACTCAATTTGAGTATCAGCACCAGTATCGGCACTGCTTCATTCCCACAAGACGGTCTAACCAGAGATCAACTTCTCACCATCGCCGATCACAAAATGTATGAGCAAAAAAATTACTTTTACGGACTTGTGGGCTAAAACTAAAAGCTTTTTCAGACAAAACCACCATTAATATTCTTTATACTATAATCAGTTAGACACAAACATTGCGAGTGAAAAAATATGGACTACATCGAATTTTTAGGAACCAGTGGGACACGTACTCCTGATCAGGGGACAACGTGCCTTCGTGTTTCTAAACATTGCGTCATTGATGCGGGCAATCTCATCAATGCATTCGGAGATGATGTATTCACGATTGAACATATCTTTCTCACCCATTCCCATCTCGATCATATTATTGACATCCCGTTTCTCGCTGACCTCTTTGTCACGCAGCAGGCCATTTCACTAAAAATTTATGCACTCAAAGAAACACTAGAAGATTTACGTCAATTTATTTTTAATCATCGTATCTGGCCAAATTTCGAAGAAATCAATCTTATCGGCCATACCAATAAAACAATTGAACTCATTGAAATCAATCTGGATCAAAAATATACGATTGATGACGTTACCTTAACCCCGTTTAAAACCAATCACACCGATGGAAGCTGCGGCTATATCATCGAAAAAAACGATGCAGGAATACTATTCACCGCCGATACCTATAAATGCCCGAGAGTATGGGAGCTCATGGATCAACATCCACACATTCACACACTCGTCACCGAGGTATCCTTTCCTTCCAGTTTCGAAAAACTAGCCCATGATAGTAAACATCTCACCCCTGCGCTATTACAAAGTGAACTGAACCAGTGTAAACGCAACGATTTTACCATCCACGCCATGCACCTAAAAACACTCTTTGCCCCTACCATTATCCACGAACTTAAAACCATGAACCTTCTGGCTAACGCAGGCCGAGTCCTTAACGATAGCGATAAAATTAACTTTTAACACTTTAGGTATGATTCATGCTTGTATCCGTGAAATAACACAAGGGATATTCTATGACATTTTCATGGTCCAACACCAACCTAGGCGGAAAAGCGATTCTCATCTCTGCTCTCATCGCCATCATAAGTATTTTTATGCCATGGATTGATATGACAATCAGAACATCAAGCGGTTGGCAGCAGTTAGCTTTTGTATTATTAGGGTTTTATGTGTATCCGGTACTTCAGGCTATCAGAAATAAATCAATCTCACTTATATGGGGAAGTGCATCATCAATTTCTGCCGCCGTTGCAGCGGTTGCTTTTATGGAGTGGAAAACTATTCTCTTTGAAGGCGTTGATTTGTGTCTTGCAGGTCAGGGAACGTATCTTTTCTTTGTAGCATCGGTACTTTTATTTGCAGGTGTTTTAAAATACAAACCTACAGAATCAGCAGTCAGTGAAAAGAATGAATCAGAAGAAAAATAAATCGCAGATGGTGCCCATGCAGGATTCGAACCTGCGGCCTACAGCTTAGGAAGCCGTTGCTCTATCCATCTGAGCTAAAAACGCTTGCGACCCAACCATCTTACCAAAATATACTTCAAAGTCGGCCCAACTAAAAAGAGCCTTAGATTTAGCTCATGGCATCCATCGAAACAAGTAAATCATCCATTTTTTGATCTACAGTCCCTACATAGTGTGTCAAATCCATCAAATCGTCCATATTAGCATTCAGAGCTTCACTGTTATCACTGATTGCCTGGATGAGTACATTGATCGTTGCTGAGATTTCAGATAGGCTTTTTTGAGTCCGTTCTGCCAATTTACGTACTTCATCCGCGACCACGGCGAAGCCTCTTCCATGTTCACCTGCCCGAGCCGCTTCGATGGCGGCATTCAGCGCTAGAAGATTGGTTTGGTCTGCTATATCACCAATAGTGACTAGGATGTCTTTGGTTTCACGTGCATTACCCGCTAATAATTTAAGATTATCCGAAAGATTATGCTCTTTACCCGCGACATTATGTATCCTTTTTACGGTCGTTTCAATCATCCCATTGAGTTCAACAAACTTGGTCGAACGAAGCTCGTCTATTGTCTCTTTTAGTTGGCGAGTATTATTGTTGAGTATCTCCTTGGCTTCATTATTTTGCATCTCCATCGATTGAAGTTCTACCCCTAACTCATTGATCTTTTCAAGCATCTGCCCCATTTTAGCACTGACATTGACATTGGCACGTGTCGAAAACTTTCCGGCACAAAGCTGCTCTAAAACATTGATCGCATTATCCAAGTTCCCTTCGATCGAATCCAATGTCCTATTCATCGTTTTGCGTAACAAATGAACATGCGGAGTTTTGGAATCACTGCTTACACGACATTTATAATGCCCCTGCGATACTTTATCTCCAAGAAGGACCATCTCCCCTGCCACCGCTGTATCTTGCAATACCATATCTTCATATGCAAGTATTAATAAATTCACTTTTTCTTCCATACTGCCAGGGTTAGCATCCAACAATTCCAAACGATTACGCTTGAAGCGTATGAGATCTAAGAACTCATCCAATTGCTTATTCATCAGCTTTGAACCGTCAGAAGGGCTTTTTACCATCCAAATAGAAGCCAACAACATCACCAAAACAGTCCCAATAAGCACTGCTATACTTTGACTTAATACGCCAGCTAACAATCCAAAAACCGCCAATAATACAAGAACGATTATTTTTACCGAATTTTTCATAACGCCCCTTTAGACCATAGTTTTATAAAGAATCTCTGCTTCAGCAATCTCTTTGGCAGAAGGCTTACGACGGCATGACAAAAACCCACACGTTCCACTGTCACACGCGATATTTGGATAGACCGTCGCATAGACCCAATAAAAACCACCGCTTTTAGTCGCATTTTTAACATACCCTGTCCAAACCTTACCACTGTTGACCGTATCCCATAGATCTTTGAATGCTGCTTTTGGCATATCTGAATGACGGACGATACTATGAGGCTTACCGACCAATTCATCAATCGTATATCCGGCAACCTTACAAAAATCATCGTTAGCAAAAAGAATCTTTCCCTTATCATCTGTCTGCGATACCAAAAAATCAGTATCCTTCAAAACATACTCTTTGCTCATCATCACACCCCTTCACAATCTTAGTTAAAGTTGATAAAATAGAACTATATAAATAAATATATTTTAATACTATACCTTATTGCTGTAACAAAGATGTGACATTTCATTAAAAAATCTCTTGGCAGTATGCAAGTGCTTACTCGTGCGTCTCATTATATTATTTGGGTGTACTCCCCTTGGTACTAAACAACAGTGTAATCAATTGCAACAGATAGAAATGCTTTGGCTACAGAAATACTCGTATGAAATAAGATCGTTGCTTGTAGATGCTGCGAGAGACCATGATAGTGAAATCTTCTGTACTGAACGACATATTGATTATCTTCATTAAACATAGAAACAATAGCTTGGTAGTAATAAACTGTAGTAACGATGTATCAGAAAGCACTGTGTGAAGGGGTGTATAGATGGTGGCGAGAGAGTCTACCACTTAACGCTTATTTTAAGGGCTTATATGGCATTAGTAAAAAATATACCCCTAAAAGTACCCCTAAAAACTATTGCTCATAGGGTATTTTACCACTATCTATGCTTCCACTCATTCTGATTAAAAATACCCAAAATAAGAATTATTTTATCATCGATCAAATAAGGAACAGTGTAACCTTTATGGATTAATTCACGATAGCCGTCTTCGTTAAAACGTCCTTTGTTCGGATGTTAGATTAATGCTTCAATAGCAGACTGTAAATTACGATTAAATGACTTAGCAGCACTTTTTTTGTCTTTGGCGATAAAATCAATGATCTCACCTAACTCATTCTCAAAACGACTACTTCGTCTAATCCTCAATGGCTATCCATTTCATCAATACGTTTATCCATGCTATCCCAAAAATCTTGATCGAGTGGATATGTCTCCATCTTCCCGCTTTTATATTCTTCTACTCGACGTTTGACTTCATCGGCATACCATGGGCGTGAAGACTCAACTTCTACAGCATCTTTGGGTAGCGTTTTCAAAAACGCCATGACTTGATCGGCAAAACTATCTTTGACATTTATGGTCATTGTCATTGCTACCCCTTTAGTATATCATTGTAAAAATTATAGCACTTTTTACGCTTCTAGACTTTGTTAGTTCACTCTTAAGAAAATGATTATGCTTATAATATACGCGCATAATTGTCGCAAGCTTTTTTAGAATACGTATAGTTAGGCACTAATTTTGTTACTTGTTTTATTTTTATATATGACGGAAAACTATTATTTCCGTCTATCACGCTCCAATCAATGACTCATAAGGCACATGTAATTGAGCGTGAAGATTACGAATCATTGCAATAGAAAGCTGGCGTTTGTGATTCAGGACTTCAGAAACTTTAGAACGTGATCCGATAATGGAAGTTAAATCTTTTGGCTCAAGACCCATTTGCTCCATTCTAAATTTAATTGCTTCTACTGGATCACATACTGGCATCACATAGTGTTTAGCTTCGTATGCCTCGACCAATGTAACAAGGATATCAAGTTCATCCCCTTCTGGCGTTCCAAGTTGGGCATTCATCAGTTGATCAATACGTACCAATGCCGCATCATAATCATTTTCGGTTCGAATAGGAAAAATGTTCATCTTTATATCTCCTCTGCGTTTATTTTGTCATATTGGGCATGCGTACCAACGAATCGAACATACACTGTCTTGTAAGGATAATTTATCTTTACAATCAAACGATATTTGTTTCCACCGATATTGAAAACTACACGATTATCTCGTAAAAAGCTGGCAGTTTTATACTGAGATTTAATATCCTGTGGTGACTGCCACGAAGCTTTCATTGCCTCAGCATACCATCCTGCCAATGGATTCATAGAATCGGAATGAATATTCCAAAAATCTTGTAATGTTCGCTTGCTGATAACTCTCATAAAAGTATTATAGCAGATATTTCCCATTTTGGGAAATAATTCTCAAACTATAAAGATATTAACTTCACTATATGGAAAACTACTGTATTCCGTTTACTTTTAAAAAACTATATTTTAATCAATGCAATCAAGATACAAGCGTATCCTATACTGCTAGAAAATCACTAAACGTCAATACAGGATGATCTGTTATTCCAATTATAGCAATTTGAACAGCTTGTACCTTAATAGCACTGCCATCTGCATCATAATAAAGTTTTCCAGTTGTTTGTTCGTATATGATGTAATCGTTTGCATCTGCTGTGTGATCACCTACAACAAGGAAGTTATCAGCCGTAAAGCCTTTAGTAAGTGCTTTAAATATCGTTTTACTCAATTGGATAGTATCGTCAGCTGCATTGAAATCAGAGAGTGTATCAATATTGGTTGCACCAAGTTTGGAAGTAAACTTAAAGATATCGTTTCCAGCTCCACCAACAAGGGTATCATTACCAAGTCCGCCATCAAGGGTATCATTACCTGTTGAGCCTGTTAGGATATTAGCAAGTGCATTTCCAGTTAATATTGCGTTACTTGCTTCTGTATAGGTAAGGTTTTCAACTGCTGCTAGTTTAGCAATACTGTAGGTTGACAATGATGTTTGTATCGTATCGGTACCTTCTCCAGCTTTTTCAGTGACTTTATCTGCAGTGTTATCAACGATACAGGTGTCATCTCCCAATCCTCCGGTCATCTTATCAATTCCCTCACCTCCATTGAGGATATTGTCAGCACTATTACCAAGTAGGATATTGTTAAGGCTGTTTCCAGTTGCATTGACAGCAGCCGTTGCGGTTAATGTAAGGTTCTCTACATTGTCACCTAAGGTATAGGAAACACTGCTGTTAACTGTATCGATTTCGGTAGAAAGTGTTGATGTTTCGGTGACGGTATCATTGATGTTATCTACGTAATAAATATCTTTACCCAATCCGCCAATCATCGTATCCGCACCTAGTCCACCATCAAGAAGGTTATTTCCTTTATTGCCTGTAAGGGTGTTATCCAGATCGTTTCCGTAGGCTTTATTGGAAGCAGTCCCCTCTAAAGTCAAGTTTTCTATGTTTGCAGTCAGAGTATAAGAAATTTTAGAGTAAACGCTATCGTCTCCTTCAAGCTTAGCTTCGGTGATGATGTCCCCTTTATTATCGATATAGTAGGTATCATCCCCTAATCCGCCATTCATATTATCAGCTCCAACTCCGCCATTAAGAGTATTGTCCCATTCATTACCAATCAAAGTATTACCTAAAGTATTACCAATGAAATATATCTGAACAACATTTACAGTCGTACTTCCAGTAACGCCAAGCGCTCCACCCGCTCCTTGCATTCCTGTATTTCCATCGTTAAATATCCAGTCAATTTGGACGCTGGACGGAGGATTGACACCGGTGTTGCTATAGGCAATACTTTGTAATGCTTGATGGACCAATGTCTGGGTTGCATTCATGTTAAAAGTTAGCACCAATGTGCCGCTCGAATAGCTATACGTTCCCACTGTTGTCTCTGATGCAACAATATTTCCATTTGCTTGTCCCGCAACAATACCCGCACCTGAGAATTTATCCGCACTATTGTTTCCGCCATTGCGTACAAGGGTCAGCGTCGCTCCGCCATAATTTCCGAGAGCGGAGAGCTCCGCATCATAGATCTGAACATCGCCGTCTAAGATAATAGGAGTGCTTTTTTCGATAAAGGTTGGAGTTCCGTTGAGAATATCCGTGTCAAAAGAAGTGTCTAAACTTCCATCGCTGTTGTAACGCGCGAGAACAAAATTGCCATTACCGCCCGCCACCACAATTTTCCCATCTTCTTGAACGGTAACTCCTTGTATAAAATCATCCGTACCAAAATCAGTGGTCACTTTTCCGTCGCCGCCAAAGGTCGTATCAAGACTCCCATCACTGTTATAGCGTACGAGGGCAAAATCATAATTGCTGCCATTTGCGGTATCTCCAGCCACTATAATTTTCCCATCTGCCTGAAGAGCAACGCTTCGACCTGTATCAATCCCTAAACCAATCGGAGTCGTTACTTTGCCATCACTGTCAAATGTCGTATCAAGGCTTCCATCACTGTTGTAGCGTACGAGGGCAAAATCATAACTGCTACCGGTATAACTAATTCCAGCTACAAGAATTTTTCCATCCGTCTGCAGTATCACACTCAATGCGCTGTCATTGGAACCACCAACGCTGGTTATTACTTTTCCGTCGGAATCAAATGTGGTATCAAGAGTTCCGTCACTGTTATACCGTACTAGTGCAAACTTCCCGCAGGAATAGCCACAAGTACTGCTATAGCCTGCTGTCAGAATTTTCCCATCTGCTTGAACGGCTATACTCAGGATGACATCCAAAGTTGAATTAAAATCGGTTATCACTTTTCCATTTACACCGAATGTTGCATCTAAGCTTCCATCGCTATTGTATCGACCTACTGCAAAATTGCTATTCGAAAATCCCCCAACTAGAATTTTTTTGTCTGACTGAACGGCAACACTGTAGCCACCTTCATATGAAGAACCAAAATCAGTCTCTACCTTTCCATCACCGTCAAATGTCGTATCAAGGCTTCCATCACTGTTGTAGCGAGCCAATACGAAATCATTATTACCTTGTCCAGCGACCACAATTTTTCCATCTACTTGGATAGTCACACTGGTAGCATAATCATTAAAGCCGCCCATATCCGTTGTCACTTTTCCATCTTCACTAAATGTCGTATCGAGAGTGCCGTCACTGCCATATCGGGCCAGTGCAAAATCACCATCATTAATACCGGCTGCTAAAATTTTTCCATCCGGCTGAAAAATCACACTGGTAGCACCCGAAGACGAACCAAAGATGGTCGTTATTTTTCCATCCCCGATACCAAATGTCGGTGCTGTATTTGTTGATATGCTGATCGGATCAACAATCAAATTCGGATGTTCTTCGTAGGTACTGTAAGCTGTTGAACCACCTCTTGCGGTAATCGGAACATAGGTTCCGTTTACGACACCATTGCTTCCGTCCCATGCTACCAATGCACTAAAATTACTGATGGTTCCGCTATAGCCCAAATCCGGCACTACTTTGATATAGGTATTGCCATCTGCCAAAAGATGAAGAGCACCTGTCGCAAGATTTTGTGAAGTGATTTGATGCCAAACAGCCCCTGCGTCAGCACCGGTAGTTGAATAATAAAGCGTTACCGGAGCTGTCGTTACACTTGTGAGTGCAATTCCGTAAACACCATTTGCATCCGGATCGTTTACCAAATGAAAATCGGGAACATCCGGATCACCGATGATACCCTGTATCGATACGACCAAAACTCCGTTTTCAGAAACATGGGAATCGGTAGCGGGAAGCAATACAGGGGCGCTATTGAGCACTACATCGAGAGAAGATATGAGTATTGTCGTATCAGCAAACGTAATTTGTTCCATATTAAATAGGGTATCTGTACCATCGCGGGAAACAGTTTGATCGGTAATTGTAACGGAACCATCAAAATTTTTGACGACTATATAACCTGACGCATTGCCACTATAGATCGCGGTATCTGTTCCATTTCCACCATCTATAATATTATCTCCGCTTGTGCCTGTAAGGGTGTCGTTATAGCTTGAGCCTATTAAATTTTCAAAATTTGCAATCGTATCCCACTCTCCAATTGTATATTGTGCACTTATAATAGATAAATTTACCGTAACATCATTAGGGGCGTTTACGTATCTAAGCGTATCGTTGCCTAAACCACCATCGAGGGTGTCGTTGCCCGCTCCACCACCAATATTATCATTACCACTAGCACCAAAAATTACATCATTACCATCATTACCAGAAATATAGTCATTGCCCGCTCCGCCACCAATATTATCATTACCACTAGCACCAAAAATTACATCATTACCATCACTACCAGGAATATAGTTATTGCCAGTACTGCCTATATACGCAGTACCCTGACTTAGATAGGTTCCGCTATAAGTACCTACACTATTGTTGCCATTTGATAGCCCAACAATATAGTCAGTCGTGGCGATGGATGTATTTAAGGTCATTGTCCACGTTGACGTACCATCGCCTATAAAATCTACCACATTAATGAGTGTTCCATTACTGGAGTAAATACCTCCTGCGCTTACGTAACTCATCGCTTCATCATATACGATTGTGAGGATGCTGCCTGAAATGCTTGCTGATGTTATGATTGCCATGATAAACTCTTTATATCAAAGATGCTACAGTTTAAAACTATCAGTATAAATAAACACTTAATTACATATAAAAATTTCTAAACTTACCTGTTTTGATTTTTCCCCATAAAGACAAATGGCGCCAAAGCCATTCCTTAAAAAGGGTAATGAAAACCCAAGACAGTTTCAGTGGATGATACAAAATAGCTCTATCTAATTTAAGCTTTTTGTAATTTAGCACCAATTTAAAAAAATATTGATAGATTCCGTAGAGGTCAATCGGTAAGATGCCGATGATAGTTAAGAACTTAATTTTTCCATTTGCTTTCGGATATCATAGTGGTTCCTGTTACCCAATTGCACAGTAAATTCACTTGTGACCTCAGTATCTCGGCGCCCTAAATATTGAGAGTATATTCTTTTAATGCTTCTTCTTTATAATTTTCAAAAATAGTGTTAATCTCTACAAATCTAATCATAATTTCTTCTTTTGACAAATTTTGTAAGTATAAAAAATATGGGGTTGATTGTATCAGAAAAGAACTGACTATCTTTTTGGCAAGCTTGAGATTTTTAGTTTTTAGACTAAATATGAATTGTTTTTGAGAATTGGGTATTTTTCGATAAAACTTGTAGTAGCCAAAACTATTTTTTATAACATACTTCATTGAACGCCTCGGTTGTCAGAAAGTTGTCAAAAAAAAGCTAAGAAGTTGTCATTATGGAAAAATAGCCATATTTAAAGGTTAAGTTAAGTTTTTGAAAGCGCCTATTTTAGGGAGTTTATAAGGGGTGTAGATGGTGGCGAGAGAGGGACTCGAACCCTCGACCTCCGGCTTATGAGACCAGCGCTCTAACCAGCTGAGCTACCTAGCCATCTATTCTTGTGTAGTATAACAAGGTCGAAATTATAATGATAAATAACTTATTATTAGCTAAAACATAAATATTTTTTAAATACCCCAACAATTTTCAAAAGATTACATCTTTATAACTCACAAATATTGAGCCAACAAGACTAAAGTAATTGACAATTAATGTGTTCTCGTGTACAATCGCGCACATAAAATTGAATACAATCAAAGGAAATGCAATGAACTTTCAACCGCTTGGAAAACGTGTATTGGTCCAACGTCTCGAAGAGGCAACAACAACCGCATCAGGTATCATCATCCCTGACAATGCAAAAGAAAAACCGTCACAAGGTACCGTCATCTCAGTCAGTACTGAAGTTGAAAACGTAAATGCTGGCGACACTGTCGTATTTGGCAAATATGCTGGAAATGAACTCACTATCGAAGGTAAAGCCTATTTGGTCATCGAAACGGATGATTTATTCGGAATTATTAAATAATTAACCAATCATATTAAAGGACTAAACAATGGCAAAAGAAATACATTATTCAGACGACGCTCGTAACAAATTAGCAGCAGGCGTACAAAAGCTCACAGATGCCGTAAAAGTAACCATGGGGCCACGTGGCCGTAATGTACTTATCCAAAGAAGCTACGGCGCACCTATGATTACCAAAGATGGTGTATCGGTAGCAAAAGAAGTGGAACTCAAAGATCCTCTTGAAAACATGGGAGCACAACTCGTTAAAGAAGTTGCTTCTAATACAGCTGATGAGGCAGGAGATGGTACGACTACGGCAACGATCCTTGCTAATGCAATTTTCAAAGAAGGTCTTCGTAATATCACAGCGGGTGCCAATCCAATCGAAGTCAAACGCGGTATGGATAAAGCGACTGAAGCAATTTTGGCAGAGCTAAAAGCAGCTTCACGTATTATCAATGATAAAAAAGAGATCGCACAAGTAGCCACCATCTCTGCAAACTCAGATGAGCGTATCGGTGCAATGATCGCGGAAGCTATGGATAAAGTTGGCCGAGACGGTGTTATTACCGTTGAAGAAGCAAAAGGAATCAATGACGAACTTGACGTTGTTGAGGGAATGCAGTTTGACAGAGGATACCTTAGCCCTTACTTCATCACCAATAGTGAGAAGATGACCGTTGAATTGGAACACCCGTTTATCCTCCTTTTTGATCAAAAGATTTCTAATCTCAAAGATTTGCTACCGGTACTAGAGCAAGTACAGAAAAGCTCACGTCCTTTGCTTATCATCGCAGAAGATGTTGACGGTGAAGCGTTGGCAACTTTGGTTGTCAACAAATTACGCGGTATCTTGAACATCACTGCGGTTAAAGCTCCAGGATTCGGTGATCGTCGTAAAGCGATGCTTCAAGACATCGCAGTTCTTACCCGTGCGCAACTCATCAGTGAAGAGATCGGCCGTACACTTGAGAGCGCTACCGTTGCAGACCTCGGACAAGCATCACGTGTCGTAATCAGCAAGGATAACACTACCATCGTTGACGGGGCCGGCGAAAAAGAGGCGGTTGCTTCTCGTATCAAAGAGATCCGTACCCAAATCGAAAGTACAACCAGCGAATACGACAAAGAAAAACTCCAAGAGCGTCTTGCAAAACTTGCAGGCGGTGTTGCGGTTATCAAAGTAGGTGCTGCCACTGAGACAGAAATGAAAGAGAAAAAAGACCGTGTTGACGACGCTCTATCAGCAACCAAAGCAGCGGTTGAAGAGGGAATCGTTATCGGTGGCGGTGCGGCACTGATCCGCGCAGCAGCCAAAGTAAAACACGACCTTACCGGCGATCAAAAAATCGGATGGGAGATCATTCTTCGCGCTATCACGGCACCGGTCAAACAAATCGCAGAAAATGCAGGTTATGACGCTGGTGTAGTGGTAAACACAATCGTTTCCTCTAGCAATCAAAATCTTGGATTTAATGCGGCAACGGGTGAATACGTTGATATGTACGAAGCAGGGATTATCGATCCATTGAAAGTTGAGCGCGTTGCACTTACCAATGCTACTTCTGTTTCTAGTATGTTATTAACGACCGAAGCTACTATTCATGAGATTAAAGAAGACAAGCCTTCTATGCCTGACATGAGCGGCATGGGCGGGATGGGTGGAATGGGAATGTGATCCCATCCGCTTCTTTCCCCTTCCATGCTACAATATATAATATTTTAAAACAAATTAAGACTGTTGGGATATAATCTTCCATATCATTTTGGAGTGCCCATTGAAACCCTTACTACTACTCATAACCTTACTCTCATTAAGTCAAGCCGCAGAAATCAAAAAAACATATTACGACAATGACAAAATTGAGCTCGAAGAAACTTATGAAAATGGTCTTCGCCACGGCCTCTGTAAAAGTTATTTTGAAAGCGGGAAGCTTGAAGCTGAAATAAGCTATTCCGAAGGAAAGCGCCACGGTACAACGAAAAGCTATTACGAGAATGGGCAGCTTGAATCGTCTATCCTGTATAACAATGGCAAAAGGAATGGTCTGGTTATCAGTTATTTCGAAGATGGTAAAATAGAATCTGAAGTTGTGTTTAAAAATGGTGCCCCAATCGGGGCGGTTAAGCACCATACTTACAAGTGAGCATTTGCCTTTTTATTCTCCCAAATTGAATGAGTAAACGCGATTGCAATCAATCCGATTCCAATCGTTCCCGTAACCGTTTCACTAATATGCATCGTGATCTTCATAAGCATAATAATCGCTAAAATTCCAATAGCGTAATGGGCTCCATGCTCAAGATAACGAAAGTGTGAAAGCGTTTGATGCTCAACAAAGTAGATTGTCATACTCCGAACAAACATCGCACCAACTCCCAATCCGATCATGATAATGAAAATGTTACTGGTCAACGCAAACGCTCCGATCACACCATCAAAACTGAAACTCGCATCTAATATTTCCAGATAAATAAATCCGGCAATACCGCTTTTCACCGTATCGGATGAGAGAAAATGATCCAGCATACCCAATAAAGAATGCAATAGGATTCCATACATGAATGCTAATACCACAGCAAAGTCTTGCGTGATCTGCCCAAGCGTAATCCCGACTATAATTGCCGTAATAAGCTCAATATTCGCAACTCCCGAAAACTTTCCTAAAATCTTAGAGCCCTCTACAAATTTAACCCATTTAATGTCGCGTTCCTCAAAGAAAAAGTCTAAAAACACCATCAATAAAAAGGCTCCACCAAAAGCAAAGATGGTGGTCTCCGTGCTCTTCAGCATAGCTTCATAGCGGCCTGGCTCATTCATCGCCACTTGTAACGTTTCTATGAGTCCCATACCCGTTACAATGGAAACAATTGCCAAAGGGAATACAAGCCTCATGCCAAAAACTGCAATGGGAATACCGTAAAGGATAAAACGTTTCTGCCAAATCGGATCCATAGTTTCCAAAACTTTGGCATTAACAACCGCATTGTCAAACGACAATGAAACTTCGAGAATAATAAGTAGAAAAGTGATGTAGATAGCGGCAAGTCCGCCCAGATAAAACGAAGCGATCAGACCCAAAGCCATAATCACAAAAGAAGAGTAAAAGTAGCGCATTTAACACCTTATGAATACAGATGCGCCATTATAGACAATAGTCTATTAAAAAAATTTACTTATGGCGGGAAAAACGGAGCTGCTTACCTAACTTTTCTTTTTTAGTACGTAAAAAAAGTTTTGCTTGCACATAGGTTTTTAGATGTTTACGTGATGGTGTATACGTGCTGAAGGCTTTCGCTCTTTCTCTAAATAGCGGAGTGTAATGAGCATAAAAGTTTTTGCATTTCTCAAATGGTGATGGGGTAACACTCATTGATAAAAAAATCTCGTCTAATCCCAATCTCTCTTCTTGTGTTAAGCAGCTCATACCTTACCCCTTCAGTTTATTTATTTTACGTACAACCCTGATGATTTCATCATCTTCCAGCATTCCAAGCATCTCCAGAATCGCTTTAGCAGATTGAGGTTTTGTGTTTCCCAATCTCCAATCCTGATAAGTGCGCATGGATAACCCAAGCTGATCTGCCATCTCTTTTTGAGAAATTTTTTTTCCATTGTGCTGTGCTTCCACTGCATTGTGCAAGAGATTGAAAAGATCATTTGTTTCCATTGGAATATTATACGTTTATTAACATAAAATGACTATTAAATACAATCAAATGTTATTTATAATTACTATAACATTTGCTTTTATGTATAAAATCTACGTTATATTTGTATTTATATCATCTATATTGTTAATATATTGCAGTATTATTCTATATATATACGTTTTAACGTATACTATTAAACTGAAGTTTGGTTGATAGAAGTAGCAAAAAAAGGGAAAAAAGGAATTAGTATTTAAAGAAGAGCATCATGCCATTGTACGATAGATAAGCGAAAGCCTTGAGTCACTGGGAGAACTTCGTGGGCAAAATAGGGATTGCTCAAAAATACGAGCATATCGCCCGCTTTTGGTTGAACTTTGATGGGACGATCTTGATCATCATAGAGATAATTGAACAAAAGTTCTCCCCCCTCAAACGTATCATTACAAAAAAGTACACTGGAGAGTTTACGTTCAGGAGCAACGCACACATAACCTACCGTATCCCCATCCCGATTGCGTAGCTCACTGGAGTCGTCTGCATGTTTGACATAGAACGCTCCCTCTTCGTATCCCAAAACCTGCAAGGGGGTTGAATAGGTTAACAAGAGTGCAAAAAAATCTTCTATTAAAGGACGCAGGA
Source organism: Sulfuricurvum sp. (assembly GCA_030692765.1). Taxonomy (GTDB): domain Bacteria; phylum Campylobacterota; class Campylobacteria; order Campylobacterales; family Sulfurimonadaceae; genus Sulfuricurvum. The sequence continues at coordinate 28,022 of JAUYUB010000004.1, forward strand.
GATCAAATCGCATTTGATACAAAGAGGTATATTTGGGAGGAAGTGTGTAGATATCGGTTTTTCGTACATCAGCATTCGTATCACCTCCACGCAAGGAAGCGGTATGTTTTTGAGATGCATCCTGCACCAAAGAGATGATTTCTTCACACTCCTGTGAGGTTAAAACGCCACTGATGAGTATGTAGGGAAAATCATGATAAGGGTTCGGAAGACGCTTAGTGGGGATATCCCACTCAAGCAGATCGTCAAGCGCGTAAACGTAGTTGCTGATCTGATGCATTCAGGGCTATTGCTTGTCCGTCACAATGTAAAGCTGCTCATGTCCTAAACGCTTAAGAACATCCATAACTCCGACAAAGTTTTGAAATGCTGCTTCTTTGTCACTGTAAAGCACTACCGTCATTTCATGACCGCCTGCAACCACTTTTTGCTCAAACTCCTCAATACTCACTGGCTCATTTTCACCTACCAGCAAAGTACCGTCTTTTTTAATGGTCAGCTTTAGCTCACTTGGCTTGTGTTCAGTAGCGGTCCCTTTTGCTTCGGGCAGATCAACAGGGATAAGACCCGTTTTGACAAAAGTGGCGGTTGTGAGAACCATCACCAACAAAACCAGCATGATATCGATAAACGGAATAACATTTATCGAATCGATCCGTTTCATTTTCATGGACTAGCCTCGTTTTTTATGGGCGTCAATTTCCCACTGTGTCAGAATACGTTCCATTTTGCGTAATAAAATATTGTAAAAAACAATCGAAGGGATGGCGACTAGAAGTCCCAATGCAGTGGCTTTTAGGGCCAAAGCAAGACCTGTCATGATTTTTTTGGGATCAACAGCACCCACATCCCCCAAAGAATAAAACGTAATCATAATTCCCAAAACGGTTCCAAGCAATCCGACATAAGGAGCATTTGAACCAATGGTTGCAATCGTAGAGACATTGTCGCCAAGGTCAAGCTCAAGTTCATCTTTCGTCTCATAATCGCTCACGCGAAGATTGCCAAAATACATCATTCGCTCAATAAAAAGCCACAAAGAAATGATACTCATCAATACCAATATACCCATCACTCCATAATTGAGCGTCTGCTCTGCCAATACTAACCAACTGTTACTTTCCATTTTTACCCCTATTAAATTCAAGTGTGATAGATGTTCCCTCATCAACTACCGAGTTTACGTGCAAGCCTATGTTGTAACGATCACAATACCGTTTGACAAGACCAAGCCCTATTCCATACCCTGCCATCGTCACATCGCTTTGATAGTATTGGTCAAAAATACGGAGCAAAGTCATCTCATCCATCCCGCATCCCTTATCACAAATGGTGAGCTTGTTGTCCTTTAATGAGATGTACATCAAAGCTACAGAAGAGGAATACTTCACACCATTGTCTACGAGATTGTCAATTACTTTTGCCAAACCCATCCGATCAAGAACAACCAAGCATGTTTGTGACTCAATGTCCCATTGTGCGTGAGGATAAAGAGGTTTCAAAAAAGAGAGCCTCTCACCAAGTAAATCACTCAGGTCAAACGTTTCGATACTCTCGCGCTGGGTTTGTTTCTTGATTAAATAATCAAGCTCATTATACCGTTCTTTTAGCATCACTGTAGCCATTTCAATACGATCAAGACGCTTTACGCTTTTTTCATCCCCGTTTGTTTTGCGCAACATAGAGAGATTCGCAGCTATTGTGTTGATCGGTAAATTGAGTTCGTGTAAAGTCTCTTTGGAAAAGCGCTCCAAATGATTCATGTATTCCACAAGGGGCTCCATCGCCACTTTTGAAACAACCTTACCCATTCCAAGCCCTGCTATCAACGCTATCAACGCTATAATATCCCATCGATGAACATTTAAAATCTCATGAACACCGTAAATACTTCCCACGATTATACCAATCGTCATAACGTACAGGGCGATCAGCGATATCTCTACACTACGGAACAAGACGATACCCAAAGCCGCGCACATTATGGATTTGAGCACTTCCGATTAAATTTTTAAGACGATTAATGTACACACGAATCGATCCTTCGCTCATCATCTCAGATGTGCTCCACATCTCATCGATCATCATCTCTTTGGTAACTACTACACCGCAATTGCGCATCAGCAATGCCATGAGCTGATACTCTTTTGGACTGAGTGTTATTTCACTTTCATCTAGCAAAATGCGTTTATGCACCTCATCCAAAACCAAAGATCCCAAAGAGTGCAGCTGCCCTTTTGGCTTGCCTTTACGCAATAAAACACCCAATCTCATAATCAGCTCTTGAGTGTCAAACGGCTTTTTGAGATAATCATCTGCTCCATTTGCATACGCGCATGAGAGTGTTTCCATATCACTGTGTGACGTCAAAAACATCGTCGGCGTTTGATCATCGGCACCGCGTAAAGAGGCAAGTAATGACAATCCATCCAGCAAGGGAACATTCACATCCAAAAGGTACGCATCGAATTTTTGTAAAAAAGTGGTTTCCAGTGCTTCGTTTCCGTTACGGCATAACGTTACGTCATACCCTTCTTCTTCCAAAACATCCTGAATCGATTCTCCAAAAAGGAGATCGTCTTCCAAAAGCAGCAGTTTAATCGACACGCTCAATCGACCACTTGAGTATTTCACCCGCTCTCATCGGTACCACTTCCCCATACATCTCAGGGACTACAAAATCATGCTCAACAAGGACTACTTCTTTATAATCGGGGCATATACCGTAAATACGCTGTGCATTATCGCTGACAAATGCTTGAAGATTATCCAAAGCATCGTGCACATCAAAGATTTCACATAATAACTGTAAAGCAATCGGTGCCGTAAAGACCCCTGCTCCACATCCACACGATTCTTTTACATGTTTTGGATGGGGTGCCGAGTCCGAGCCGAACATCACTTTTGGATGTGCTTCAAGAGCAATTTTCAAAAGAGCGTCTCTGTCATGAGGACGTTTGGCGATTGGCTTACAAAACAGGTGCGGACGTAGCATACTGCCAGCCACATCATCCAATGTGATCATCAAATGGTGCACGGTAATGGTGGCATAAAGGTTTTCATATCTATCGAGCATCTCTACGGCTTCACGCGTCGTGATATGCTCCATAATAATCTTGAGTTTTGGAAAATTGATGGCGAGTTTCTCATAAACAGTCATAAATTCTGCTTCACGATCCATTACAAAGCCCATCGTCTCACCATGAACACATAGAACAATTCCAAAATCGCTCATCGCTTCGAGTGTCTGGCGCATCGGCTCAATGTCAAAGTTGACCACCCCACCCTCAGAATTCGTCGTTGCACCGCTGGGATAGATTTTAATCGCCGTAATATGGTCGCGTACATTTTCTAAAAATTCTCGACTGTAGTTTTGATAAAACAGTGTCATATAGGGTTCAAAATCATCCGCTTCCATCGCCTCTTTAATACGATGGCGATACTCTTTCACCGCCTCAAGTGTCGTCACCGGGGGGACAAGGTTAGGCATCACAATCGCACCGCTAAATGTATAAGACGTAAGCGGCGCTACGATTTTAAGCATATCACCATCACGTAGATGCACATGCATGTCCAATGGCATTGTCAAAGTAACGGTTTTCATGATTTAAGCCTTAAGTTGATTTTGTGCTTGGGCAATCAATGCATTGAGTGCTTTTTCATAGCGAAGCGCTTCATTTTGATCGGTTGATTCGAAACGGGTAACCAAGACAGGGGTTGTATTACTTGCGCGCACCAAGCCCCATCCTTTATCAAAAATAACCCGAACACCGTCCACTTGAATAATCTCAACAATGGCAGGAAAATCAGCAGGGGGATTTTTAAGCAGCTCTTTGAGTTTATCAATCAAAAGAAATTTCTCACTCTCGGTAGTTGTGACTTTGATCTCTTCGGTAGAAAAGACTTGAGGTAACTTGGCAATCTCAGCGTCTAAATCAACTCCTTGTTGAATCAATTCCAACATGCGTAACGTAGCGTAAATAGCATCATCGTATCCGAAATAACGATCGGCAAAAAAGACATGTCCGCTTACTTCACACGCCAAATCAGCACCCAACTCTTTCATTCTGACCTTGAGATTCGAGTGGCCCGTTTTGTACATTACGGCAGTTGCACCGCGTTCTCTAAGTGTATCGTACATCACTTGCGAACATTTTACTTCACCAATAACCGTCGGTTTATCCATTTTCAATGCGTACAAAAGGGCCATAATATCCCCTTTGATATTATTTTTATGGGTTAAAACCGCAATACGATCCGCATCACCATCGTATGCAAATGCGATATCACCTTCTACTTCCAGAAGCTTCTTAATATCTTCTAGATTATGCTCTTCACTAGGGTCTGGATGGTGGTTTGGGAAAGTACCATCAGGATCAACATAAATCCCTTTTGCATTCAGTCCAAGCTCACGGAAAATATCTTCGATCGCCAAACCGGCAACCCCGTTTCCACAGTCATACACAATACGCTCTTTCATCCCTTTTAGATGAGAAAATGCGCTAATCATATACTCTTTATAGCGGCTTAATGCATCGATTTCTATAACATTGCGTTCGCATTTTGTCGGAAAAGGCATCGTGTCGATTTTACGGCCAAGGGCATAGATCGATTCACCGAAAAAAGGGCTTTTATTGATCGTAATTTTAAAACCGTTATATTCGCTAGGATTGTGAGAACCAGTGATCATTACAGAAGCGCAAGGGGTGATACCCTCAAAGGATTGATAGTTACAAAAATAGTTAACGGGAGTTAGCACCATTCCCATACCAAGGACGCTCATCCCGCCAGCGTTGAGCCCTGCAGTCAGGTACTCAAATAAAATTGGGGAGTGGCTTCGTGCATCGTATCCAACAGCAACGACATTGCCAAAGGGCTTCATCTCGTGCGCCAACGCTTCACCCAGGCGAGTGATCGTTGCTTCGTTAAGCTCTTTTTCAAAAATCCCACGGATGTCGTATTCACGATAAATGCTCATAAATTTCCCTTTTACTAAGATTGGGAAAATTATATCGTGAGATTACTAAATAGCCCTTTTAAACTCAGGATACGCTTCAAGCCCGCACTCACTGACATCTAGGCCCTGCACTTGTTCTTCATCAGTAGCACGGAAAGGGAAGAGCTTATTAATGATGTATATCACTGCATAAGAGACAGTAAATACAAATGCCCCTATCTCTGCGACTCCTTTGAACTGATTGAGAAAAGTGATGTTTTTTGCCACATCGCTTGCAAAAATTCCCACAGCAAGCGTTCCCCAAATACCATTGACCAAATGCACAGAAAGTGCCCCAACAGGATCATCAATGCGTGCTTTGTCAAATAAAGGAACTGCAATAACGACCAAAGCTCCCCCAATAACTCCTACAATCAATGCATCGTACAAAGTAAATAAATGCGCACCTGCAGTTACTGCCACCAATCCGCCAAGAGCACCATTGAGAATCATTGTAATATCAAATAATCGATATCGGATATACCCTAAAATACCCACAGAAATTGCTCCTGCCAATCCGGCAGCGTTGGTATTAAAAATCGTCAGAGCCACACTGTCTGCAAGTTCTTTAGTCGATATGCCTCCAACCGAACCGCCGTTAAATCCAAACCATCCGATCCATAAAAGCATCGCCCCCAAAACAACAAGCGGGATATTCGACGCAGGAATAACACGTATTTGCGCTCCGACATAACGTCCCTTACGTGAACCAATTATCAAAATAGCTGCGAGTAATGCCCATCCTCCAGTAGAATGAATAACCGTAGAGCCTGCCAAATCAACCATATTCACATCAAAATAGGTCCCTTTCAACCAATCGCTTCCCCAGCTAATATTGACCGCAGTAGGATAAATAAACGCACCCATAATAATAGTGAAAATAGTAAGTGGGAAAAGCTTCGCACGCTCACCGACACCACCACTCATGATGTTGATAGCTTTACCGACAAACGCCATTTGAAACATAAAAAATGCCCATTTGCTCATCGTTGTACTTTGCAACTCGCCAAAAGCCAACGCATATCCGACTAAAATAAACGCCATCGATGCAACAGCATAAATCATTACGTTTACGGTTAATACACTGGAGACATTTTTAGTACGGACTAAACCTGCTTCAAGCATCGCAAAACCGGGGACCATTAAAATAATAAGAGTGATAGAGAAAAGAGTAAAAAGAGTGTCGATAACGTACGCAGTATCCATAAAGCAGCACCTTTAATTTGAAATAAAGGCGCGCATTATAGTGTAAAAAAAGAGAAGTTAAATTGCTTTACTGATTAAATTTTAATCAATTGTGATTAAATTGCTTCAGAATCCGTTTCACCCGTACGAATACGAACGATTTTACTAATATCGGTGACAAATATTTTCCCATCACCGATCTTGCCCGTACGAGCCGCTTCGACAACTGTATTGACCACTTGGTCTACCATTGAATCATCAACAACCATTTCCATTTTGATTTTAGGGATAAAATCAACTACGTACTCAGCACCGCGATACAATTCGCTGTGCCCTTTTTGACGACCGTATCCTTTTACTTCACTTACCGTCATACCGGTAATACCGATTTCCGCAAGTGCATCTTTTACATCTTCAAGTTTAAATGGTTTGATAACCGCTTCAATTTTTTTCATTTGTCTTTCCTTGCTATAAATTTTAGAAAAATCTGCCTCGCCAGAGGCAAGCTTTAGTGCCTTAGCGGCTAGCGTAGCCAAAGGGATGTATTCCTTTGGCGTTTAAAATTATAGATTAAACCCGCGTTCGCCATGAATTGATTCGTCAAGACCCATACTCTCTTGCTCTTCATCCACACGTGAACCTTGAGTAATAGCCATAGCGATATAATACACCACAACCGTTCCAATTAAGGTAAAGGCACCAACAATTGCGACCGATTCTAGCTGAACCATAATCTGCCCCATACGATCACCCGAAGCTTTAAGCGGACCATCCCAGAGAAGTGCTTTATCATTAACAGCGAAGATACCCGTTGCGATTGCACCCCAAAGACCTGCTAGGAAGTGAACACCAAACGCATCCAAACTGTCATCGTATCCGAATATTTTCTTCATGATCATAACACCGAAGAAAGCGACCAATGCACCTGTGACACCGATGATGAATGCCCCTTGAACCAACACAAAACCTGCTGCTGGTGTAATAGCGACCAAACCTGCGATTGCTCCTGTTGCTGCACCCAATAAAGTTACTTTTTTGTACGTCATATATTCAACTAAAATCCATGTTACTGCTGCAACTGATGCGGCAATGGTCGTTGTCAAATACGCAACACCTGCGATGGCATTAGCGCCAAATGCCGATCCGCCGTTAAAACCGTACCAGCCAAACCATAAAAGACCTGCACCGACAGCAGTTAGAATAACACTTGCAGGTTTCATAGCTGTTTTTGGATAACCGGCACGCTTGCCAACCAAAAGAGCCAATACCAGACCAGCCAAACCACCGTTCATGTGAACAACCGTACCACCTGCAAAATCAAGAGCACCTAGATTAAAGAGATAACCGCCACCCCATACCATGTGTGTAATAGGAGCATAAACCACCAATACCCAAATAGCCGTGAAAACCATCCATGTTGAGAATTTCATACGCTCAATTACCGATCCCGAAGCAATCGCAACAGTAATCGCCGCAAAGGTTCCCTGGAAAACAACAAACACATATTTTGGATACAACTGCCCCAAATCAACACTTGCAAAATCCGTCCATGCAATCCCGTTGAGCATTACATTGCCAAATCCGCCGATGACTTCATTCATTGAACCATCTGCCGTACCAAATGCAATTGAATATCCAGCGATAATCCAAACGATAAAGGCAACAACAAACGCACCAAATACCATTGCATAGGTATTCAAAATATTTTTAGCTCTTGTCATACCGCCGTAAAACAGTGCCAAGCCGACAGGTGTCATAAGCATAACCAATGCCGTTGACATCATCATCCACGCTGTGTCCCCTGAATTAAGGACAGGTTCAACCACAGCAGCCGCATCCTCTGCTAGTGCCAACATTGGCAATAACAATAATGATAAAATGAATTTCTTCATCTATACTCCTTTTAAGTGTGTTATAAAACTCAAGCACCATTCTACATGAGCAGCAAAGTAATTAGTTCTACTCATATGATTAAAATTTAATCACTGCCATATTTCATCCAAAATCATCACTTAAGGCTCATTGGGTTATAATCGGCGACTTAATCTTCACTTTTTCGGGGACTGCATGAACGATCTGCTAGATAACAGCGAAATTCACGATATTAATATAGAAGACACTCTCAAGAGCAGTTATTTGGACTACTCAATGAGCGTCATCATTGGGCGGGCACTTCCCGATGTACGCGACGGACTCAAACCGGTTCACCGACGTATTCTTTACGCGATGGACAAACTTAGCCTTTCTGCGGGAGCAAAATACAAAAAATCAGCCCGTATCATCGGTGACGTTATCGGTCAGTATCACCCACACGGTGACACCTCTGTTTACGATGCATTGGTTCGTATGGCGCAGCCGTTTGCTATGCGTGTGCCGCTTGTAGACGGTCAAGGAAACTTTGGTTCCGTCGATGGAGATAACGCGGCAGCGATGCGTTATACGGAAGCACGTATGACCCGTTATGCAGGCGAACTACTCAAAGATCTTGAAAAAGACACCGTCAATATGGTGGACAACTATGATGGAACGACCCAAGAGCCCGTAGTTCTTCCTACACGTGTACCTAACCTTCTTATCAATGGATCAAGCGGTATTGCAGTAGGAATGGCCACCAATATTCCTCCACATAACCCGAATGAAGTTCTTAGTGCATTGGTTCATCTTATGGATAATCCGAATGCTTCACTCATCGAGATCATGCAGTTTATCAAAGCCCCTGATTTTCCAACAGGGGGAACTATTTACGGCAAAAAAGGGATTTTAGATGCGTATGAAACCGGTCGTGGCCGTATTCGTGTCCGTGCCAAGACTCATATCGAGAAAAAAGCGAACAAAGACGTTATCGTTATCGATGAACTCCCCTACCAAGTCAATAAAGCACGCTTGATTGAAACGATCGCTGATTTAGTCAAAGACAAATTTATCGAAGGTATCAGCGAAATTCGTGACGAGTCGGACCGTGAAGGTATCCGTGTCGTTATCGAGCTCAAGCGCGATGCGATGAGTGAAATCGTCCTCAACAATCTCTATAAATCTACGAATATGGAAACGACTTTTGGGATTATCATGCTTTCGGTCTTCAATCAAGAGCCTCGTATTTTCACTCTATTGGAAATGCTGGGTCACTTTATCAATCACCGTAAAACCGTTATTATCCGCCGTACTATTTTTGATCTTGAAAAAGCAAAAGCGCGTGCGCATATCTTGGAAGGTTTGAAAAAAGCGATCGATATTATCGATGAAGTCATTAAAACAATCCGTGCCTCAGAAAACGAAGAAGATGCAAGAAATAACCTTGTATCTGAATATGATTTTTCTATTATCCAAGCAACAAGTATCGTTGCAATGAGACTAGGTCGGTTAACGGGTCTTGAAATTGAAAAAATTGAGAATGAGCTCAGAGAAATTTTGGCGCTCGTTGAATATTTAGAGTCTATTCTTCGTAGTGAAGAAGTACTCAAGGGGATCATCAAAGACGAGTTTATCGAGCTTGTTGAACAATTTAATATTCCACGTGTTACCGACATCGAAGACAATTATGATGATATCAATATCGAAGACTTGATTCCAAACGAGCCGATGGTCGTAACCATCAGTCACCGCGGATACATTAAGCGTGTACCATTAGCATCGTATGAAAAACAACGTCGCGGCGGAAAAGGCAAAGTTGCCGTCACTACTTACGATGATGATTTCATCGAGAAGTTCTATACCTGTAACACCCATGATACACTTATGTTCGTCACCGATCGCGGACAGCTTCACTGGTTAAAAGTATATAAGATCCCTGAGGGTTCACGTACGGCCAAAGGTAAAGCAGTTGTTAATCTTATAAATCTCGAAGCCGATGAAAAAATCCGTTCTATCATCCCTACGACCGATTTTGATGACAGCAAATCCCTCGTATTCTTTACCCAAAACGGGATCGTAAAACGAACGGCACTCAGCGAGTTCTCTAATGTACGCAGCAACGGCGTACGTGCAATTGTTCTGGATGAAGACGATGCACTGATTACCGCACACATTGCCAACGAAGAAACCAAATACCTCTTTATTGTTACCAAGTTTGCACAATGTATCAAATTTGAAATCGAAAAAACACGTGACCAAGGTCGAAGTACACGTGGTGTTCGCGGTATTAAATTCAAGGTTGAGGGCGACGTAGTTGTTGATGCCAACATCATTAAAAACGATGAGCAAGAAATCCTCATGGTGAGTGAAAAAGGGATCGGTAAGCGTACAACTGCAGAAGAATACCGCCTCACTAACCGTGCAGGATCGGGTGTAATCGCCATGAAACTAAATGCAAAAACAGGAACTACCGTTGTCGGATGTCTCATGGTCGATGAAACGATGGATATGATGGCACTTACTGTTGCAGGTAAAATGATCCGTGTTGATATGCAAACAATTGCAAAATCAGGACGCAATACCAGCGGTGTTTATATCATCAAAGGCGATGATGTTAAGAGTATCTCACGTTGTCCAAAAACAGAAGTAGATGAAGAGGATGAAGGCGAAGCCTCTGAAGAAAACGAAGGAACGTTAAATCTGGAATAGTATTTGCTTTAAGTTAAATACTATTTAGCCTATTGAAGGAAATTAACTATGAAGTATTCAGCAGCCTTGGCCTTGCTTTTAAGTATGTCCACATTACAAGCAGGGATTTTAAGCCCTGATGCATCAGGGAAAGTGCGTTGTGTTTACAGCGGCACCGAAGGTAACTGTGTTGAGCCTACCCTTGAATCAACACATGAGCTTGTTATTACTGTCTTTGGGCAAGGTGTTGCTCCAACAGTTACAGCATCTCCAGCACAAGCCTATGCACTCGCTAAACGTGCCGCACTTGCTGATGGTTACCGTCAGATTGCGGAGAGAATCAAAGGTGTTCATATTGAAGGACAAGATTCAGTCAAAAACATGATGCTACAGCGTTCAACGGTTCGTACGTCGGTTGATGCAATGGTACGCGGTGCTAACGTCATGGATACGACATTCAAAGATGGTTTATGCGAAGTGGAACTCGAAATCGTTCTTTCTTACTCACAATTTACACGCTAATTGGCACCTCTGCCCTTTTGGGCGATGAGTATCTCATCGGATACCGTCTTACTACCCATAATGCTACTTTAATGTCTGATCGTCTCAGTATTTCTAAATCAATGACACCTTGTTTGGGAGAGAAAAAAGAGACTTTGTCTTTAACTCGTAACCATTCTCAAACACTTAAATCACTCCTGAATTTTCATGAAGATGAATTTATTGAATTTGCCACACAACAATCCGTCAATCTACGAAGTCGTCAAGATATTTCAAATCACACTCAGACATCAACGGAGACTATGACACTGCCGACACGGTGTTATGTTGTCGATTTTAATGATGATTTGGTTACAATTTCACTATTAAAATAGCTCAAGGGTGTGCATGAAAATTGCGATAGTCGAAGATGATATCAATATGCGTAAATCGCTTGAAATAGCCATGAGTGACTACAGTGAATATGATGTTCATACGTTTAAAAGCCCTAAAGACGCTCAGAAAAAACTCGACGACAGTTTCGATCTCATCATAAGTGACATTAATATGCCGGGGATGGATGGTATTGAATTCGTTAAGAGCTTAAATGGAAAATATGAGGTCATCTTTATCACAGGCAATGCCACGTTAACTCGCGCCATCGAGTCCATACAACTGGGGGTCAAAGATTTTTTACTCAAACCTTTTGCCATTGAAACCCTTATCGCAGCCATACAGCGCAGCGCCAATGTTCAGCAAAAAATCAAAAAAGAGGGCACAAAATGCACACTTAAATTAGGTGCCTTTCTTGGAACCTCTCCCGCTTTGGAAAAACTTTTAACGTACATTGATAAAGCAGCTAAAACGGATGCCAGTATTATGCTTTTGGGAGAAAGCGGTGTAGGAAAGGAAGTCTTTGCCTGTCATGTCCATAAACAGTCGCCTCGTAATGAGAAACCTTTTATTGCCATCAATATGGCGGCGATCCCTGAAAACTTGATTGAAAGCGAACTTTTTGGATTTGAAAAAGGTTCTTTTACCGATGCGACAGAGACAAAAATCGGTCAATTTGAACTGGCCAATGGCGGAACCCTTTTTTTAGATGAAATCGCAGAAATGCCCTATGCGCTTCAAGCCAAACTTTTAAGGGTATTGCAAGAACGTGAAATTCGCCGTCTTGGTTCCTCAAAAAGTACCAAAATAGATGTTCGTATTATCACCGCTACTAATGCAAATTTACAGCAAAACATTACTGATGGAAAATTCAGAGAAGATCTTTATTATCGTTTAAATACTATTCCGCTAAGTATTCCTCCACTACGGGAACGATGTGAAGAAATAATCCCCATTGCTACTGCTATATTGGAACAAAACTGCGTTCAATACGGCTTTACTTCTAAAGTATTTGACCCGAAAGCCATTGAAGCTCTGGAACTCTATACGTGGCCAGGAAATATACGAGAACTAATCTCTGTTGTAGAACGATCAGCTATATTAAGCGACAGTGACACAATACATGTTGAGGACCTTTTCTTAGAAGCAAGAGGGTTTGGAAGAGTTTAAAGTCTTCAAAGTCCCCATGCGCTATAATCGCGTTTTTATTTGATATCAACGCTACTTGAGGATTTTTCATGAAACTTTATAATGTTGCCATAGTTGGTGCAACCGGTGCCGTAGGGGAAGAAATTTTACGCGTACTTGAAGAGATCGATTTTCCATATGCTAAAATAGTCCCTCTCGCAAGCGCTAGAAGTGCAGGAAATACTGTAAGTTTTAACGATCAAGAGCTCGTCATTCAAGAGCTGACTTCAACCATCTTTGATGAAGAAAAGATTGAAATCGCACTATTCAGTGCAGGCGGAAGTATCTCTGCAGAATTTGCCCCTTATGCTGCAGCGGCAGGTGCCGTTGTGATTGATAATACGAGCCACTTTCGCATGTACGATGATGTTCCACTCGTTGTTCCTGAAGTCAATCCTGAAGACATTGCTCAGTGGAAAAATCGGGGTATTATCGCCAATCCTAACTGCTCGACCATTCAGATGGTCCAAGCACTCAAACCTCTTGATACAGCTTACGACCTTGTACGTATCGATGTCAGTACCTATCAAGCAACATCGGGTGCCGGTAAATCTGCTATGGAAGAGTTAGTGGAGCAAATGCAGGCATTTTTCGCATTTACACTCGATGATACAGAACCAAAAAAATTCCCTCATCGCATCGCTCTCAATGCTATTCCACAAATTGATTCTTTTACCGATACAGGCTATACCAAAGAAGAACTCAAAATGGTGAATGAAACTCAAAAAATCATGCACAAAGAAATCGAAGTAAGTGCAACCTGCGTACGTATCCCGACATTACGGGGTCATGCTGAAACGTTAACACTGACTTTTGATGGTGCAGTGGATGCAAATGAAGCACGTGAGCTATTGCGTAAATCCCCTAATATCATCGTTCTTGATGAGCCAAGCGAAAGCCTTTACCCAATGCCTTCTATGTGCATGGATCAAAACGAAACCTTTGTCGGACGCATTCGCAGTGACTTGTACCGTGATAACGTCCTTCATATGTGGGTTGTTGCCGATAACCTTCGTGTCGGTGCTGCGACCAATGCCGTACGAATTGCCCAAAAATGGGTAGAGATGCAAGGAGCATAATCATGCATTTATTAGAGAAGCTATTTGAGCAAGGTATTTGGAGCTCACGACTGATTATTGTTTTGGCCGTAGTCTTTGGTTTGATTGGTGCTGTTTTACTTTTTGCTATTGCCAGTTTTGATATCTTTCACACCATGCAATACGTCATCAGCGTCTATGCTACTGGCGCACACCCTGAACATTTTCATGAAGAAGTTGTCGGCGGTATCATCGGTGCGGTTGATTTGTATCTTATCGGTGTGGTTATGATTATCTTCTCATTTGGTCTGTATGAGCTGTTTATCTCCGATATCGATCCTGCAAAAGATGAAGATGGTCATGAAAATCAGCTACTCGCCGTCCATTCACTCGATCAGCTCAAAGACAAAATCTCCAAAGTCATCGTGATGGTCCTCGTCGTCGGATTTTTTCAAAAAGTGGGACATACTGTTTTCACCGGCGCATTGGAGCTTCTGTATCTCGCCCTCTCCATCACAGCGGTTGCTGTTGGTCTGTATTTTTTAAGCAAAGTTGGTCATCATGAGTAAAATTTTTGTCGATGCGTGTTTTGGTAAAGAGACTCCTTACACTCCCGTATGGATGATGCGCCAAGCGGGACGTTATCTTCCTGAGTACATGGCGGTTCGTCGTCGTGCCGGTAACTTTCTCAACCTCTGCCACGCGCCTGATATGGCAGCAGAAGTCACGATTCAACCACTTGATATTGTCGGTGTCGATGCTGCAATTCTTTTTAGCGATATTTTGGTTGTCCCTAATGAAATGGGGATGCAGCTTGATTTTGTCAATGGCGAAGGCCCTGTTTTTGAAAAACCTATTAAAACTGAAGAAGATTTGGACGCTCTTATCGGCGGAGATGAAGCGGCTTCAAAACTCACGTATGTTTACGAAACCATCAAACTTTTACGCGCACAGCTTGATGCACGCGGCGATGACAAAGCATTGATCGGTTTTACAGGAGCACCGTGGACATTGGCAACGTACATGATCGAAGGACATGGGACAAAAACTTATAATGTATGTAAAAAAATGATGTACTCCAATCCAGAACTTCTTCATAAAATTTTGCGTAAAGTGACCGATGTTATCAAACTTTATATGGAAAAACAAATACAATCCGGTATCGATGTCGTGCAAATCTTTGACAGCTGGGCTGCAGCAATCGAGCCTGCAAAATACGATGAGTTTTCATGGAGCTATATGGTAGAGATCGCAGAGTATTTAAAAGAAAAATACCCGCACATCCCTGTCATTATGTTCCCAAAAGGGATTCCGGCCTTTTTAGATAAAGTGTATGGAAACTTTGATGTATTTGGTGTCGACTGGAGCACTCCAATGGCATTGGCAAAAGAAAAACTTGGGGATCGTTACGTCCTTCAAGGGAATATGGAACCATGCCGTTTGTACTCAAAAGAACAAACCACTTCATCTGTAGAAGAGATCCATAACATCATGGGTGGTAAGCGCCATATTTTCAATCTAGGGCATGGTATCTTACCCGATGTTCCTGTTGAAAATGCCCAACACTTTGTCCGTGAGTGTCAAAGAGTAAGTAAAAAATAAGATGAGTACGATCTTCGGTCCTGTGCATTCACGCCGTTTTGGCGTATCGCTTGGGATTGATCTCTCTGCCTCTACCAAACAATGCAATTTTGACTGTCTTTACTGTGAACTCTCCCCCATGCAGGCCATCACCCAGCAACATGACATCACTCCTGTAAAAGTAATTCTCGCCGATTTAACGCAGGCACTGACCCAGCATCCCGATATTGATGTCATCACTCTTACCGCCAATGGCGAACCGACCATGTATCCCTATCTTGATGAACTCGTGGATGCTATCAATATTCTAAAAGCAGATAAAAAGACCCTCATTCTCTCTAACAGTGCATCTCTTAGCGATGAAAAAGTATTTAATACGCTGCTCAAGCTCGACGAAGTCAAGCTCTCTCTCGATGCCGCCACCCATGATATTTTTCATAAAATCGACCGCCCGGCAGAGGGGATCGAGATTGCTGCCATCATCCAAGCCATCGAAAGCTTTTCTCATATTTTTACAGGAAAACTTTTTATTGAGATTCTCTTTGTACGAGGAGTCAACGACACCGCCCAAGAGGTATCTGCGCTTAACCAAGCCCTTATGCACGTTAAATGTGACCGAATCGACCTCGGAACCATTGACCGCCCTCCTGCTTATGCAGTAAGCGGATTAAATTTTCAAGAACTCTACGCAATCTCCCAATGGTTTGATCCCTCTTTGCCTATCCATATTGTATCGCGTACCCATGCAGCAGCGACTCCAAGCAGTTATAGTGCAGATGAAATACTCACCACCCTGGACAAACGCCCCCTCACCCAAGAAGACATCGAAGCCCTTTTTGACGAGAGTTCTAAAAAACGTCTTCAAACGCTTATCAATGAGAATAAAATCACCCATATTGAACGTTCAAATGTTCTTTTTTACCTTCCCAAACAAAATAGTGAAAGAAAACGCCAAAAATCTACTGTAAATCCTTGACAATTCAGCTAAAGGCCACTATAATTACGGCCTCTTAAAACATTCCGGATTAGCTCAGCGGTAGAGTAGGTGACTGTTAATCACTTGGTCACTGGTTCGAATCCAGTATCCGGAGCCACCTCTTTTAAATCAATCACAAAAAACTTCCAATATTTCACTCATTCTTATTTACTAAATTAATTTTCATACCATAACGGAAAACAAAAAAAATTCAGATATTCTTCCAAAAAAGAAAAGGATACTCTTATGGAACAAAACGAAATTGGATTTGATACTATGAGCATTGTTCAAAAAATAAATGCTATTGATAAAATTATAGATGATAAGATTAGAGCATATTTGCAAGCAGATGGTGGGGATTTAGATTTTATTGAGCTAAAAGAGACAAACGGATTAACCGATATCTATATTTCCTATGTAGGTGCTTGTGGTTCATGTGATAGCTCAGGCGGGACTCTCACGTCTATCCAAAGAATTTTGAATGGACAGCTTGAAACGAACAATATAAGAGTTTACGCCATTTAATTAAGCAATTATGGGGCTATTGTAGTGGGTGGTTTTGCCGGTGGAGACGAGGGAGGATACTGGGATATTGATATTCTTCCTACGTCAATGGATCAACAAAATGATAATCAATCGGAAAATTTCAGTATAAAAAAATCCGATATAGAAATCGGTGACTCAATTTACAGTATCAAAGCTCATGCAAGAGTAAAAAGTCTCTCTGGTTGGATACGTGTAGAAGATTTGTACGACACAATCACCTTCGTACCTGACGAGTGTAAAACTTTTACCATTGAGGGATGTGATAACATTCCTTTAGAATCCAATACTATTTACAAAGCCTTTTTGGCACTTTATGACTTTACGAATGACTCAGACATTTTAGATTTTTTTTATACCCATAAAGTGGTCGTGACCAAACGTATTCCTCCTTCAGCCGGTCCAGGCGGAAGCGCTTCCGATGCGGCAGCCTTTATCCGCTTGGTTAAAGAAGTATGTAATCTCATACTAAGCACAGATGAACTTGCAAAGATAGGTAGCTCAATAACCCCTGACATCCCCTTTTTTATCTATAATTAATACCCTAAGCACAATTGCACTATAATCTTTTACAATTAAAAAGTTTTGGAAGTATCAGGAAGGGGATCGTTTTAGCCAAAGAAAATACGATTTTACATAAACAGCTTAAAGTCTTTTTAGAGTATTATTTCAGACTATTTAACCATTGGAAGGACAACTGAGTGAATTTTATCATTATTATTGCCAATCGACTCGCCAAATTATTAGGGGCATTGGTCAAAGCGTTTTCCTACCTTTTTCATTTTATTTTTCCTAAAAAACGTTTTACCATTCCCACAGAAAGTCATGCTTTCTTTTCCTCTAAAACACCTACTAATATCACAAAAACCATTTGGCAGACCAACTATACCAATAATGTAAGTTTTCCCGTTTATGTGAACTATTTATTTAACCGCCTCATGTCCCTGGATTGGGAGTATCGCTATGTCAGTACCGAAGATCGTTTGGATTTTATGAGAACACACGCTTCTAAACAAATCGCAGATGCTTTCGAGCAACTTACCGATGGAGCTTCCCAAGCCGATCTATGGAGACTTTTTGTCTTGAACTATTATGGCGGGGTCTATATGGACATCGATGCCCATGCCGTATGGCCGCTTTCAAAAATGATCAAGCCAGAGGATAATGAAGTATTTTTGATGACCAAACACAATTACAGCAACTACTTCATTGCATCTGCCAAAAACAATCCCCATTTAGAAAAATCAATAAGTATTATTGTCGACAATATAGAAAAGAAAAATATCGGAGAAGGCGTATATGATTTAACAGGCCCTACCGTATTGAACAAAGCCATTGGTGACCAAGAAGTTAATCACAGACACAATCGCATCACTTGCGTCCAAGGCAGCTTTACTAATGAATATTTTCAATACATTGATAAACCAAGAGGAAAATGGACGCATGCAAAAAAAGAAGATCTTTTAAAGAAAAAAGAAACAAATTAATCAAAACCTGGAGATACCTATCATGTCTTACGTACAATCGACCCTCATTATCTCGGTCTATAAAGACACTGAAGCACTAGGTTTCATTTTAGATAGCTTAAAAAATCAAACTGTTGTTGCGGATGAGATCATTATTTCTGAAGACGGTCAATCTACTATAATGGCCGATTTCGTCGCTACTCAAAAATACCGTTTTCCAAAACTAATTCATCTAACTCAAGTAGATGACGGATGGCGTAAAAATATAGCCATGAATAATGCCATCAAAGCATCAAAAAATGAATATCTAATTTTTATTGATGGTGATTGTGTCCCCTACAGGAATTTTATTCAAGCTCATATTGAAAATGCACAAAATGGGATTGTGCTTTGTGGAAAACGATTTGAACTGGGACCAAAATTTACCGATAAAGTCAAACGCCATGAACTAAGTCTCTCAGATATCGAAAAGAACTTTTTTTGGTATCTTCCAGCCATGATTCGTGACAATGCCCGACATCCAGAAGACGGGTTGCATTTTAAATCGCATAATTGGATAAGTAATATGATTCATAAACGATATGTTCGCCATATTATCGGATGCAATTGGTCATGCTATAAAGAAGATTTTCTAAAAATAAATGGTTTTGATGAAACCTATCGCTTGCCTTCCGAGGGAGAAGATGTTGACCCAAGCTGGCGATTCCGCGGCATGGGGATAGAGCTAAAATCATGCCGTAACAATGCCAATATTATACATTTGTATCATCCTAAACGCTTTAGTGCTATTGAGGGAGATATCAATAAGGTGATTATGGAGAAGCACCGCGCTGAAAATGCATTCTTTTGTAAAAATGGAATTGTTAAATCATGATTAAAATATCTGCCACTGTAGTCTTATACAATCCTACAGAGGATATTTTTGAAAATATTGCAACCTATGCTAATCAGGTTGATATATTTATTGTTGTCGATAACTCAGAGATTCAACAAAATGAGATTATTGAAAATTTAAAATATATGTATCCTAAACTCATTTATATCAATAATAATGCCAACTTAGGTATTGCAACTGCTCTTAACCAGTCTTGTGACACTGCACTGACCCAAAACACTGATTGGATTTTAACAATGGATCAGGACAGTAAATTTATCAATTTTCAAAATTATTTAGACTGTCTTTATGCACTTCATGATAGGTCTGATATTGCACTTCTTGCTCCAAATACAGGAAGATTTAGCTCTAATGATATTAAATTAAATACTCATAATTGTACGTTTAAAGAGGAATTTATTGTCATTACTTCCGGTAATTTTTTAAATCTTAATCTTTTTAATACTATTGGTAGATTTGACGACAATCTATTTATAGACGTCGTTGATTATGATTACTGTGCTAAAGTTCAATTAGCTGGATACAAAACACTCCTCTTTAAAAATATTTTATTAGAGCACCAACTGGGCGATTTACACAAACGTAAAAATTTACTGACGCGAAAAATCAAATACAAACGAGAGCATAGCCCACAAAGAACATATTACATCGCAAGAAACTATTTATATTTGGCTCGTAAATATGGCAAATCGTTCCCTCATGAATTTAGCTTGCTAAAGGTCCTGAATATTGTTTTTATCCATGATGTTACTAAAATCTTCCTTTACGAAGATCAAAAATATAAAAAAATAGCTGCTAAGTTTTTAGGCGCGTATCACTTTATGATAGGCAAATACGGAAAGCATCTACTTTAGTATTCTAATTAATCCATGAAGTCTTGCATCTTAAGGTGTAAAATATGATAATTTAAGAATTAAAGGATTTAACTGATGAAAATAAAAAAGTTGTATAAATTATTAATGCCGAAAAATTTACCAAATTTCATAGTGGTTGGTGCTCAAAAATCCGGAACCACTTCAATACATTATTATTTAGGACAGCACCCCAAATTGATAGGATCTTCACTAAAAGAATTAAATTATTTTAATCGTGATCTTTATTTTGGGAAAAATTTAGATAACTATAAAAAAGCATTTAAGGGAAACCGTAATAAATTCTATTTTGAATCTAGCCCATCATATTTATATCAACCAAATGTTGCTAAAGAAATTCACAAAGTTCTTCCAGATATCAAATTAATTGTATTATTAAGAGACCCTGTAAAAAGAGCATACTCAGCTTGGAATCATTATCGGCAATATTTCAATTCTATTCCTTTGTTTCAAGAAATTGAAAATATGCCGCGTATAGAAGGCAATCTGCTATTCGATAAATTTTTTAAAGATCGAACTGAATTTCCGACTTTTCGTGAATGCATAAATATAGAACTTGCTTTAATTGAACAAAATATTGGTTTTGAGCCGTCTTTATTACGAAGAGGTTTATATCTTCAGCAATTAGAAACATATTGGCAATATTTTAATAAAGAGCAAATTATGATTATTGGATTTAAAGACTTACTTTTAGATATACCAAGTACTCTTAAAAAAGTCACCGATTTTGTAGGTGTTCAATATATAAATTGGGAAAATTTAAATCTAGAACCTAAAAATACCAGAGAGTATAGTGAACCTATGAATGAAGAGGACAGATTATTTTTAGAAGACTTTTTTAGAATCCCAAATCAGGAGCTGTTTGATACAATCGGCAAGTTGAACTGGTAATTAATAATGCTAGCTGATTGGTTAAGACTCTAATAATAAAAATATATTAATTTACTTCATTTCAAACCTTTTAAAACAAAATATGAATATACTTACAATATGAATAAAAAAGTTGACTTATCCACTCTCACCCACCTCAAACAGCTAGAAGCTGAATCTATTCACATTTTACGAGAAGTTGTGGCAGAATTTACCAATCCGGTTATGATGTACTCTGTCGGTAAAGATTCTTCCGTAATGCTGCATCTGGCTATGAAAGCATTTGCCCCAAGCAAGCTCCCTTTTCCACTATTACATGTTGACACTCTCTGGAAGTTTCGTGAAATGATCGAGTTTCGCGATCAGCGTGCAAAAGATCTCGGGTTTGATCTAATTGTCCACTCGAATCCTGAGGGGATAGAGATGAATATCTCCCCCTTTGAGCATGGGAGTAAAGTACATACCGATATCATGAAAACTCAAGCCCTCAAACAAGCCCTAAATGCTGGCGGTTACGATGCCATCATTGGCGGAGCACGCCGTGATGAAGAAAAAAGCCGAGCTAAAGAGCGTATCTTTTCCTTTCGTGACAAGCACCATCGCTGGGACCCTAAAAATCAGCGCCCTGAACTATGGAATGTTTACAATACCGCTATTGCCAAAGGTGAAAGTGTTCGTGTATTCCCTATCTCTAACTGGACGGAGTTGGATATTTGGCAGTATATTTATCTTGAAGGAATTCCTATTCCATCACTCTATTTTGCTAAAGAGCAGTCGGTAGTCGAGTATGGCGGAACCAAAATCATGGTCGATGATGAGCGCATGCCCGCAGAACTCCGTGCAACAGCTAAAAAAGAGATGGTTCGTTTCCGTACACTGGGATGCTATCCATTAACAGGTGCGATTAACTCAACAGCAACAACATTGCCTGAGATCATTCAGGAAATGCTCCTCTCTACAAGCAGCGAACGCGAGGGGCGTCTTATCGACAAAGATCAAGAGGGTGCAATGGAATTGAAAAAAGTAGAGGGATATTTTTAATGGATATTATCAACTACTTAAAAGAGCATGAAAACAAAGACATGCTTCGATTTTTGACCTGTGGATCGGTGGATGATGGCAAGAGTACCCTCATCGGGCGGATGTTATATGACTCAAAAATGATCTTTGATGATCAGCTCGCAGCGGCTGAGAGTGAAAGTAAAAAATACGGTACGACAGGCGAAAAAATCGACATGGCCTTACTGGTAGATGGCCTCCAAAGTGAAAGAGAACAGGGAATTACAATCGATGTAGCCTACCGTTTCTTTGCCACTGAAAATCGTAAGTATATTATCGCAGATACGCCTGGTCATGAGCAGTATACGCGCAATATGGTGACTGGTGCATCAACCGCTGATGTTGCCATCATCCTCATCGATGCGCGCAAAAGTATTTTGACACAGACACGCCGTCATAGTTTTATCGTCTCTTTGCTAGGGATAGAACATGTCATCGTCGCTATCAATAAGATGGATCTGGTTGATTTTAGCGAAGATAGATTTAATGAAATCAAAGCAGCTTACTCTGCGCTGGCAACCGAGCTTGGCATCCAAAACACCTACTATATCCCTTTAAGTGCTTTAAACGGTGATAATGTTGTGGATGCGAGCGAACATACCCCTTGGTATCATGGGAAACCGCTTCTTGGCTTATTGGACACTATGGATATCTCAAAAGAGGAAAAAGCCGAAAGCTTCAGATTTCCCGTGCAGTATGTCAATCGTCCCAATCTTGACTTTCGAGGATTCTGCGGCACTATTGCGGCCGGCAGGGTAAAAGTCGGCGATGAAATCACAGTGTTACCATCGGGTAAGACGACGAAGGTCAAAAGTATCATCAATGCCGGAGATATTACTGAAGCCAATCGAAGCGTAACGACAGAAGAAGTATTTGCTCCCATGGCGATAACCATCACAACAGAGGATGAAGTCGATATCTCTCGTGGTGATATGATCGTTCATACAGCATCTCTTCCAAGTGTTTCTAACCATCTGAAGGTCATGCTGGTTTGGATGGATGAAAAACCGATGACATTAGAGCGTACGTATGACATTAAACGAGCCACATCAGTAATAGCCGGAAGTTTTGACAAAATCAACTACAAGATTGATGTCAACACCTATGAGAGGATGCAGGTCGATGAATTAGGATTAAATGATATCGCGTCATGTAAAATGTTACTGACTCGTCCCATCGCTTCTGATGCCTATAGCACAAATCGTCTGACTGGAAGTTTCATCGTTGTAGACCGTATCTCTAATAATACTGTTGGGGCAGGAATGATAGTTGGCGTAAGTCGCCGTGATATTGAAACTGTGACCAAAGAGTACACTCAAGCTGAAATAGAACTCAACGCTTACATTAGAAAGCATTTTCCGCAATGGGATTGTAAAGCAATATAGATGTATAAAGAAACCAATACGCGTTCTATTGCCAAAGGATTTAGCTGGCGTTTTTTTGCAACGTCGGTTACGGTGCTCATCGTATATCTATTTTTCGGACGTCTTGATCTGGCAATTGCAGCGGGAATTATCGAAACGATCTCAAAAGTAATTCTTTACTATGCACACGAAAAGATATGGCAACGTGTACGTTGGGGTAAAAAACAGATCGAACCTTTTAATCTTTGGTTTACAGGGCTACCAATGTCAGGAAAAACTACCATTGCTGATTTGGTTTTTGAAAAGCTCAAAAAATACCAAATCCCTATGGAACGTATTGACAGTAAAGATATCCGCGATATAGTCCCGAATATCGGCTTTACTCGAGAAGATCGAAATCGTCATATGCACCGTATTGGGTATTTAATTAAGACATTGCAGAACAATTCGATCTCCACCGTAGCATCATTTGTATCCCCTTACCGAGAATCACGTAAAGCAATTCGAGAAATGGTTAAAAACAACGTCGTCGTGTATGTCAAAGCCGATATTGAAACGTGTAAAGAACGCGATTATAAAGGTGTGTATGCAAAAGCACTTGCCGGAGAGCTTCAAAACTTTTCCGGAGTGAATGATGTGTATGAAGAGCCGACACATGCCGAAATCATCATCGATACAGATACAATGAGTGCCCAAGAAGCTGCAGAAGTAATTGCCCGCTATCTCAAAAAACACTATATAAAGATTTAATATGAATGATTCAAATATCGTCTGGCATGATCATCATGTTTCAAAATCAGAGCGGTCAGAGCAAAAAAATCAAAAAGCATGCGTACTATGGTTTACGGGGCTGAGCGGTTCTGGCAAATCGACGATTGCCAATGCGCTCGAATCCAAACTCTATGAGATGGGAAAACACACCTATCTCCTCGATGGAGACAATGTTCGTCATGGCTTGAACAAAGATTTAGGCTTTAGTGATCAAGATCGTATTGAAAATATTCGTCGCATCGGTGAAGTGAGTAAACTCTTTGTGGAGGCTGGGCTAATAACAGTCACTGCATTTATCTCACCGTTTCGCTCGGACAGAAAAATTGTAAGAGATTTGGTTGAGAGCGGTGAGTTTATCGAAGTGTTTATCGATACCCCATTAGAGATATGCGAGCAGAGAGATCCAAAAGGGCTTTATCAAAAAGCTCGTAAAGGTGAAATCCCAACATTTACGGGGATCAGTTCACCCTATGAACATCCAGTGTCACCGGACATTCATATACAAACCGCACACCATAGCGTCGAAGAATCGGTATCTTCTATTATCGAATACTTGTCACAAAAAGGATACCTAGATGCTTCAACACATTGATATTGAGGATATTATCGCTATTGCCCAAAAAGCGGGTGATGTGATTATGGAGATCTATGCTAAAGATTTCAGCGTAGAATATAAAGATGATAAAAGCCCACTCACCGAAGCAGATCAAAAAGCTAACGATGTTATTGTAAATGGATTGAATGCTTTGTCGATACAGTTCCCAATTCTTTCCGAAGAGGGAAAGTTGATCCCGTATGAAGAGCGCAAAGATTGGGAATATTTTTGGATGCTTGATCCGCTGGACGGAACCAAAGAATTTATTAAAAAAAATGACGAATTTACAGTCAATATCGCACTTATTTATCAAAATACACCTATTCTTGGAGTTGTCTATGCTCCAGCACTGGATGAAATGTACTGGGCGAAAAAGGGTGAAGGAGCATTTAAAAATAAGGTACGATTGCCATTGCTTGTGAATGAATCACCCGAAAAAATTCTAACAGTTGTTGCATCAAGATCTCATCTCTCAGAAGAGACAGAAGTTTACATTTCTGAATTAAGAAAAACTACCAAAGAGCTTCTTTTTGTCTCAAAAGGCTCTTCTCTAAAGTTGGTAATGGTTGCAGAAGGAAGTGCGGATATTTATCCGAGACTCGCTCCAACGATGGAATGGGATACAGCCGCAGCGGATGCAATCGTACGTGAATCAGGAAAAATAACATTCGAACATCTAAAAGAAACAGCACTGTTCTATAACAAAGAGAATCTTTTAAATCCTTGGTTTATCGTACAATAATTTATTGATTTTTTAGGAATAAAATCTCCTTATACAACTTTCCCATGGGAAAATAAAACTTAATCAAGAGGACGTACAATGACTGAACAAGAGATAATGCAAGAATGGTTAGAGCCATCAACTTTATACGTAAGCGTCTGTTGTACTGCTTATAACAATGAAGCATTTATCGTAGAAGCATTAGATAGTATACTCTCTCAAAAAACTACTTTTCCATTTGAGATCATCGTACGTGATGATGCTTCGACTGACAATACTGCTAGTATTATTCAAACTTATCAAGAAAAGTTTCCTAATATTATAAAACCTATCCTAGAAAAAGAAAATCAGTATTCTCAAGGAGTCAAGGCACTACCCGTCACGTTTGCGCAAGCGCAAGGAAACTATATCGCCATCTGTCAAGCGGATGATTATTGGAATGATACCACTAAACTACAACAACAAATTGACTTCTTAGAAGCAAATTCTGATTATGTTATCACTTATCATGATTGTGAAGCCGTGACAAAAGACGGAATCATCCACGCCGATCTAGGAGGGGCTAAACGAGATTTGACTGCTCAAGAGCTTCAGCGGTGCACTCCCATCTACACTCTAACTGCCTGTTTTCGCAATGTGATTCAAAACTACCCTAAAGAACATTATTCGGCTCGAATTGCCGATTTGTTTTTATGGTCTATGCTGGGGGCTTACGGAAAAGGAAAATACCTTGAAAATATAAAATATGCACGATACAGGATCCACGCTGGAGGTATTTTCTCTCAAAAAACAAAAAAAGAGAGATATGAAATGGCCATGAGTACGGATGCCACTTTGTTCATCTACTATTCTCATCGGAGCAATAAAGAATTGTCACAATACTTCAAACACAAACTGGTCAACGATTGGATACTTAGTGAAAATACTCGAATACTTTTAAAAGATATCGCTTTCTACCACTGGGAACGATTCAAACGAAAAGTAAAAGGGAAATTCAACAAATACATCAAAAAAAATCTTGATCGATTTAATTGATGTAGTGGTATTTTTTTAACATTTCTGCTGCAATAACTTCAAACTTATTTAAATCATCGGCATTCAACAGCTTATATTTATCGACTTCTTCAAATTGCAATGGCTGCAAATTTTTACTTTTCCATGCCAAATACTCCACCGGCTCTAACCCACTGCTCTCATCTGTCTGATAGTATTCAAGCATCTGTTTTTCAAAATCAAGATTCAAAAACTTGCATACATTCCCTAATACTTTTTCAGGGTATAATACTAAATCTTCAAACCGAATTGACGTCCAGTTTTCAAGAGGCAATGTAGCCAATGAATCTTGAATATGATTAATATTATGCATCCACTCCTCTGCAATTTCAGTAATATTCGTCGGTAATTTCGGAGCATACGCGGAATCAATAGACTTAGTCATTAAAGATTGATATGAAGCAGCTACACTTCTCCCGTCTCGAATAATATGAATAAATTTTGCATCAGGATAGAGGCATGCTAATTGATCTATATGATTTAAATAGTAGTTGTTTTTATCTCCAAAAACGTCTACTTTTTTTTGCAATACATTGGATGAATAATATTCATAAATTACATCTATTGCATCGGGAAAAGAGTTTGGTTTTTTCTTTTGCATATAGTCTTGCAGTGTTTCATAATCAAGATTCCAAGATTCTATTTTTTTTGTATTTTTCAATGCTTCTATCAATAATGGAATATCCATTATTTGAAAATAGTTAAATGATGAATTTAGCCAAACCAAAAAACCTGCTTCAGGAGGAACACTTATCCGACTATGTTTATTCATCATCAAGCGAAACAATGTTGTTCCCGAACGGGGATTACCTATAATAAAAAATCTATTCATAATTTAATGCCCCTCAACTTGTATAGCTTGAACTACAGATATAATCATCTCAACTTCGTTTATCCCTAAATCAGGATAAATCGGCAAACACAAAATTCTTTCCGACAAATCACGCGAAATATCCATCGGTGCTTGCGGCTGGAGATATTCCAACGTATCTAATGACGGATGAAAATAGCGGCGAGGATATATTTGCTGCTTATTTAGTGCTTGTTGCAGTCTTAACACTTCTGATTCGTCTTTGAGAACAATCGGAAAATAGTGGTAATTATTGGTTGAATTACCATTCATTTTTTGAAAACCGACTTTCCCTTCCAACGCTTCATGATACTTTTCCCAAATCTCTTTTCGTTTTCTAAGGATCTCTTCCATATCATCCAAAACTGCCAAGCCCATAGCTGCAGAGAATTCATTCATTTTGGAGTTAATCCCAAGCTCGACAATTTCCCCTTTTTCATACCCAAAGTTTATCAGCCGTTTAGCTTTGGCAAAAAGGGCATCATCTTTGATAATCAGTGCTCCCCCTTCGATCGTATGAAAGAGTTTCGTTGCATGAAAACTGACCGTTGAGATATCTCCGTAATCTAATACACTTTTATCTTTATACTTGACACCAAAAGCATGTGCCGCATCATAGATCACTTTTAATCCATTTCTTGAAGCTATTGATGCAATTTTCTCTACTTCACAACTGTTTCCGAAAACATGAACAGGCAAAATCGCTGATGTCTCCCGAGTAATATACTCTTCTATCTGACTAGGGTCTAGATTAAATGTATCCGGATCGATATCCACAAATACAGGAACCAAATTTTCCCACATAAGCGAACTGGTCGTCGCTACAAATGAAAAAGGGGTCGTGATCACTTCTCCTTTTAAATCAAGCAGTTTATAAGCGATTTGCAAAGCCAAGGTACCGTTGGAAACTAAAAGAATATTTTTAACACCTAAATAATCTTCTAATCTTTTTTCAAGCTCTTGGACCAAAGGACCATTATTGGTTAACCAGTTAGCTTGATAAATACTATCTATGTACGATTTGTATTTTTCACGGTTAGGAAGATAGGGTTTTGTTACATTAATCAACTTTACTGAGCTTCCCTAATATATTGATATTTTATAAAGCCCATTCTATCCCAAACAACCATAATTCTCAAAATTAATTATGGAAACATAAATGCTTATTGAGCCCTAATTCGCAAACGAATCGAGCTTCCTCTTTATTTTTCACCATCTTAGCGATAATGACTTCAAAATTGCGGTACGTTTGACGTTTCAATGCTTGAATAATAAGTGATAAAGATGCTACGTCTTTATAAACTGCGACAATCACACTTACTCTCATGTAGACTCGAATATCTTTTTTAATTCACCAAACTGTTTTTGACTCTCAAAGACTTCCACCGCTTTTTGCTTGCCATTAAAAGCATATTCTATCCGTACGTCACGATTTTGCTGTAATAAAGCCAATTTATCGGCTAAATTTTCTAAATCAAACGTTTTAAACAACAAGCCATTAATACCATCATCAATAATCTCCAACGGTCCACCACTGTTACTAGCAATTACACACACACCGCACATCATAGCTTCGATAAGGACCAATCCGAAGGTCTCGTTTTCCGTTGCCAATACCATCACGTCACACAGCTGCATCATGACCTGTGCTTCACGTGTAAATCCGGTAAAAATGATGCGATCTTTTAATCCCCTCATAATGACATCTTTTTGTAGAGCATTTAAGTATTCTTCACTCATAGCATGGCCTATAATCAACGCTCGTGCATCGACTCCCTGCTTGATAAGTTTCTCAATTGCATCAATGACTACCCACTGACCTTTTTGCGGTTCAATACGTCCTACAATGCCCACTGTAAATGAATCGGCTAATCCGAGCTGTTCTCGACGCTCTTTTTTATCTTCTTCTGAAATAATCATTGGTTGTTCTGCCCCGATGTAAAGTCTTTTGACTTTTGGGCAAATTTGCTCAGGAATAAATTTTTCAATTTGAGCTTTAACTTGCTGAGTAACAGCAAGTATCAAATCGATATTTCGATACAAAAAACGATGGTAAAAATCATCTTTGAACCTTGTCATCGTCATGTGGCGGGACTGTACTACTTTAGGTTTTCGTTTTGATAATAGCTTCGCAATAACAACTGTCGGAAGGTCTTTTGTCCAGTGCACATGCAAAACATCAACAGCTTCAGCATCAATGATACGAGCCAAATCACGGGCAGTAAGCCATGCAAAAAGAACGTTTCTGCGTTTGAGGGTGAAATAACGATACTGCGTATCCTCATAATAACTTCTCAGCTTCCCTTTTTCGTTAATAACACTGATACATTCACCCTGATCACTCAAATAACGTGAAGCGCGCATCATATAAAGCTCCAGCCCTCCCAAATCGGGAGAGAGGCATAACTCACAAATCTTTTTACCCACGTTTACTCTTTTGCTCCAAATTCATCTCATACAGCTTGATGTATTTGTAGAAATTGGTCGCCATATGCGAAAAAGCAATAATAAGCCCTGCATACCCATCCAAAAATCCCCGCTTAAGAATATAAGTTCGGAAGAATGAATACAGACTATTAAAAAATGCCTTGGCTGGAGATGAGTCTTTTTTACCTGTATTATCCATCGCAAAAAGAGTCGAATAGCGATCCGCTTTTAGGATGAATTCTGAAATACTCTGATAGGGAAAATGACTAAAACTGTTTGAAAGTTTTTCGATCTTAAATCCATTAGTCAAAATATGCTCATGCACTTGCTTGTCACTGTAGCTCGTGCTTTTTCGATTATAAATTCGGACGATTTCATCTGCTCCCCAGCAATAATGAACTTCAGTCTCTTTGTAAAAATTTTTGCGCAACAGTGTATAAACAGTTTTGGATTCATATGCCAGTGCCTTGATCTCTTGAATGATTTCTTCATTTAAAATCTCATCTGCATCAAGTGACAATATCCAGTCATTTTTTGCAAAACCGGCTGCCGCATTTTTTGTGGGACCAAAACCGATAAACTCGCCTTCAATCAACTGTACATTGGGATATCCTGAAGCGATAAACGCTGTATCATCAGTAGATCCATTGTTATAAACAACAACATCCTCAAAGCTGTTCAGACTCTCTAAACAGCGTTCCAGAATTGTGCCGCCGTTTTTGACGATTATAACAACTGAAATAGCCATATTTACCCTTTCAGAATCAATCAACTCACTTTTGTGTATCATAGCATACACGCTCTTAAGGACAATTTTTCACTTATGAATATCCAATATGAATACCAAAATCGCTATCAATCTTTAATCCCTTCCTTTGAATCTATACGAGAAATTTTTGTAGCAGATGATCACAGTATCCATAAAGCCCGTAATGAACTTAAAATTATTGAACTGGACGGGATAAAAACCGTTGTTAAATCGTTCAAAATTCCTCATCTTCTTAACCGTATCGTCTATACCTATTTTCGTAAGAGTAAAGCACATAAATCCTATCACAATGCTCTTCGACTTGAAGAACTTGGAATTTCAACTCCAAAGCCTATTGCTTTGATCGAATTTTATGAATCGGGTCTGCTGGGAGAGAGTTTTTTTATTGCTGAGTATTTTGAATACGACTTTACCATTCGCACTCCCCTGCTCGAACCGCTGGAAGATAGAGAAGCTATTTTCAAAGCCTTTGCGGCTTATACCTACGGTCTGCACCAAAAAGGAGTATGGCATCTGGACTATTCGCCCGGCAATATTCTCATCAAACGAACTTCGTCAGGGTATCAATTCAGTATTGTCGATATCAACCGCATGGAGTTTCGCCCTATTACACCTTTAGAAGGGTGTGAAAACTTTAACAAACTCTGGGCCAGTGATGAGGAACTTGAGATTATGGGGCGTGAATATGCACGTCTAAGCGGATTTAATGTGGCAGTAACCATCGCAGAGATGAAAAAACATAATGATGCCAACAAAAGCATCAAAAACTTCAAAAAGAGACTCAAAAACCTTTTAAAAGGAAACTTTTCAACTCCCGTTTGACCCTCACCAACATCTCTGCGCGTCCTGTAGGATCAAGAGGGATCATGAAATGGTGCTGTTTGTTCTCTGCACCAATGCTTTTCCAACGTACCGAGGATGCAAATTTTGAATCTCCAAAAAAAGTAAACGTCTCACATCCACTCGCACTGGCTAAATGATAGGTCCCCGTGGAGGTACTCACAAAAAGTTTAAATCGGCTTAGCAATGCTGCAAAATCCACAACCGTTCCGACGGAACGATAGAGAATCACCCTGCTCTCACCTAAAAGCTTCTTCGCTTCCTCATACAGCTTTTCTTCATCGGGCCCAAAGGTCATCACAACATCAACAGCCTCATTCTCTGTCGCAATTGATACCAACTGTATATATTCTTCCAGCGTCCAATTCGCATCCGATGAACCTCCAAAACCAGGGTGAAAAGCCACCACTGGTTTTAT
Organism: Sulfuricurvum sp.; assembly: GCA_030692765.1. Classification (GTDB taxonomy): domain Bacteria; phylum Campylobacterota; class Campylobacteria; order Campylobacterales; family Sulfurimonadaceae; genus Sulfuricurvum. The sequence goes on from JAUYUB010000004.1 coordinate 59,910, forward strand.
AACCCCATACTCAGCACAAAAGTTTTGAAAAGTTTCATCGCCAAAGTGTAAAAGAGGTTTGGGGAAATCAAGTGAAATATCCTCAAACAGTGTTTTAGTCAACTGAAGATTGTATTCGAACTCTGCCATTTCCACCCGGCTGCGGCGCTGCTTGATACGTCGATTGTAAAAAATCTGTGCGATTTTAGTAGCGGGTGCGATACGAATAGGAATACGGGCTATCCACTGTGCCAATGCAACGCGCGTGTTTGAGAAGAGGGTAACCGAGGCATCAATGTTCGCTTTTTTAATCTCAAATGCAAGTTCCAAAATATCTTTTCCCTCATCCACGATCACCTCATCGATAAAATCACACGATTGGGCCAGCTTGCGATTCAGCGGTGCGACGAGAGCAATAATGCGGTTGGCAGGATTATGATGTTTCAATACATAAAAAGTAGGCAATGCCGTGATAAAATCACCCAGTTTGTCATTTCGTACTACGAGTATATTCATTGCCAGCCCCTGCTTTAATGAGGTAATTTTACCCAATAACGCTATAATCTCACCATGAAAGAACCGTTTTCTTGGGATCATTATTCCGATCAGCCTGCCATCATCCGTGACAAATCACTCAAACGTGCTATGCGCCGCAGTGCATTGCCCTCCCTGATCAAAACTTTTTTAATTGCTTTACTTGTATTACCCATCGCTTTTGTCGTTACCCTCTTTCTCCCGCGCAAAAAAATAACGGGTGCAGAATTTTTCGGGATGGGTGTCAATCTGAACAACAGTTCCTCACTCACTCCCGAACTCATCGCTGAATTGGGGGTCAAAAAATTGCTCATTCGCATCCCCCTTTGGGAGATGAATCGTTTGGACGAATACACCGCATTTATTCGTTCTTTACAAAACCACCACATCACCGTTGCCATTTTACAAGACCGTCAACACATCACGAATCACACGCTTACCAAAAAACATTTAACCCAAATTTTTACATCTCTTGAAAATGTTTGCAATACCTATGTTATCGGCTCTACCATTAACCGTGCCAAATGGGGATTTTTCAGCGTCAATGAATACCTGAACTTTTATGCCGTTGCCTACAGATTAAAAAAAGAGTCTTTTCCTAATCTCAAATTTATCGGCTCAAACGTCATCGATTTTGAACTGCACTTTACCACCCATACCCTTTTTAATCTCAAAGATATTTACTTTGATGCTCTAGGAACACTGCTGTATGTTGACAGACGCGGTGCTCCTGAAAACAGCCAAATGGGCTTTAATCTGATGGGTAAAATCAATCTGATCGATGCGTTAATGCGTCTAAGTTTTAAAACGACCAATGAACTGATTATCACCGAAACCAATTGGCCCATCAAAAATACTGCCCCCTATGCCCCTACAAGCGAATTTGAATGTATTAGCGAAGACGATTACACCAATTATATGATTCGTTATCACTTGCTTGCGTTTGCTACCCAAAAAGTAGCGTGCGTTTACTGGCATCAACTCATTGCTCCCGGATATGGACTCATTGATAACCGCGATGGTGTTATTGTCAAACGGGGTGCTTTTGATGCTTACAAGACGATGCTTTCTCATCTTTGTGATGCTCAATTTAGCAGTTACCAAGAAAATAAAAACGACTATGCTTTAATCTGTTCTACTCCAAGAGGAACTTTACATATTAGCTGGACTCTTACCTCAACTCCGATCTATACCTACAAGGCCTAATATGACCATTTTGATTATCCTTCCAAATTGGCTTGGTGATGCAGTGATGGCGACTCCCGCCATCGAGGCGCTTTGTGTCGCTTATCCCAACGCCAAGCTGACCATGGTCGGTTCCTATGTCAGTATTGAAGCGCTCAAACATCATCCGCAATGTGTACGTTCCTACGTCGATGAAACTAAAAAGAGCGGAAACCGCTTTCTCAACACCTACCGTTTTGCCAAAGAGCTGGGTGCTCATGATATGGCGGTTACTTTTCGAAATCAGCCTCACTCATCCCTTATCCTTTTTTGTAGTGGCACTGCTGTAACAGTTGGACGAAAGAGCTGGCATTCGAAGCTTTTTCTTACCCATGCCATCAAACCTTCACATCCTTCTCACTTAGTAGAACAATATCGTGATATCGCCCAAAGCTTGGCCCAAATACCTCTTATCCAAGGACAACTCAAACTTCACCTTCCTGTCCATCAATACCATCGTCCAACACTTGGAATCAACCCTGGAGCGACCTATGGCAGTGCCAAACGATGGTATCCAGAAAAATTTGCCGAAGTAGCCTTGGCCTTTAGTAATCACTATGAGATTGTTTTATTCGGAGGGCCAAATGAAGTGGATATGGCCAAAGATATTGAATCTCGATTACAAGGTATTGCTATCATCAATATGGCGGGTAAAACATCCGTCTCAGAGTTGTGTTCCATGATTGCAGGTTTAGATATGTTCATCACCAATGACAGCGGACCCATGCATGTCGCCGCAGCATATCAAGTACCCACGGTCGCTATTTTTGGTCCTACGCGCCATTTAGAAACGTCACAGTGGATGAATGAAAAAAGTGTTATTGTACGACATAAAATGGAATGCGCCCCATGTATGAAGCGTGAATGCCCGCTGGGACATCATGAATGCATGACGAGTATTACCTCTAACGAGGTAATCGAAGTTGTTAGAAATCTAATCTAAGGCCAAAATAAAAGGCATTGTTATACGTCACACTGCGATTCTTCAAATTGGTATCAATCTGACGATATCCGACTTCGATACGGGCATTATCAATCGGCTCTACATCCAGATGAATACGAGTCTCAAAATAATCATCGGCATCTTTAAATGCAAGGACTGAAGGTGCATAGTACATTGCGCCCCCTAAATAAAATGCAATTGGTGAATTAAGCGGTAGTTTGAGCTCTGCTTCGACTCCCAATGGAATTGCGGCAAAACTTTGACCATCGATCTTTGTATATTCACCTTTAAATCCAAGCCCAAGCTTTAAACCGCGGACCCCTCTTACATCATTTTGCACCATAAAAGAGACTTCCATCAAAGGGTCAGGATCAACAATCGTTTGACTGTTATTGTTATCACCGTTTAAAAAGCGAGCACCCATATAAGTGTGTTCCATATCCCCCATACGTCCCATATCCAGACGGATCTGTCCTTCAACGTCATTATCATTTACATTGACTTCCACTTGATGTGCCGCAAATGCTGCACTACTGATCAAAACACTTAATAAGAGTTTTTTTAACATGTCGTTCCTTTATTAATACGTGATATTGTCGCTGTTGTACTTTTCCCATCTACAAATTGCACTAAACGCAATTCCCCAGAAAACTCAGCACCCACAACCGATTTTCCTTCATAATCCCCGCCCTTGACCAAAATATCAGGAGCAATACTCTTAATGAGTTCATACGGAGTTTCGTCGCTAAACATCACGACATAATCGACCGATTCGAGTGCCGCTAAAATATAGGCACGATCCTCTTGGGGATTGACCGGTCGCGTAGGCCCTTTTAGTTCGCGGACAGAACTGTCCGAATTAAGTCCTACAATCAAAATATCCCCGTAGCTCTTCGCCTCTTGAAGATATTTAACGTGCCCCACATGCAGAATATCAAAACATCCGTTTGTGAATACGACGCGCTTTCCTTCACGCTTCAATCGTTGTACAATCGCTGTAATCTCCTCTTGCGATTTGATATGCGCATCGGAACTGCTTTGGTGCAAACTCGATTCATACGTCTCAATCTCATCCAATGTCACCGTCGCTGATCCTATCTTGCCTACAACCACTGCCGCCGCATGATTGGCAAAAGGTGCCGCTTCATCGATAGAGAGTCCGCACGAAAGAGCGAAAGATAGCGATGCGATCACCGTATCTCCGGCACCCGTAACATCAAAGACTTCTTTGGCAACCGTAGGATATCGACGCATTGTTTCATCAAAAATAGCAATTCCATCTTCAGAGAGTGTGATCATCGAACATTGAAGATCACACCTACCTTTCAGACTAAGTAATGCTTCACGTAACGTTGCCTCATCTTTGATCGTGATCCCAGTCGCTTCAGACGCCTCTTTTTTATTCGGTGTTAACAAATACGCGCCGCTGTATTTACGGTAATCTTTCCCCTTTGGATCGACTAGAACTTTTTTGCCTTTGGCTTTAGCGCACGCAATCACCCCTTGTGCCACTGCTTGAGTTATGACACCTTTACCGTAATCAGAGAGGATCACCATGTCACACTGCCCAACAACACTCTCAACGTATCTAATCACTCCTTGTGCGCTTTGTGTTTCTACAGATTCTTTGGATTCCTTGTCGTAACGAAGAATTTGCTGATTTGAGGCGATAATACGGCTTTTTTTAGAGGTCTTACGTCCTTCTTGAACTATCAGTCCCTCACATGAAACGCCCAAGGACGCAAGCATACTTTTAAGCTCAATGCCATTATCATCATCACCGATTACCCCTGCCACACTGACACGTGCACCCAAGGTAACGAGATTATTGATAACGTTTCCAGCCCCTCCAAGTACGGTTGTTTCACGTGCGATATCGACTACTTGCACCGGAGCTTCAGGAGATATACGCTCACATCCTCCCCATAGATAATGGTCAATCATCAAATCACCGATGACGAGAATATGAGGCTGTGCATCTTTAAGACGATTCATGAAACTTCCTCTTCAAATAGACGCTTAATTTCAGGAGCATATGCTTTTATCCCATCTTCAAATTCAAAACGAGGAGCATAGCCTAATACATTACGGGTACTATCAATATCCGCTTCGGTATGAAACTGATAGCGTCCGATATACGGATTAGGAATGTATTCACACGTAAATGAAGTTCCCAGCTCATGCTGTAAAATATCGACCATCGATTGAAATGATCGCGCTTTTCCTGTTCCGACATTAAATACACCTGATTCTCTAGGCTTCATCGCCAAAACATTGGCTTGCACAATATCCTCGATGTAAATAAAGTCTCGCAATATCTTGTCTGAATTTTCAAAGAGTTTCGGATTTTTACCACTGAGTAGCTGATGACCAAACTGCACTACCATCGAGGCTGTTTTGTTTTTGAAAAACTCATGCGGTCCGTATACGTTAAAATAACGCAATCCCACAATCGAAATGTTTTTAAACTTTTGCGCATAGTCACGCGCCAAATAATCCATCATCAGCTTTGAAAATCCATACACATTTTGAGGAGCTTCACGTCCTACTCTCTGCGGTGAGGGAGCATCACCGTATGTGGCACCCGAAGAGGCATAAATCATGTTTGCACCATGTGCTACTGCCATATCCAGCAAATCTTTAAAGGCATTCACATTGGTTTGTATCATCAAATCCTGTTCCAGTGCGGTCGTATCTGATATCGCCGCTTCGTGAAAAATATAGTCAAATTTATACCCGGCAGCAAGTTTTGCAAGAAGCGCTTGATCGTTGATGTCTCCACTAATCACTTCCCCTCTAAACCCGATGAGATTTTTGAAATGTCCAAAACTTTTGAGATTGCCATTGGAAAGTGTTAAATTGGAACGGAAGAGATCTAAAACGACCACTTTTGCTTGCGGATAATGTTCTTGAAAATAAAAAGCGAGATTCGAACCGATAAAGCCAGCTCCTCCCGTTATTAAAATAGTTTTAGTGTTTAAATCAATATCACTGTAGCGCATAAATTATCCTCATGTTTCTATTAAAATATTATTGTATCGAAGCTTCCATTAAAAGCAAAAATCGTTAGACTATTTTAAGATAAGTGAGAATATAATGGCGACAAATTTTTTAATGGAGAAACAAAATGAAAAAAATTGCTCTTGCAATGTTATTCGCTGGTGTATCAATGATGGCTGCTGACGGAAAAGCTCTTTCTGCTAAATGTGTAGCTTGTCACGGTGCTTCTTTCGAAAAAGTTGCTCTTGGTAAGTCTGCTGTTGTAAAAGGTCAAAAAGCTGCAGCTATCGAAGCTTCACTAAAAGGCTACAAAGCTGGTACATTGAACAAAGCTGGAATGGGTGCCTTGATGAAAGGTCAAGTTGCTGCTATGTCTGACGCTGATATCAAAGCAGTTGCTGCTTACGCTGCAGGTCTTTAATATCCTCTCTCATCGCGTAAGCGGTGAGAATTTCTTCTCTTTATTATTCCGGTCGATACTCTTTTTTCTTTAAGGCTTCTTTTTTCTTTTGTTGTATAGCTGCATCATTTAACTCTTTTTCATCATCAAATTGCACCTGATTCATCATCCGTTTTGCATCATCAAATTGACCACTCTTGATTCCCCATAAAAATGCGACAAGCGCAATACTTCCTAAAAATAACGATGCACCCAGCATCATTGCAACAACCCAACTGTCCATTATATGCCCTCCTATTTGTACATCCATCGACTGCGCATCGAATTACCGACCACCAGAAGTGAACTAAACGACATGGATATTGCCGCGATTAGAGGAATAATATACCCCATCATTGCCAGTGGAATCGTAATCGCATTATAGACCAGTGAAATTCCAAGATTTTGTTTGATCAATCCATAGGTTCGTCTGCTGATCGCGTATGCCTCCGCAAGAGAGGTCAGTGAGTCATTAAGCAAGACAATGTCTGAAACCTCGATAGCGATATCACTGCCATTACCCATCGCAATACCGATATCCGCACGTGCAAGAGCTAAAAGATCATTTACCCCATCCCCCGCCATAACCACAATATGCCCTTCATCCTGTGCTTTGGCAATAAAATCTGCCTTTTCTTGCGCCGTCACATGGGCATGGACTTCATCAATTCCTGCCGCTGCCGCAACTCTCAGTGCCGAAGCCGTATGATCTCCCGTCAACATTACAACGCGCAAACCAAAATCACGTAAGATTTTAATCGATTCAAAAGCATGCTCTTTGGGAAGATCTTGCAACTCAAACGTTGCGCACAGCTCTCCATCGACCGCATAATAAAAAAGGCTTTTATCGCTTAGTGTGTTTGTTTCTATTCCCATCTCTGCCATGAACAAAGCGTTTCCTCCGGCAATCACTACTCCATTGGCACGCCCTACAAGACCCCGTGCAGGAATCTCGTTAACCTCAGAAATTCCTCCCGTTTGTATCGCGGATTCCGTTTTATCTAAATACTCAACGATTCCAAGACTAATCGGATGTTTTGAAGAGCTTACTAAAGCCAGCAATACCGAACGGTCATACGGGGCATGATACGTTGCATAGACGACCGCCGGACGTCCTTTTGTAATGGTCCCTGTTTTGTCGAGAACAAACATCGTGGCTTTTGCCATCGTTTCAATCTGTGCCGCTGATTTAAAGAGGATAGATCGCTGTGCCCCTAGAGCCAAACCCACAATGGTTGCCACCGGTGTGGCCAATGCCAAAGCACACGGGCAGGCAATAATAATAACCGATATCCCCACCATCAATGCCCTATCAAAAGTATGAGGCCAAAAATACCAAACCCAAAATGTACCAATGGCTAAAAATAAAATCGTAGAGGAAAAAGATTCGGAAAGCCGATTTGCTAATTGCTCAATTCTGGGCTTTTGACGCATCGCGTTTTCTAAAAGATTAACGAGATGCGACAGCGTGGAGTGGGCATAATCTTTAAGCGCCCGATAATGCAGCAGCGCATCAATACTCGTCGTACCGCTGATAATCAGATCCCCTTTGCGTTTAAAAATAGGATCCGCTTCTCCGGTAAGATTACTCTCATCGAAGCTTCCCTCACCTGAGATCACTTCTCCATCAATCGCCGCTCGCTCGCCCGTACGGATAATGATGGTATCGCCAACATTCACATCAGAGACACGGACACTTCGGATGGTCTCTCCATCGAGAATACTCACTTCATTGGGAATGTATTTTCCCATCACATCCAGCGTATCTGCCGCATGTTTTCGGCTTAAAACTTCCAAAAACTTGCCCAATAAGACAAAAGTAATAATCATGGCTACCGAATCAAAATAGGCTTCCCCTTTTTCAAAAACCGTGATGTAAATCGAATAACAATAGGCAAGTGTTGATCCTGTGACCACCAGCATATCCATCGTAACCGCGCCGTTACGAAGACCGTAATAGGCACCGCGGTAAAATACCCATCCGCTGTAAAAAAGTGCCGGAGTTGCCAATACCCATTCGGCAATATTAAGGATCGTCTTGATCTCTTGACTCATTCCTGTAAAATAGCCTGCGTATTGAGCCACCGCAATCCACATCATATTCATAGAGGCAAAAGCCGCTACCGCCATACGTAAATAATACTCTTTGCGTTCTTTGTTCGCACGTACTTCTTGCATAGAGGCATCGTAAGGATACGCGTTGTAACCGACTGCCCGAATCATCTCAATAATCTCGGAAAGCTTCACGAGATTTGGATCCCAGACAATGCGCGCTTTGTTATTGGTATAGTTGATATGGGCTTCGATCACTCCAGCCATTTTATGTAGCGCTTTTTCATTAAGCCATACGCATGCCGCACAGTGGATTCCTTCAATGATCAGTGACACTTGGGAGAAGTTTTCTGGAAGTTCGGTCACAAAACGATCACGAAACGAGGGAGTATCAAAATTTTCACTCGGTTCTAACTGTTCACTTGGAGGAGTGAGTGTCGCTTCTCCCATCTTGGTATAAAAACTGTCCAACCCTTCATCTTTAAGCAGATGATAAATTCCCTGGCATCCCTTACAGCAAAAATGCAGCGTCCCCTCATGGATCATCACCGAGTCACTAAAGACCAGATGACAATGATCACATTTGACGTTAGACATATTCAAATTTTCCTAAGTCTCTATTCTTAATGACTTTATCGTAGGATCCACACACACCTTGCATCATAATATAAACGCCGCTAGATGCATTTCGCGCATAGACAATCGCCATACTTAAATTGGCAGTTGCTTCGATTGCGTTAATGCCAAAAGGAACCATGGCCCCTGTAAATACAATCACTTTATCCAAACCAAGTTTTGCGATACGCTGTGCACTTAAGTCCATTGTGTCCGTTCCATGAACAACAATAATGAATTTTTCATCCGATTGGCTCACTCTTTTTGCAAGAACGTCACGATCATCGTGAGTCATATCTAATGAATCTTTGTAGATCAATCCCTTAACAGTCATCGTCTCTGTAAAAACCGATACAATAGCATCAACCGCCACATTGTCATTAGGGACAAAAAGTTCTCCGCTTTTTGAGTCATAACGCTTGTTAAATGTCCCGCCCGTATTGAGGATCAACATTATAAAAGCTCCTTCAATGATTTGACAATCTGATTGGCGGCAGATTCATGGGCTTGTGTACTGAGAAGAATATTCGTAGCGACCCCCGCACGAATCGCGGCTTGGATATCGCGTTCATTATCACCGATCATAACCGAGCTCGCCATGTCAAGATCAAAATCACGCTGTGCTTCTAAAAACATTCCCGGTTCCGGCTTACGGCAGTCACATTGACCATCTATGCTTTCATGATGCGGACAATGATAAATATGTGTGAGGGTAATTCCTAATGATTTGAAATGCTGTATCATCCAATCACTCAGGTGTTTAAAATCTTCTTGCGTATAATACCCGCGTGAAATTCCTGACTGATTCGTCACAACGATGATTAAATATCCCTGTGCTTCATAACGACGGCAAACATCGAGTATCCCATCTATAAGTTCAAAATCATCAATTTTATATAAATAGTTTTTTTCAACGTTGACGACACCGTCACGATCGAGAAAGAGTGCTTTAGGCAACCCCATCTCCAAAGAGCTCTTTTTCAATAATATCACATAAAATATGCCCTATCAAAATATGCGATTCTTGTATACGCGGTGTAGCATTTGATGGGATGATTATGGCGAAATCGGCCATAGTTGCCATTTTTCCGCCGTCACGTCCTACGAGTGCCACCGTGGTAACACCACGTTCTTTTGCCGATTCAAAGGCATTAATAATGTTTTGAGAGTTTCCGGAAGTCGAAATACCGATGAACAAATCACCCGCTTGCGACATCCCCTCAACTTGACGGGAAAATACTTTATCATAGCCGTAGTCATTCCCGATCGCCGTTAGATTAGACGTATCGGTAGTCAATGCCAATGAAGGAATCGAGGGACGGTCAAAACCGTAACGCCCTACGAGTTCCGCAGCAATATGCTGTGCATCCGCAGCAGATCCGCCATTACCGGCTAACATTGTTTTTTTGCCGTTACGATAGACAGCAACACAGGCTTTAGCCACCGCTTCTATGATATCCAAAAGAGGTTCACTCTCCAAAATAGCTTGTTTCGTAGCCGCTGAATCAGCAATTTGGTTATAAATATATTGTTTCATTTTTTTCCTTCTAGTATTGTATGCCGGTCACAGAGCGTATTTTTTCGATAATAGGCGTTGCAATAGCAGTCGCTTTTGCTGCGCCCGCTTTTAAAACATCTCGAACTTCATCTTGATGTGCTTCATAATAGGCACGTCTCTCTCTATAGGGGCGGAAATACTCCCACAGTATATCTGCCAAATAAAGCTTGAAATGACCATGCCCTTCTCCACCGCTCAAATAACGTTCTTGTAATGCCACACGCTCATTCTCATTCAAAAAGAGTTTGACGATATTATAGACATTGCAGTTTTCAAACTCTTTTGGCTCTTCCATCCCTACGAGTTCGGTCACAATCTTTTTAATGGTCTTGAGCTGGCTTTTTTCTTCGCCAAAAATCGTAATGGTATTTCCGTAACTCTTTGACATCTTCTGCCCATCGGTTCCTGGAACTGTCGCCACATTTTCATCCACACGAAACTCTGGCATCGTGAAGATATCCCCGTATTGGTTGTTAAACTTTACCGCAATGTCCCGCGCAATCTCTACATGCTGTATCTGATCTTTACCCACCGGGACAACTTCTGAACCAAAGAGTAAAATATCAGCCGCCATAAGAACAGGGTACGAAAAAAGACTATGGTTTGAAGCAATGCCGCGTGCTGTTTTATCTTTATAACTGTGTGCCCGCTCCAATAAGCCCATCGGCGTAAACCCAGAAAGAATCCAATACAACTCCAAAACCTCTTTAACATCCGATTGGACCCAAAAGGTACTTTTTGCAGGATTCATTCCCAATGCCAAAAAGTCAGTTGCCGCTTGCAGTGTGAGATCTCGTAGCCGTTCTCCATTGCCAACAGATGTCATAGCATGATAATTAGCGATAAAAGCAAAAACTTCATGATCATTTTGGGATTCGATCATAGGAAGAATCGAACCAAAATAATTTCCGATATGCAAATCGCCCGAAGGTTGTATTCCAGTCAGGACTCTCAAAAAATGCTCCTAATTCAATATAACTACTATTATATCAAACGCTCCATTAACTGCATCACATTTAAGCTTCATTTTAAGAAACTATATGCTATATTTTTCCATAGTTCAACAAAAAAGGATTCATTATGAATGTTCAAATTCGCGCAAAAGATATTACCCTTACCCCTCACTTAAACGATCACATTGCAGCAGCCATCGAAAACTTTAAACGTTACCATCTTGATATGACGACCGTAAACGTCATGATCACTAAAGAAAAACAGAGCGTAAGCGTCGAATTTGACATGCATATTGCACACGCACAACCGGTTGTTATCAGCCATTCAGATGAAGACCTTGATACTGCAATCGATTTAGCGATTGAGCGTGCCAATAAAGCGCTTGGACGTTTGCATGACAAAGCAAAAGATCACCATACTTCTTCTATTCGCGATATGGAAGTCGCTGAAACGGAGTAAATTCCTTATGAGTAAAATCAATATTGTATGCCCCCATTGCGGGGGTGTTAATGCCATTCCTCTCAAAGATTCCTATTCAAAAGCGTCGTGCGGACATTGCAAAGCTTCTCTTTTGGATACCAAACCCCTTTCTTTAAACAGCGAAACATTTGATCGACTGATGCTCAACGATGAGCGTTTGATTATTGCCGATTTTTGGGCCCCATGGTGCGGACCATGCCGTTCCATGGCCCCTGCATTTGAAGAAGCGGCCAGATCATTCCCCCTCAAAGCACAGTTCGTCAAGATCAATACCGAAGAGCAGCAGACAATCGCCGGACGATTTGCGATTCGTTCGATACCTACGATCATTGCTTTTAAAAACAACCGCAGTATCGATCAGATCAGCGGAGCACTCCCCGCCTCTCAAATTACCGCATGGGTAAAAAAACACCTTTAATTTTTAGCTTCTTTTGGTTACCCTTCCCTAATTCATCATCAGGAAAACAGCATGTACAATTGGATAGTTTGGTTTCATATCATCTCAATGGTCTCGTGGTTTGCGGTACTTTTTTATCTACCGCGACTTTTCGTCTATCATGTCGAAAATGGACAGAACAAAGGATTTTTAGAAGTTATTGAAGTCATGGAGATGAAGATTTATAAGTACATCGGCGTACCGGCATTTTGGGCAACCCTGCTCTCAGGTATTGCGCTGATTCTTTTGTCTACCAAACATTACGGGATCAATGTATTTCAAACGGGGGGCTGGCTTCACGCCAAACTCACTCTTGTCGCTATTTTGATTGCCTACTTCTTTTCTCTAGGACACTATCGCCTCAAGCTCAAAGAGAACACAGCCTATAAAAACGGTAAATTTTTCCGTCTTTACAATGAAGTACCGACGTTATTGCTCATGGCAATCGTCGCGCTGGTAATCGTTAAACCGTTTTAATTACCACATCGCTTTGCGTTTGTGGGTCTGCGGTCTTTTAGACGCACTTTTAGCTTTCGCTTTGAAAAGAATCGGTGTCCCTTCAAAATTAAACTGCTCTCGCATCTGATTGGTCAAATAACGGCGATAGCTGAAATGCAATCCCTGCGGTCGATTCATGATCAATGCGATACGAGGTGGTCTGATATCGTATTGTGTCGCAAAATAGAGGCGGATATTCATACCATTGATACTTGGCAAGGTATGTTTTCTCATCGCTGCTTGAATCACTTCATTTAATTTACTCGTAGAAATACGCTGCGAATAGTTTTCATTGATCTTGAGCAACATTTCAAAAATCCTGTGAACACGCTGTTTACTCTGAGCTGAGATCGTAACGATAGGTGCATAGCTCAAAAATTTAAATCGATCTCGTACTTCCGCAATAATCTTCTCATAGTCTTCTTTAGGTGCCAAGTCCCATTTGTTAAGAACAATTAGACAAGCCATACGATTTTTATCAACAAAACCGGCAATTTTTTCATCCAAGTCCATAAAAGGTACCGATGCGTCCAATACCAAAAGTGCAATATCTGCGGTTTCTAGCATCTCTTCGGTACGCATCAAAGCATACTTTTCAATGCCCAAAATTTTACCGCGCTTACGAATCCCCGCCGTATCAATAAAGGTAATTTTTTTATCTTCATATTCGATTGTTTCATCAATAGGATCAATCGTCGTCCCCGCAACCGAGCTTACGACTGAACGGTCTTCTTTGAGCAATGCATTGAGTAATGAGCTTTTTCCAACGTTGACACGACCGATGATTGCCACTTTCATTTGATCGGTAGACCCAGGCTCATATTCCTTGACGATTCCCTTGAAAGCCTCTTCCATCTCTGCTAAATCAGGATCAAGATCATCTTCAGCGTCATCATCCTCGTCATCGAAGTCATCTTCATCATCAAACCCTTCGCCTTCGTCATTGTATCCGCTGATTAGGGCGTCAAATCCATCCATACCGTCATCGTCTGACTCGATCTCTTCAACCGGTTTAACAATCGACGATTCAGGAAGTTCCGAAGCAACCCAATTTAACAAAGGTAAAATAGAACGATTATGAGCGACGGAAATACCGAAGATTCGGTTGGTCCCGAACTCATAATATTCCCAAAGCTTCTCTTGCATTTTATCGTTGTCAATTTTGTTAACAACCAATGCAATCGATTTGCCCATTGCTTCCAGCTCATAAAAAAGCTTTTTATCATCTTCCTCAGGCAAACTTTTACCGTCAACCATGAACAATATAATGTCCGCTTTATGTGCGGCTTCCAGCGACTTTTCTTTGATACGGTCAAAAAGTTCGCACCCCTCGTCCAAGCCGCCGGTATCCAGAATTTCAACTTCTTTGTCTACTACAACGGCAATACGCTTTTTGACATCACGCGTTGTACCCGCTATTTCAGACGTGATCGCATCACGCTGCTTCAAGAGACGGTTAAAAAGAGAACTTTTGCCGACATTAGGACGGCCGATTATGGCTAATTTTTTCAATTTAACCCTTTTATATAATAAGTTTTTTATTATAGCGTAGGTGCGCTTATGTTATGATTGTTATATGATTTACTACAGCTATGAGAATTTTAAAACGGACATACCACTGCTGAGTGAAAAATGTGAAGCGTTTAATGCTGACACCCTTGTTGCCATTGCTCGTGGCGGTATGACGGTGTGTCATGCCCTCGCTATGGCTCTAAATATCCGAAATCTTCAATCCCTGCGTTGCGAAAGCTACGACGATGTCGCACAGCGTGATACTGTAACCGTCATTGGAGAATGCGATTTTATTCAGTCCAAACGAGTCCTTATCGTTGATGATATTGTGGACAGCGGAAAAACCTTGCAGACTTTGATTCCAATGTTGCAAGAACGTTACCCAAAGATCATTTTTGCCAGTGCTTCGATTTTTACCAAACCTACCGCGTTAATGCAACCTGACTTTACATTACATGAAGCTTCAGATTGGATCGATTTCTTTTGGGAAAGAGATTTTTTAAAATCCGATTCGCTATAATCCGCCAACTACCTAATAATTTCTATTATTCAATCAACAAAGGGTCATTATGCCAAAAGACTATATTTTCACCTCCGAATCCGTCACAGAAGGACATCCGGACAAAATGGCCGATCAAATCAGTGATGCTATTTTAGACTATATCATTGAACATGACAGCAAAGCACGTGTAGCCTGTGAAACCTTAGTCTCAAACGGCTTTTGTGTGATTGCCGGTGAACTGAAAACCACGGCATATGCCCCGATGCAGGAGATCGCCCGTCAAGTCATTCGTGAGATCGGCTATACTGATGCAACCTATGGATTTGATTATCGCGCTGCGGCTGTACTCAATGGAATCGGCGAACAATCCCCTGACATCAACCAAGGTGTTGACCAAGCAGATGGAGAAATCGGTGCAGGAGATCAGGGACTCATGTTTGGCTACGCGTGTCGTGAAACCGAAGTCTTAATGCCCTTACCGATCCATCTTTCCCATCGCCTTGCTGAACGATTGGCACAAGTGCGTAAAGAAGGGATCATCCCGTACTTGCGTCCTGATGGAAAAACCCAGGTAAGTATCCGATACGTCGATGACAAGCCTGTATCCGTAGAAACGGTCGTTGTTTCCACGCAACATGCTCCCGAGGTTTCGCAAGAAAAACTGCATGCGGATGTCATTAAAGAGGTCATTGAGTACGTTATACCTCGTGATCTTATGAGCCCGAACATCGTCTATCACATCAATCCTACCGGTAAATTTGTCATCGGTGGACCTCAAGGAGATGCGGGGCTAACCGGACGAAAGATAATCGTTGATACCTACGGTGGGGCATGTCCTCATGGGGGTGGAGCATTCAGTGGAAAGGATCCTACCAAAGTGGACCGATCTGCCGCTTATGCAGCCCGTTATGTTGCCAAAAATTTAGTTGCTGCAGGCGCATGTGATCGTGCAACTATCCAAGTTTCTTATGCAATCGGTGTTGTGCAACCCATATCCATTATGGTAAATACCCATGGGACCTCTGTCGTTGCGGAAGAAAAAATTGAGGAGTGTGTCCGATCTCTTTTTGATCTTACCCCGCGCGGGATTATTGAGTCCTTGGACCTCTTGCGTCCTATTTATCGAAAAACAGCCGCATACGGCCATTTTGGACGTGAATTACCAGAATTCACCTGGGAAAAAACCGATAAAGTAGATGCAATTCGCACTTTTTTAAGTCTCTAAAACAATACTTATCCCTATAAATAGGGATAAGTTCTAAATCTCTTCATCACTTCGTAACAGTTGCCAAAAAAACTCTACAAACTCTATGCTCTTTTAGCTATCTTTAAAATTCTTCTGTTATAGTTTCTCATAATTTAAATTATCTAAGGAGAATCCAATGTCAGTTGTAATTAATGATACTTGTATCAACTGTGGTGCTTGTATTGACGAGTGTCCTGTAGAAGCGATCGTAGACGAGGACGATAACCCAACGGGTGATGATATTTATTACGTTTATGGTGATAAATGTGTTGAGTGTGTAGGTCACCACGATGCTCCAGCATGTGCGACTGCTTGTCCAACAGAGGGTTGTATCACATGGGATGAGATTGGCGAAAGTCCAGCACACCGTGATGATATCACTGGTGATATGCGTTCAAACAAGGCGAATGTCGTCGATTAATTTAGAGGGCTTTGCCCTTTAAGCTTTCTTTCCAATTCTTTCCTCTTTATCTTTAATCTTTTTCAAATTATTTTTTCGCTATAATCCCGCTCTATTATTCACATAAAACAGGAGCATTGATGGAACAAACATTATCAATCATCAAGCCAGACGCCGTAGCAAAAGGTGTTATTGGAAAAATTTTGGATCGTTTCGAGACTGATGGTCTTAAAATCGCAGCTACCAAAAAAGTTCAGCTTAGCCGTCAAGACGCCGAAGCATTTTACGCAGTACACGCTGCTCGTCCATTTTTCAACGACCTTGTTGATTTCATGGTAAGCGGTCCTGTTGTTATCACGGTTCTTGAAGGCGAAAACGCTGTTATAAGAAATCGTGATTTGATGGGTGCAACAAACCCTAAAGAAGCAGAATCTGGTACTATCCGTGCAGATTTCGCTGAAAATATCGATGCAAATGCAGTTCACGGAAGTGATTCTGTTGAAAATGCAAAGAATGAAATCGCATTTTTCTTTTCAGGTCGCGAGATCTCTTAAATGAATACGATTCCGTTTAAGCACTTGGATTCAGTGCCCATGGCATTTGAGGCAAGACATGAGCAAGCATTATTTTTAGGAACAATTGTTCATAAAAAGCATAATATTGCTCAATTAAACGGTACAATTACGGGAAGTATTTTTATTTCTTGTGATATCTGCGCTGAGACTTTTGAAAACACTTTGAATGAAGAGGTTTCATTTTATCTTGCAGATGGTGACGTTCACGAAAATGATCGTGAACTGGAGATTGTGGAAATTGAGAACTCAGTGATCAATCTAGATGAGCTTTTTAGTTCAGAACTCGAATTGATCAAGAGTGACTATTTTTGTTGCTCAAATTGTGAGGGAAAAACACTAGAACAAGAGTTCTAATGTAACGATTGGGTTTCCTGCCGAGGGAAACCTAGTGTTAACGTAGCTATAGGGATGTATTCCTATAGCGTTTAAACTTAAAATAGAAAGGACTATAACGATGGCAGTACCTAAAAGAAGAGTGAGTCACACTCGCGCAGCTAAGCGTAGAACACACTACAAAATTTCACTTGCTCGTCCTGTAAAAGACAAAGACGGCACGTATAAATTGTCTCACTTTGTTAACCCAACTACCGGTGAGTATAAATAATCGATGATCAAAATTGCTATTGATGCAATGGGCGGGGACTTTGGTCCCGAACCGATTGTAAAAGGAACACTAGAAGCTTTAAAGGCAAAAGAGTTCGAAGCAATTCTCGTTGGTAAAAAAGATGAGATTTTAGCTTTGTTACCTAAGGGCTATAAAGGTAAGATTTCGATTGTAGAAGCAAGCGATGTCATCGACATGGGTGATGCCGCTACTGACGCGCTTAAACGCAAAGAGAGTTCTATTTATGTTGCGATGGAACTCGTACGCAATGGTGAAGCAAACGGTGTTGTCAGCGCTGGACACAGCGGTGCCACCATGAGTCTTGCGACCTTGCGACTTGGCCGATTGAAACATGTATTACGTCCTGCGCTGGTGACTTTAATGCCTACTAAAAATGGTAAGCGTAGTGTGCTGATGGATGCCGGTGCCAATGTTGATTGCAAACCCGAGCACTTGTTCCAATTTGCCATCATGGGTCATTGCTATGCAAAAGACATGTTGAAAATTGAACATCCGCGCGTTGGCCTTCTTGCAAATGGTGAAGAAGACTCAAAAGGCAATGAAGTCACCAAAGAGACATTTGGATTGCTTCAAGGGAGTAAAGGTTTTATCGGTAATGTCGAAGGGAATAATATTTTCGATTCCACTTGTGATGTTATTGTATGCGATGGATTTATTGGAAATTTGGTTCTCAAAGCATCTGAAGGTGTTGCCACAACCATCAGCTACTTTATCAAACAATTTATACGCAAATCACCTTTTGCCATTACAGGTGCTTTGTTAATGCGCAAAGTCTTTGCTCGATTAAAAAAAGAGATTGATTATGCTGAAATCGGTGGTGCTCCTTTGGTGGGCATCAAAGGGTGTGCAATCATTGGGCATGGTAAAAGTAACCCAAAAGCTGTTAAGAATGCTATTTTTCAAGCAATCAATTATGTTAACACGGGCGTTAATGAACACATCGAAGCACGCTTAGAAGCTCTAAACAAATAACATTCACTATTCGCAAAAGGCCAATTATGTACGCTGCGTTTTCCTCTATCGGGGCTTATATCCCCTCTAAAGTTCTCACCAATGCTGATCTTGAAATCATGGTTGATACCACGGATGAGTGGATATTTAAACGCACTGGAATCAAAGAGCGCCATATTGCAGCTAAAGATGAAACAACCAGCGATATGGGGACGAAAGCTGCCCAAATCGCAATACAGCGTTCCGGCCTAGAAAAATCACAAATTGATTTGATTATCTGTGCTACCATTTCCCCCGATTATTTTTGTATGCCTTCCACTGCAACCGTTATTGCGACCAAACTTGGCCTTGAAAAAGTTACTGCTTTTGACATCTCCGCGGCATGTACCGGTTTTGTGTATGCTCTAAGCATTGCAAAAGCCTTTATTGAATCAGGAATGAAAAAACATGTCCTCATTATTGGTGCTGAAAAACTAAGCGCAATAACCGACTATACCGATCGTGGCACCTGTATATTGTTCGGTGATGGTGCAGGTGCTGCCATTATCAGTGCAAGCAATGATAAATCTAAAGGGATCGTCGATATCCATACAGGCTCTGATGGTAGTTTTGGGGACTTACTTATGACACCAAACGGCGGAAGTGGTTCCGCCCATGATGAATTAGATCGGAAATCTACAAGCTGTTTCATGAAAATGAAAGGCAACGAAACCTTTAAAGTAGCCGTTAGAACACTCACAAATGATGTGATCGAAATTTTAAAAGACAATAATATTCACTCTTCTGCTATCAAACACTTTGTT
Organism: Sulfuricurvum sp.; assembly: GCA_030692765.1. Classification (GTDB taxonomy): domain Bacteria; phylum Campylobacterota; class Campylobacteria; order Campylobacterales; family Sulfurimonadaceae; genus Sulfuricurvum. The sequence goes on from JAUYUB010000004.1 coordinate 79,236, forward strand.
CCTCATCAAGCCAATTATCGTATTATAAAAGCGGTAGGAGATGCCCTAGAACTGAAAGATGAACAAGTCGTATTGACGGTTGAAAAATATGGAAACACTTCTGGAGCATCGATTCCTATGGCTATCAATGATATCTATGAATCGGGTCGATTGCAAGAGGGAGACATGATGCTTCTGGATGCTTTTGGCGGTGGATTGACGTGGGGAAGTGCTATTGTCCCATTTGCCGGTAAAGCTCACCACTAAACAACTCTCGCTACAATAGCAGATCTTTTAAAAGGTCTACTATGATTTATACCAATCCTCTTATTTACATTGAAATTCACGAGAGTGAAATCCCTTGGCTTAAAATATTTACCCATAAAAATCGTAAAGAATTCTCAGACTGTTCACACGAAGAACGTATGATGATTTTTGAGGCACTGGATCTCATTGAAAAAGAGATGCTTTCGTATTTTAAACCTGACAAAATTAACATAGCCTCTTTTGGAAACATGCTTCCACGAGTCCATTGGCATATTATGGCACGATTTTTAAATGACAGTTATTTTCCAGAACCGATGTGGGGGGCTAAACAAAGAGAGGGAGAAGTAAAGATGGCTCCAATGGAGCCATTTATTGAGAATTTAAAAGCCGTATTAGCTTCTAGGCTTGTTTTGTCCACCGAAGCTACGTGAACGATCACCCGCTCCACGATCTGCACCGCCAGCATTACGATCGTTATTACCACGGTATCCACCGCCCGTACTGCCACCACGCTCACCCGCGCCTGCATTACGATCGTTATTACCACGGTATCCGCCGCCGCTGCCGCCACGATCCCCACCGCCAGCATTACGATCGTTGTTACCACGATATCCGCCACCACCGCTACGATTACCACGGTATCCGCCGCCACGGTTATTACCACCACGGTCATGACTATTTGCAAGGTTATGAAGAATTTTCTCCATACGCTCTGCAGAAATACCAATCTGATTTGGCCCTTGAACTGTATTACGCTCCATGAGCAAAGAGATCAATTTATACGCGATCTGCTCTTGATCAAATTCTTCTTTAAGCGCATCCAATACTTTATGAGCAATATCATTCACATGCTGTTTTTCGATTTCAGCAAGTAAACGGTTGATATGTGATTCCTTAACATCCAATTTACTTGGAATGTAAGCATGCTCCATAGTCGTTCCAACTTTGGATTTGATACGCTGAAGCTCTTTGAACTCGATTGGCGTTACCAAAGTAATCGCAACCCCTTTTTTACCTGCACGTCCCGTACGTCCGATACGGTGTACATAACTTTCAGAGTCAAAAGGAATATGATAGTTAAATACGTGCGTGATGTCATCAATATGCAAACCACGTGCTGCTACGTCTGTAGCGATCAATACATCAAATGCATCGGTCTTAACGCCTTTAATAACACTCTCGCGCTGACGCTGCTCCATATCTCCATGAAGTCCTTTTGCGGAATAACCTGCCGCCGAAAGAACATTTGAAAGACGATCAACCTCTTTTTTCGTACGACAGAAAACAACCGTCTTCTTCGCATCTTCAGCATCCATCAAACGGATGATTGCATCATCACGCTCTGATTCTTCGATTACATAATACTGTTGTGTAATATCTGTATTCGTAGTCTCTTCTCTCGTGATAGAAGCGAAGAATGGGTCTACTAGGATGCGCTCTGCAAGCTTTTTGATCGGCATTGGCATTGTTGCTGAAAAGAGCAATGTTTGGCGCTCTGTTGGAAGATAGCTAAAGATTTCATTGATATCGTCCAAGAATCCCATATCCAACATCTCATCTGCTTCATCCAAAATAACGGTTGATGGGGCAAAGCCTTTGAGCATGTTACGGCTAAGCATATCCAATAAACGCCCTGGTGTAGCGATAATAACTTGTGCACCACGCTCAATCATATCTATTTGGCGGTTATATGAACTTCCACCGTAAATAGTTACTGTACGAACACCGAGGTGCTTGCCGTATTTGAAAATTTCATCACTTACCTGATTAGCAAGTTCACGCGTTGGAGTTACGATAAGAACTTCGATTCCGCCTTTTAAGTGCATTTTATTCAATGCCGGCAAACCAAATGCTGCTGTTTTACCTGTACCTGTATGTGCTTGACCTACTACGTCGCGGCCTTGCATAATAACCGGGATAACCATTGACTGGATAGGACTCGGAACTGTAAATCCAGCATGTGTAATGCTTTGCATAATCTCGCTACGAAGACCAAAATCTGCAAATGTTCCCACAACTGCTTCGTTTTCGCTTACTTGTATTTCGTTGTTACTCATAATTTACCTTTAATTAATACGCCACGCCAGCAATAAAAAGAAACTCCGCATTCCCCTATGGAATGGTTTCTAAAAAGCCCATGTTGCTACGCTGTGCTGCTGTGACGCTGTATCTTAACCCTCTATTGGGCAGAAAATTTTCAGAGATCATGATCGTGCGATCTCTACCATGGAAGGTACCTTTGTAAATCATCACACACGTTGATAACTTACGAAGGTACCCAAAAATTTGAGCGAATTGTACCCATCTTGACCATAATTCTTCCTGATATTACAGCAATACCAAAAGTTAAAGTTAACTTTTAGTTTCTATTCGCTTATGATTTGTACTATTTTTTTAATTTTGAATCACTATACTGCCAAAAAACATTAGGGAGAACTCATTATGTTCAATGTACGTATAGAAAGAGAATGCGGTTGTTTTAAACGCAGCGGTATGCCAACGATCAAAGCATTTGATAACAAAGATGATGCATTAGTAGAAGCAACTGACTGGGCAGACGAGATGAATGAAACATTTTGCCGCAAACACCGTTTTGTTGTTGTTGAAGAGGGAAATGACCTACTTATTACAATGGCAATGAACTAATATTTAAAGGCTATCGTCACTTTCGGTGACGATCCAGCCACACCATGAGTCCTTTTTGACCATGCAGACGGTTTTCTGCTTCTTGAAAAATCACACTTTGATCCCCTTCTAGCACCGATTCACTCACTTCAACTTCACGATACGCCGGTAAACAATGTAAAAATATTGCGTACGTATCCGCTAAAGCCATCAGCGTATCATCAACAATATACCCTTTAAAATCAGCGATACGCTGTGCTTTTTCTTCTTCTTGACCCATTGAAATCCACGTATCGGTTGTAACTACCGTAGCCCCCGCAACCGCAATTTTTGGATCATTCGTAAACGATATTTTTGCACCGCTGTGTTTTGCAAACTCCAGTGCGTCTGCCACAATCACAGGATCACATTCGTATCCTACTGGTGTGGCTACGCGTAATTCAAACCCAAGTTTTGCCGCTAACATCAACCATGAATGGGTCATATTGTTACCATCGCCCACATAGGCAACAATAGGCTCAACATGGCGTCCGCACTCAACCATCGTCATATAATCGGCAATAAGCTGTACGGGATGATAACTGTCGCTAAGGCCATTAATCACAGGAACAGAGGAATATTTAGAGAACTCTTCAAGTTTTGAGTGTTCATAGGTTCGGATCATCACCATATCCGTCATCGAAGAGATAACGCGTGCGGTATCTTTGACCGGTTCGCCACGCCCTAAATGAATATCACGGTTGGATAAGAATAAAGCATGACCGCCCAATTGAAACATCCCCGCTTCAAAACTCACACGCGTTCGTGTTGAGCTTTTTTCAAATATCATAGCAAGTGTTTGTCCCGCTAAGTAGGGATGAGGCTTTTTTGCCTTTTGCTCTTGTTTAATCACTAATGCCAAATTTACGATCTCTAAGATCTCTTCTTTAGTATAGTCCCTCAACGTCAAAAAATGTCTCACGAAAAATCCTCATTTTCAAAAAACAATCATATCATAAAATTATTTCATTACGATAATAGTTGCGCAACCTCTTTGGCGTGATAACTGATAATAATGTCGGCACCTGCTCGTTTGAAGCCAATCATCGTTTCCATCATAACACGATTATAATCGATCAAACCTGCCTTTCCTGCGTGTTTTAACATCGCGTATTCGCCGCTGACGTTGTACACTGCAAGAGGAAGATTGGAAGCTTCGCGAATATCCCGAATAATGTCAAGATACGCCAATGCAGGTTTTACCATCAATATATCTGCGCCCTGAGCTTCATCCAAAAGACTTTCACGTATTGCTTCACGACGGTTGGCAGGATCCATCTGATACGTAGAGCGATCACCGAAGCTAGGTACCGATTCAGCTACGTCACGAAACGGACCATAATACCCGCTGGCAAATTTCGTCGAGTAACTCATAATGGGAAGATTGACGTATCCCCCTGAATCCAACGCATCGCGCAATGTTGTAATAATCCCGTCCATCATCCCCGATGGAGCAATCATATCGACACCGGCTCGTGCATGTACGAGTGCCTGCTGCCCTGAAATACCTAATGTCAAATCATTATCAACTGTCTCATGTACATGATCGATAATCCCGCAATGCCCGTGATCCGTATATTCGCAAAAACATAGATCCGTGACGACAAACATTTTCGGGTACGCACGCTTAACAGCTCGAACTGCGGTCGCGATGATTCCATGATCACACAAGGCATCCGATCCCACAGAATCTTTCACCGCAGGGATACCAAAAAGAAGAATCGAATGAATCCCCAGTGCTTGAAGTACTTCGCACTCTTTAAGTATCTCATCCAAACTCATCTGATAGACACCCGGCATTGAAGCTACTTCTGTTTTAATCCCCTCACCCGGTTTTACAAAAAGTGGATAAATAAAGTCATCAGCACGAACGTGTGTTTCACGTACCAGTGATCTAAGATGAGGGTTCATGCGTGTGCGACGTAAACGATCCATAATGAGGCTCCGATGCAAAATAAAGGGAAAATTGTACCTTCACTACGATTAATAAACCATTTTTTCAGAAACGACCATTATAATGACACCTATGAAAACACCGATAAATTTTGAAAAATCCGACATTGCCAACCTACCCACAAAACATGGGCATTTTAAAGTTCGTGCGTATAAAGAGGGGACTCAAGAACATCTCGCCATCTTTACCGAAAACTTTGAGAAGAATGAAGCTCCGCTGGTACGTATCCATTCTCAATGCCTTACCGGTGACACCTTTGGCAGTATCAAATGTGATTGTAACAATCAGCTGCACAAAGCACTCGACCTGATTTCCAAAGAGGGTGGATTGATCATCTATCATGCGCAAGAAGGACGAAATATCGGTTTGCTCAATAAGCTCAATGCATATGCACTCCAAGATCAAGGACGCAATACAATTGAAGCTAATCTTGAGCTAGGGTTTCAACCCGATCAACGAACCTATGATGTTGTTAATGAAGTTTTTAAAGACTTTGGACTGACAAAAATTCGGTTACTCACCAATAATCCTGCTAAAGTTTTGGTTGTTAAAGGATTGAATGTTGAAATCATTGAACGTATTCCCATCATCATTGACTCCAATCCCTATAATGAAGCGTATTTAAAAACTAAAAAAGATCATATGGGGCACTACCTTGACTAATTTACATCGCTTAATGAAAGAACAAAATATTACCGTTGATCCTCAATTTTATGACTATGCCCAACAATACAAAGAATTATTGGAAAAATGGAATAAAGTCCATAATCTCACCGGCGCTAAGACGCCCGCACAAATTGATAGCTTTATCGTTGATGCCATCGCCCCTATTACTTTTTTGCCTTCAATCAAAACCGCAATGGATATTGGAACAGGTGCAGGATTTCCGGGAATGATATTGGCTATGGGGATGCCAAATACGCACTTTACTCTCGTAGAGCCACTTGCCAAACGGGCCAGTTTTTTACAGTTCGTCAAAGCCGATTTGGGACTTGTGAATGTAGAAGTAAAAGCAGTACGTGTGGAACAATTACTACCGCAATCTTATGATTTAATCACTTCTCGTGCCGTTACCGATACCAAAATGCTGATGCAACTCTCCCAGCCATTTCGCCAAGCAGGGAGCCTTTTACTTTTCTACAAAGGTGAAAAAGTGTACGATGAAGTAAGCGAACTCTCAAACTATAAAATCATTGAAATGGTCAACCGCCATTATCTTCTAATCGAGTCATAAGCATGTTATTTAAACTTTTACTATTGGGCGGTTTTATCGCTATTGTTTATTACGTTTTCTTCAATAAAAAAAGTCTTCCTACCCCCAATAAAGATAACCACAAACCTGAAGAACCGATGATAGCATGTGCAAAATGCGGAACATACGCGGACATCAAAGAGACCTTTATCCGCGATGGATACTATTACTGTTCACGCGAATGCATGGAGGCATAACATGATACTTTTCGGCCATCCCCTGATTTCCTCAGAGCGTTTTTATCACATAGAATCAATCGAAGCGATTGAAAAAACCCCTTCCAACTCCATTATCGCTCTTTTTTTCGCACCGCAGAATCTTGATCTTATCAGCTATCTACAAACCAATAAAATACGTTTCGCCTTGTACGTCGCCTCAATCACCGAAGCGGTATTGGCAGAGAATATGAATGCCAGCTATTTATTGGTCCATCCAAAAGTGGGTCAGGAAATTCAAAAAGTAGCCGAGCATTACATGTTTGATGCCAAAGTGTTGGGTTATATCGAGCAGGAAGATCAGCTTGAAAAACTCATAGAGATGCGCCTAGACGGTGCTATTTTTATCGAAGCGATTGTAAAAATCACGTCGTAATTTTATACGCTATCGGAACAAGCCCCGATTAACTACGTTAACACTAGGTTTTAGCCGCAAGGGGCACAATACCCTCAGCGGGAAGCTCAAATCGCGTTGCGATTTATACTAATCTATCCACTCTCGCTTCAAATCCTTATCCAAGCACGCCAAGATTTCATATCCTATCGTCCCAACCGCTTTTGCATACTCATTGGCATCATTAAAAATCAACAGCTCATCCGTATCGGTTGAAAATGCGGCACTGTCCATGGAAATACGACCGCGCAAAGCAATCCCATCAGGAGTCACGTATCGATTTGATGCCAAACGATCTAAGCCATTAGCATACCCCAAATCATAGGTCGATACGACCTCATCACATGGTGCTTCATAAATACCGTTATACCCTACTCTTTGCCCTGCCTTGAGGGTACGTGTGACGATTTTATTGCCTACCAAAGAAAGTACCGGTTTTAATGCAGGCTGCGGAAGCGTAGCATCCATCTGCAAACATCCATACAGTGCTATCCCGATACGAACCATCTCATCTTCACACTGCAATGAGCGAAAAGTACCTGCTGAGTTGGAGATATGAAAACGGATGCTCCATCCCTCTTTTTTCGCTAATTTCACTGCTTTTTCTTTCAGGCCATCAAATACCTTGCGCTGCCAAAACCACTCTGAGCTAAGTGTATCCGCACTCTTAAAATGGCTCATAATACCGACACACTCAAGCCCCTGCTGTGACATGTGCTTGAACGCTTTTTCCAAATCATCGATCGCAATCCCGTGACGGTGCATTCCCGTATCGATTTTGAGTTCAACACACGTCCCTTTTGGAAACTTCTCAATGGATTCAAGGGTATTGATGACATAGCGAAAACTACTATTTCTCTCACTCGGAAAATCAGCCAAAATCAAAACAGTTTCAAAATATTGTGCAATTTCAAGTGCTTCGGATTCTAAGCGAACCACCGCTTGGGTAATCCCATATTGGGATACTGCTTGAGCAATTAAAACAGCCCCATGAGCATACGCATTGTCTTTTAAGACCACAGCTATTTTATCTTTTGCACCAACTTGCTGTGCGATAATGTCAAGATTAGAATAAAGCGCCTCACGGCTTAATTTTATAGTTCCCATTTAAATATTATATTGTAAGGTCACTTAATGCGCTACTTTCCTGCCGAATTCGAACCTCAAAGTTTTGTTCAACTCATCTTTCCTCATCCTCAAAGCGACTGGGCACCCTATCTCGAAGAAGCACGAGTAGTCTTCGTTAATATTGCCAATGCGGTAGCCAAATACCAGCCTTGTTTAATCATCTGTGATGATGTTGATGTGGTTAAAAAATATTTTACCGATCACACAGATTTGATTTTCATCCCTTATCAAACTGATGATACCTGGGCACGTGATTGCAGTGTTTTGAGCGTCATTGATGAGGATGAAGACGAAGCCCTGTTGCTTGACTTTACCTTTACCGGATGGGGCGGAAAATTTGACGCCTCACGCGATAATGCGATGAGCTCTGCCATTGCCAAAGCCTATGGTGCCCCTATGCAAAAAATTGATCTTATTTTAGAAGGTGGCGGTGTTGAGTCCAATGGTAACGGATCACTATTGACGACCGCAGAGTGTCTGCTCAATCCCAATCGCAATCCACAAATGAATAAAAAACAAACCGAAGCGATGCTCAAAAAAGAGTTTGGCGTAGAACAAATACTATGGCTCCATCACGGCTATCTCGCAGGCGATGATACCGACAGCCACATCGATACCTTGGCGCGCTTTATTGACATCGATACGATCATGTATGTCAAATGTGACGATAAAGAGGATGAGCATTACGAAGCACTCAAAAAAATGGAAAAAGAACTTCAATCACTTCGCGATATCGAGGGAGAACCGTTTGAACTCATCGCACTGCCAATGTGTTCGCCTATCTTTTACGATGGTGAACGTCTTCCAGCAACCTATGCCAACTTTTTGATCATTAACGATGCGGTCTTGCTACCTGTGTATAACGATATTCATGATGCACAAGCGATCGCAATTTGTGAAAAAGCATTTCACGGACGGGACATCATCCCTATTGACTGCTCCGTACTTATCCGTCAGCATGGCTCACTGCACTGCGTTACGATGCAGTTTCCAGAAGAGGTCTCACTAAGAGCTTATTAAAAAGCCTTCCTTAACACTAATGTAACACTTCTTTTATAGTATTCTTATATATCTATAGAAGGAATACTAATATGAATAAATTCTCTCTCCTATCATTGGCCGCCATTGCAGCACTCGCCTCTGAGCCAGTAGCCATTCAAAAGATCACCGTAGAAGCCTCAGCACCTAAAACAGATAATAAAAACGTTGAAGCCGATGAAATGGTAAAATTTTCCCGTCAAAGCGATTTAGGGGAAATGCTCTCCAACACTCTGCCTGAAATCACCCATGTCCGCAACAGTGCCGTAGGTAACGACATCATCCTTCGCGGCTTCCGTAAAGACAATCTCGTTATCACCATCGATGATGCAAAAGTATGCGGCGCATGTCCTAACACGATGGACCCTCCATCTATGCACATCTCTTCGGCTCAAATTTCTTCCGTAGAAGTTCAAGAGGGTCCGTTTGACGTAACCCAGTTCGGTAGTCTCGGTGGAAAAATCAATGTGGTTACCAAAGCCCCCGAAAAAGGGATGCATGGAGAAGTCTCCGCAACCTTGGGAAGTTTTGATTACCGTAAACTTTCCACAACAGTAGAAGGCGGCAATGATAACGTACAAGCACTTCTCGGTTTTAGTCGTGAAACAAGCGGACAGTATAAAGATGGGGAAGGACGAACACTAAGTGAACAGACAAATGCCCTTTTACCAACCGCTCCAGCTCTACATCCACAAGAATACAAAGCTGCTAATTCAGATATGAATGCATATGATCGCAACAATTTTTGGGCCAAGATTGTGGGCAACATTTCTAATAATCAAAAACTTACCCTGAGCTACTTTGGTGACCGTGCTGATAATGTTCTTTATCCACGTTATCGAATGGATGCACAAGTTGATAACACCGATATGTTCAATCTCAAATACCAACTTAGCAATCTCTCTGATTTTTCTGATGAACTTAAAGTTGAAGCCTATCATTCAAAAGTAACCCACGTTATGGGTACCGATTTTAGAGCAGGTGCCACTACTGTCAACAATACAATGGTTGCTCCCGTTGATGCAACCATCCAAGGTGCATCACTTGAAAATACATTGAATGTCGCTGGAACAAAAGTTTCAGTAGGAATGAATGGAAGTGTTCGTAATTGGAATGGGACAAGTGGAGCAAAAATTAATCCTACAACAAAAGTCTTACTCCCAGATGTCGATACCAAAAATATCGCGCTCTATGCCAAAGCACTTAAAAGAGTGGGAAATTATGATTTAAGTGGAGGAATTCGTTATGACGACACATCCATAAATGCCGATCAAACACTTATGCCTACAGCCATAGATAAAAAGTATAACAATCTCAGCGCTAACGTACTTGCAAAATACAATTACACACTTAACACAAATGTTTTTATGGGTATTGGACAGTCTGTTCGTGTCCCTGATGCCAGAGAGCTTTATTGGCCAACGGCAGCAGGAAAACATGACAATCTAAACGAAGTAAAAAATCGCGAAATCGATTTAGGAGTTGAACATACTATCGGAAACATCCATATTAAAGGAACAGCATTTTACAGTGATCTAGAAGATTACCTTTATACCTATAAATCTGGAGCCAATCTCTCATGGAAGAATATTGATGCACGTATTGTTGGATTCGATCTTCAAAGTGATATTGCTCTTAATAATGAATGGCGTATCGATACAGCAATGGCCTATCAAAAAGGAACTAAAAAAGACCCTTCACAGCTTGGTCAAACCGATAAAGATTTAGCTGAAATTCCGCCGATGAAAGGACGCGCTGCTTTGGTATTTGACAATACTGCACACTATGCTGCGGCAGAGTGGATTGGTGCTTCAAGTCAAACAATCGATTCTAATAATGGCGAAAAAGAGATCGGCGGGTATGGTATCGTAAACTTCAAATACGGTGCACAGCTTGGCAATGGTTTCTCACTGTCTACGGGGATTAATAACTTTTTTAATCGTACCTATGCTGTAAGTAACAGCTATGTAGGAAATGAATTTATAGCTGATGGAGGCGTTCCTCTCGTTCTCAACGAACCAGGACGTAACTTTTACGCAACGCTTAGCTACAAATTCTAAATTTCTTCCCCCTCGGGGAAACCCGAACTGCTTAAAACGCTTTCACTTTAAACGTCTCTTTATCCACATAATACGTATCTTGAAAGTCTGATATTGTACGTTTTAACGGTTTCGTGCGCATTTGTTCATTAAATATTTTATCGAGCTTGCTACGAATAGCAACAAATTGACGATGTTCTTTACCCGTAAAGCCTTCCGTTTTTTTCTTCATAACGCTCAAAGGATTGATCGGTGTGCCTCCATCGTACATCCCGAAATGCAAATGCGGTCCAGAAGACAATCCTGTTGACCCTACATAACCTATGAGTTCCCCTTGTTTCACTTTTAAACCAGAATGAATCCCTTTCTTAAACCCTTTTTGATGCGCATACAAGCTTACCATTCCATTGGAATGACGAATCTTAATCGTTTTTCCATACCCATTAGAATATCCACAGAAAGAGACTCTTCCCTCTCCGGTAGCCAAAATTTGTGTTCCAGAACGGGCACCAAAATCAACCCCAACATGAGCACGATAACGATGCAATACAGGATGAAAGCGCCTTTTTGTAAAGCCAGAAGTTATACGCGCATTACGAATCGGCAGTTTAAAAATAAACTTTTCAAACTGTGCCCCTTTGGCATCATAATAGCGCCCGTCCGTATGTTTATAAACGGCGTAACGTTTACCTGCAATTTCGATCATCGCCCCCGATACTTCTGGCATCGAAAAGTATTTTCCCAAACGGTATTTTTGCTCATAAACAATCACCAAAGGATTACCCGGCTTAATGTCTTTCTTGAAATTAACTCGACCTTTGAACATTTTTACAAAACGTGATGCCAGATTGATAGAACCGGTAGCCTTGAGAATATCATCATACGGAGCCGTTTTGATTTGTGCATACAAAACCTCGCGATAGGTTTTGCTGATGATAGGAACAACCTGAATTTTATAGCGTTTTTGGGGAGTAAGATAAATTTGAAGCTGAAGCTCGTCATTCATGGGGATCAATATTTGTTCAATGGTATTTTTATCGCTAACAAGCATCTGACAGTTAGCATGAAAAGGGATATCTTCTGTCAGTTTCTGATCTTCTCTATCAAGCTTATAAAACAGTGCCAAAGGGAGCTTTTTACGCTCTAAAAAGGTTAAAAAGCTTTCACCGTTATTCCATTTATAAGGCTTTACCGTAGAACCAAATAAAAACAGGGGCAACAATAGTAATAGTACAAATCGACCCATCCACATCCCTAAATCACAATTGTGTTTCTCACCAAAACACATATCAATCTAAATGATAGCAAAAATTCTGTTTACAAAGACTCTCTTGGCTATAATCTGTGTTATTTACAATCACAAAGGTTACCATGATGCGCATTTTATTTTTATCTCTTTTTTGCATGGGCATGATTCAAGCCTCACCTATTTCCACGCCTCTGCTCGATACGAATGAAGATCGAGGAACCATTCAAGCATCCCAATTAAAAGTAGGAATGAGCGGTTTTATCGTCCGCCATTTTGATGATAAGCACAGCAGTATCATTGCGAATGCTCGTGTATCTACAATCAATGCCGATACCAATCGTGCCCAAATTGATATTTCACCCTATGATGGTTTACGCCAAAACTCTTTGCCAAGTGGAAAATGGACAGTAAAAGCCAATGATGAAGTGGTCATGGCGTATGATTATGAGCGGGCATTGTTAATTGCTCCCAATCTTGACACCTATAATACACTGAGCGGAAGTATTCCTAACGTTGAATGGGTACACCCCGATACCTATGCGACCTATCTCTCTCATGAAGGCCATCCAACCCCTCTTGTTAAAGATTTCCATCAGTTCTGTACCGCTAATTCAATAGGCTTGCTCTACATCCAAAGTGCAGATACCCTTTTTACTCTTGACTGCAAAAACTTTGCCCTTCTTGAAACAAGACCTGCCCTTAGTGAGAAAAAAGAGCCTATGACCCCATTTTACACACGCGTTCCTGCAATACGTGCCAACTGGTTCGGAGAGGGAAGTTCACGCCTCAAAAGTTATGAGCCATACTATCTTGAAGAAATTGCTTTAAAGAATTCAAAAAACAAAGAATTACATACCCTCTACAAAGCAAAATTTAGTGAAAACAGCGCACTATTGCGTAATTTTAACGTGAAGGAATAATGATGCTTCCCTCTGGTGCACTCAACTTTTTTACAGAACTCTTAGGAAAAGAAAATGTTTACAGCGACAAAGCTCATTTGATCGCCTATTCGTATGACGCAACCCGCGAACGTTTTGAACCCGATGCCGTTTTATTTCCTCGGCATGAACAAGATGTCAGTGATATTTTAAAATACTGTAATGAACACCGTATTGTTCTCGTCCCTCGTGGTGCAGGAAGCGGCTTTACCGGTGGTGCGCTACCTTCAAACGGCGGAATTGTTCTGGGCTTTGAAAAACACATGAACAAAATTTTAGAAATCGATATGCAAAACATGGTAGCCATCGTACAACCAGGTGTTATCAACATGGAACTCCAACGTGCCGTAGAGGAAGTCGGTCTCTTCTATCCGCCTGATCCTGCCAGCCAAGAATATTCGACTATCGGCGGAAATGTCAATGAAAACGCAGGTGGAATGCGCGCTGCAAAATACGGTATTACCAAAGACTACGTCATGGCAATTCGTGCCGTTTTACCAAACGGAGATATTATCAAAGCAGGTAAACGCACCATCAAAGACGTCGCAGGCTATAACATCGCAGGTATTCTAATCGCATCCGAGGGAACATTGGCAGTGACCACCGAAGTCACTCTTAAACTGCTTTCAAAACCTAAAATGACAAAAACTGCCATGGGTATCTTTCCCACCGTTAATGAAGCAATGGAAGCAGTTTATAAAACCATGGCAAGCGGGGTTACCCCTGTTGCCATGGAGTTTTTGGATAACCTCTCCATCCGTGCCGTTGAGCAAACCTATCACAAAGGGCTTCCAATCGAAGCGGGAGCGATTTTGGTCACCGATGTGGATGGAAACCTAGAGGATGATCTTGACTTCCAGCTGGGACAAATCAAAAAAGTATTCGAAGAAAACGGATGCAGTGATTTTAAAATTGCCCAGAACAAACAAGAAGCAGCCGATTTATGGTTCGCGCGCCGTAATGTCAGCCAATGCATCTCAGTGTACGGTTCCAAAAAAATCAACGAAGACGTTACTGTACCGCGCTCAGCCCTGCCTGAACTGCTCGAAAAATTCTATGCGATAGGTGATAAATACAATATCACCATTCCATGTTTCGGTCATACGGGAGATGGTAATGTCCATACCAATGTGATGGTTGACGGGAAAGACCCTGAACGAGTCAAAATCGGCTACAAAGCGATTGAAGAAGTTTTTCAAGCCACCATCGATCTAGGCGGTACACTTAGCGGAGAACATGGTATTGGTCTGTCTAAAGCTCCGTATATGTCTATGGCATTTACCCCTGAGGAGATGGCGCTATTTCAATCCATTAAACGCGCATTCGATCCCAATAACATTTTGAATCCATTCAAGATGGGTCTTCACTAAAAGATGAAAATCAAATCAGCGCTCAAACATCTCAAACTCTTTATTTTGATGATGTTTGACCGTGACATCACCGTTTACGCTTCCAGTTTGAGTTTTTATACTATCTTTACCGTTGTTCCATTGCTGATCATCTCTTTGAGCCTTATTGCCAACGTTCCAGTCTTTAGTGAACAATACGGAAAAATCCAGATCTTTATTTTTGACAGTATCATGCCGGTTCAAACAGCAGCGATCGCGGGCTATCTCGAATCGTTTTTCAAAAACTCAGTTCAGCTGGGAGTTATCGGCTTTACGACGATGGTCGCTTCCTCTTTGTTATTTTTTCAAAACTTTGAACACATTGTCGGAAAAATTTTCAAATCTCCTCAACGCGGTGTATGGGAATCCATCACGACGTATTGGACACTTATTACCCTCACCCCAATCGTCTTGATTGCCTCGATGAGTCTTGAAGCATATCTTAAAGCGCATATAAGTGGGATAGCACTTGAAGCTCTCTCGGTTTTCCCCTTTTTACTGCTGTGGGGGATCTTTTTTCTTGTCTATAAAATCGCTGTAAATGCGGATATCTCTCCCAAGGCAGCTGCCATTAGCTCGTTTGTCGTAGCTTTAGTATGGGGAATGGCAAAAAACAGTTTTGTTCAATACGTTTTTTACAACAAAACTTACGCAACCATGTACGGTTCATTTTCAGCTCTTATCTTTTTCTTTTTGTGGATATATCTCTCGTGGATTATTGTCATCTATGGGATGAAGTTATGCTATTTGATAAACCGCGCCTATGAACGTAGCGCTGCCCAAAATACCCAAAGCCCAAAACGCGAGCTTGAAACGCATAGCGACAATAGCCAGCACAATACTTAAAATCCCGCTGCCCATCGGGATACTCACCGCATGCATATCCCCTGCATTAAACAGCTCCATTAAATAGGGATCAAAAAGATCCCCTAATGGCATCAGATGCAATGCCAAAACAGCCGGATAATAGAGGTTAAATAATAAAGCCAGCGGAATCGATCCTATGTGCCAAAATCCAAAAGTTCCGAAAATAGCCAGTGAGATAGGTAACATCACCAGATAACACCATATATGTAGAGCCAAAAAGATCTGCCAAGTCTTCCAATGTTCGTAATAGCGAACAAAAATAAAAATACTCAACACCCCAAACGATGAGAACCAAAATCCAAGCGAAAAAAAGAGCTTCGGGAAAAAGGCGAGTAATAATCCCACAGCGATTAAAAGCGTTTGAAAAGAGACAATCTTTATCCCCCGATCATACAAAAAGTATCCCACGGCGATCATCCCAAACGATCGTACCATCGGAGGGATAAACTCCAATGCCCATAAATAAAAAAATAACAGTCCTAAAACGATGAAAAAAAGATCCCGATTGCCATGGCGATACGGAAAATAACGATTCTGAAACCACCGATACGAAGGACGCAAAAAGAAAAAAGCGATGATACTGAGTATTCCAAAATGGTAACCGCTAATAGAGAGAATATGACTCAACCCCATAGCCCCTACGAGAGTTTGG
The DNA here is from genome assembly GCA_030692765.1 of Sulfuricurvum sp. Taxonomy (GTDB): domain Bacteria; phylum Campylobacterota; class Campylobacteria; order Campylobacterales; family Sulfurimonadaceae; genus Sulfuricurvum. Next base: position 95,260 of record JAUYUB010000004.1, read on the forward strand.
AATTCCTGGCTCATCGGCGTTGCCACAAAAAGCGCTCCATAAAGTTCTTTCATCATCTGATCATCGTGAGCTGATGCAATAGAACGATACCAACGCTCTTTGAGACTCAAATGTGGATACACTTCTTGAATACTTCCACGGGAGCGAAACCCTTTTAGATAATCCAGAAAAGTTACTTTCGCTACTTGAAGCTCCACTAAGATTTCTCGTCCGCGCAGATCACGTAAATTTGGGCTCATAACGCATCGGCACAGCGATCCGTTGTCCAAACGCAATTTCATGGAGGTTTTTGGCTGATCATTGACTAAGCGGACTTCTTGATCGATCACTTCGGCACGGACTAACGGATCATCAAAATGTTTGAGTTTTGTAAAGTGGAAATATTCTAGCGAAAGAGAAAGAGAGGCGATAAAAAGAAGGAAGAGGATAAATAGAGAGCCACTTTTACGATCGAAAAGCTCAATGCTCTCTAATGTAGACACTATATTATCGGCATTGAAACATTTTCAACACCTTCATCTATATTCATCGTTGCTGGTTTCATATCAATACTTTCGTACACAATCTGTGCCGCACCAAACGTCGGCTTATCCACAAAACGGGTAAACTTTTTTTGGAACATCAGCTTGACGTGCCCGGTTGGACCGTTACGCTGTTTACCGATAATGATCTCGGCCTCCTCTTCCTCTTTTTCGACGTATTTGGAGATAAACTCTTTACCCGAGGCGATAGCGTCTTTTTCCCGCTCTTTTTCCTCTTTGTAGAGGTACACATCGTTGCGGTAAACGAAAAGAATGATATCGGCATCCTGCTCAATCGATCCAGATTCACGAATATCACTGAGCATCGGGCGCTTATCGGAGCGTGATTCCAGTGAACGGTTCAACTGAGAGAGGGCAACAATCGGGATCTCCAACTCACGCGCCAACATTTTAAGCCCGCGAGATATTTCACTCACCTCTAGGTGGCGGTCTTTCCCACCAACTCCGCTCATTATCTGGAGATAGTCGATGACTGCAAGTTCAATCTCCGGATGACGGCTTTTGAGCTTTCGCAGCTTGGAGCGCAGCTGATTGATGTTTAACGAACCGTGATCGTCCACAAAAAGTTTACTGTGTTTCATTTTATCCACGGCATCGTTGAGTCGTTTATACTCCTCAGGATTCATATCTCCCAAACGCAAACGCTGAAGCTGAATAGAGGTCTGAACACTCAAAAGTCTTAGCATCAATTGTTCAGCAGGCATCTCAAGGGAGAAAAAAGCGACCCCTTTTCCTTTTTCAAGCAAGTTTTGGATCATATTGAGGGCAAACGATGTTTTTCCCATCGCAGGACGCGCCGCAACGATGACCAAATCCCCTTTTCCAAATCCGGTCGTCATCTTATTGAGCTCAGCAAACCCCGTATCAACACCGACCAAAACAGCATCTCCACGTTCACGCATCTCTTGGATATAGGCCATCGTATCTTCGGTGATTTTTGGAGCATCTTTGAAATCGGTAGCTTGTGAGCTTTGTGTAATCTCATAGAGCTTTTTTTCCACCAAATCGACCACATCGGCACCGCAGAGATCTTCACTCATCGTGACACGTTTGATCTCTGTGGTAAGCGTTAGCAAATGACGTTTCATTGCCTTGTCTTTGATCTCTTGGACATAGGCGGTAGTGTTGGAGATTGGATTGGCGGTGAGGATATCCACCATAACGCGTTCATCAAACTTTTGACGACCGGTCAGCTCTTTTTTGACAAACTCTTCATCAATAGGGAGATCACGATGAGCAAGCGAGAGCATTGAGCGAAAAATCTCTTGATGCGCTGCGAGATAAAAATCTTCAGGCGTTAAGACCGCTTCAAACTCATCAAACTGTGCAGGATCAAAAATAATGGAGCTTAAAACACAACGTTCAAAGGCTAAATTATAAAGCGATTCTTCCACTTTAATCCTCTTCCTCGGCCATTTTTTCGACCTCTGCTACAAAACGGTCTACCAGCTCAGCTTCATCCAGACGCGCAACCACTTCCCCTTTGACCATAACCAAACCTGAACCTTTGCCGTACGCGATCGCCACATCGGCATGTTTCGCCTCGCCGATGGCATTGACGACACATCCCATGACCGAAATATCCAGCGGTTTTTTGATGTGTTTTGTCCTCTCTTCGATCACTGCCACTGCAGAAACCAAATCCGCTTCGATACGTCCGCACGTAGGACAGGAGATGATATTCACCCCATCTTTTGCCGCACCGCTGTCTTTGAGTATCGCACGCCCTACCTTGATCTCTTCTTCGAGTTCTCCCGTGATCGAAACACGCATTGTGTCACCGATACCATCGAGCAAGAGTGCCCCAATACCGATAGCACTCTTGATCGTAGCGTGAAAAATCGTCCCCGCTTCCGTCACACCCAGATGAAACGGATAGTGGTTTTTTGGACGCAACATCCGATAGGCTTCTACTGTACGCTGTACATCACTGGCTTTGAGAGAGACTTTAATATCGGTAAATCCTAAGTCTTCGAGGAATTTGATGTTGTATTCTGCCGAAGCCACCATACCCTCAGCCGTTTGTCCGTAGCGCTGCTCAAACTCTTTTTCCAAACTTCCTGCATTCACTCCGATACGAATAGGGATGTTACGTTCCTGACACGCTTTAACGATCTCTTTAATACGCGATTTTTCACCGATATTTCCAGGATTAAAACGGATACAGTCCACCACTTCGGCAGCAATGAGGGCGAGTTTGTAGTTGAAATGGATATCCGCGACCAAGGGAAGTGAAATCTGCTCTTTGATCGCTTTAAGCGCACGGGCATCTTCCTCCTCAGGTACTGCAACACGGACAATGTCACATCCTGCAAAATGAAGACGATTGATCTGCTCAACCGTTGCATACACATCTGATGTACGTGAATAGGTCATCGATTGTACGGATATCGGCGCATCTCCACCGATAGCGACATTTCCGACGTAGATTTTTTTGGTAGGGTATCGTGTTATCATAGGGTGATTGTAGCTTGTTGGATGTTAATTTTACGTAAACTCTATAGGGTCCATGTCAATCTCACATAGTGGTGACTTAACCAGCTTGATTGCACGGATAAGTTCGGTACTTTTATCACTGCGCAGTAAGATTTGAAAGCGATATTTACCTCCGATTTTTTCGATAGGTGACGCCCCAAATCCTACAACTTCGATCGTAGCTATAGTACTTAATCGCCCACTGGCTTCTTCCATAACTTCTTTTGCTTTTAGTCCATTTGTATGAGAAAACAATAGCCTTGCCAATTTTTTGTACGGCGGATATTTACCTTCTCGTAAACGCAGTTCATTTTGTAAAAAGAGCTCATAATCATCCAAGTATTCTCTAAAAAAAGATTCATTAAAACTCTGTACAATGACCGTAGAATCCTCTTTTCGCCCGCTGCGTCCGGCGATTTGTATGAGTAAAGAGAGCGCTTTTTCTCGTGCGCGGTAATCGGCTTGCGCAAGCAGATTATCAATCCCCATCACTACTGCGAGAGTAATATCATGATAATCATGCCCTTTTGAAAGCATCTGCGTCCCTACAAGCAAATCGATTTCTCGGTTATTAAAGGCTTTTAGCGTTTTGATCAGTTTATTTTGCGTCGTGATCACATCACGGTCAAACTGCACTACCTTCATCCCATCTGCAATCGTGCCTAAATGCTCAACTGCTTCTGCTGTTCCCAACCTCGAATTGGTGAGTTTTGAACTTTGACATTTAGGACATAGACGGGGCAACACTTCCGTATAATTACAATAGTGGCATTTCAATGCTTTGGCATTGCGGTGCAAACTCATCCCCACACTGCAAAATGGACATTCTATCGTGTAGCCGCAACTGTCACATATCATGTACTTAAAATTCGCCCGTGTAGGGATAAACACGATTCCCTGATGTTCTTGTTGATAGTTTTTCACAATTGTCTGGTCGATAAAGGGGGTCAATGCCTCAACCGAGGGCTCAAACACAAATGTGCGCTTGGACGTATAATATCCACCGCGAAGACGGAAATAGGGATATTTAGCATAACTGGACAAGCTGGGTGTCGCACTGCCTAATACGACAGGAATATTAAGCAAACTACCCACATAAACCGCCATATCACGTGCATGGTAGCGAGGTCGTGAAGAGGATTTATAGCTTTCGTCATGCTCTTCATCCACGACAATAATGCCTAAATCTTTAAGCGGTAAAAACAGTGCCGATCTGGGACCCGCAACGATACGGGCAGTACCATCGTAAATTTTTACCAACGTTATTTTCTTTTGCTTAGGTGTCATCTTCGAGTGCCACAGCACAAACACATCCCCAAAGTGACGTTTGAAACGCTCCTCCATCTGAGGAGTGAGGGAGATTTCAGGCAGTAGGAGCAGAGCCCGCTTCCCCTCACTAAGTATTTCATCCATACGTTTCATATAGATTTCACTTTTCCCTGCACCGGTATCACCAAATAATAGAGATACGGGATGTGTTCGGATAAAATCCAAGGCTTTATTTTGTTGCGAAGAGAGGATAATATCAACAGTAGTTTGATTTATTAAAAACTCACTGCTAATTTCTTTAATTTCATAGGGCACACATAGATTAAGTGATTCCCCAAGATAACATCCATAATACTCTGCCATAAACTGTGCCATTTTAATTTGAGTGGAAGAAAAAGAAAAAGGAAGTGATGCAATAATTAGTTGGGTTTTAAACGCAGGCTTATCTACTCCCTCTATAACCACACCTTTCATTTCTCGCTTGCCAAGCGTAACCGAAACTTGTATGCCTATATCTAAAAGGGTATCACTATGATAGGTTAATAATTCAAGAGGGGAGCCCAACAGGGCTATTTGATAGAAATAGTTCAGATGCTACTCTGTTAACTTTTTACAGCCAGCATTTGTATGTGTACAATCAAAAGTTCCATTAGCCTGCGTGTAGGTAAATGTAACATCGGTATTCAAAACTTTATACTTATAAGTACACACATTCGGAGCAGCACCTGTACAATTACCAGAATGCCAATGGCCATTTTTGTCTTCAGATATTATCCCGTATTGCAATAGTTTATGTGTCGCATCAACACCATCAAACAGCACGCCACTGGTCAATCCGTGCAAAGCTGAGACATACGTACTCTCACCTTTTAGCAAACGCGTCTGCCGCTCACTCACAATAGCCGATCGGATCGCTGCAACGTCGCTACGTCCTTTGGCGATTTGCGCATCATCCCGTGTTGCTGCGAAACGCGGAATCGCAACTGCTGCTAAAATCCCTAAAATAACAATAACAAAGACCAATTCTATCATTGTAAAAGCAGTTCGTTTCATCATCTAATCCTATTGCGCTGAGTTCTATGATTACCTCGTAATCCCAAAAATCAATTCAATCTATAAAATCATACCACCGGAAGGTGATATAATAGAACTTATTGAACGACGCTTGTTCCGCCAAATGTAGCATTCTTATCTGCATTATTAGCGCCAAGAATGTTTGCTTTGACAGCAGCAGCTTGGACAGCTTTGCATTGTGTACTCGTTCCAGCACCTGCAGATACAATCATCGTTCCATCAGCAACTGCAACTGTTTGCGGCTTGAATATAATACAGACATTAGTACCATCTGTAAGATTCAATGTTGCCCCAGCAACTGCTGTTGTTGTGGCAGTAGGAGCTGCTGATGTTCCAAATCCAACATTAGTCACATCCGCTAATGTAGCCGTACCAAATGTCCCTTTAGATGTATAGTAAGATCCCAAATCTGAGACAAACGTTGCCATATCAGAAGCACTTTTTGCAATTTTTGCATCATCACGTGTTGCTGCAAGTTTAGGAATGGCAACTGCTGCCAAAATACCAAGAATAACGATAACGAAGATCAACTCGATCATAGTAAAACCAGAACGTTTCATGGCTTACTCCTTATATGTAGAAAAAGTAGTTACACTCGTAACTCTGCCAACATTATGTTCCTATTAATCTTAAATAACCATTAAGAACTTTAACTATCTCTCTTTAGAGTAAAAGTACAAATAATCTGCTGCTGGATTAATAATTCACTACTTTAATTCTCGTTTATATTTTAAAGGCGTATAATTCGCGCCATATTGTCACTACAACCTTTTACAGGTGCAGTGTATTGAGACATAAAGGGACAGCAATACCATGATATCCGCAGAGATTGAAACGCTAGGGATTAAAAACGCTCAAGAGATTTTCCATAATCTGAGCTTTGATGAGTTGATCGAACATGAGTTGCGAAACGGCGAGTGCGCCCTAACCACCAGTGGTGCTACAACCGTTGATACGGGTATTTTCACGGGTCGAAGTCCTAAAGATAAATATTTTGTCAATGAAGACCCTTCCAACAAATACATCGCATGGGGTGACGTTAACAAACCCATCGATAAAGGCATCTTTGATGAATTACTAGAAGTAGCCCGCCAGCAGCTCTCCAATAAATCCCTTTATATCACCGATGTTTACTGCGGTGCAAGTGATGAAAGTAAACGATCTGTCCGTTTTGTCTCTGAGATCGCTTGGCAATCTCATTTTGTTAAAAATATGTTTATACGTCCCACCAGCAATGAGCTCACTACCTTCAAACCTCAATTCACCGTTCTTAATGCGTGTAAAGCAAGCAACGATAAGTGGAAAAATCATGGTCTGAATTCAGAAGTCTTTGTCCTCTTTAATATAGAAGAGAATTTATGTATCATCGGTGGTACGTGGTACGGCGGAGAAATGAAAAAAGGGATTTTCTCCATGATGAACTACTGGCTTCCTCTCGAGGGGAAACTGGCAATGCACTGTTCTGCCAATGTTGGGCCAGCAGGCGATACGTGTTTGTTCTTTGGTCTTAGCGGTACAGGAAAAACAACCCTTTCTACGGATCCTGAGCGTGCACTTATCGGTGATGATGAACACGGTTGGGATGATAAGGGTGTCTTTAACTTTGAGGGCGGATGTTATGCGAAAGTAATCAATCTTGATCCTTCAAGCGAGCCTGAAATCCATGCTGCTATTCGTAAAAATGCATTATTAGAGAACGTTGTATATGATGAAGATGGTTTAGTTAACTACAATGACGGCTCAAAAACAGAAAACACCCGTGTTTCTTACCCGATCGAGCATATTGAGAATCACCAATCATCTCTCCAAGCCGATCATCCAAAAAACATTATATTCCTCTCTGCTGATGCATTCGGGGTTCTTCCTCCGGTGAGTAAGCTCTCAAAAGAACAGGCAATGTACTATTTCCTCAGCGGCTATACGGCAAAAGTTGCGGGAACAGAGCGTGGTATTACCGAGCCTGTCGCAACATTCAGTTCATGTTTTGGTGAAGCATTCTTGCCATTACACCCGACGGTCTATGCAAAACTCTTGGGTGAAAAAATTGATAAGCATAACGTGAATGTCTATTTGGTGAACACAGGATGGACAGGAGGTGCTTATGGTGTCGGAAAACGTATGAGTATCAAAGATACCCGTTCATGCATCCGTGCTATCTTGGATGGTTCGATCAATGAAAGTGAATTCCAGACTACCAACACCTTTAGATTCAACATTCCCTTAACACTCAAAGGAGTTGACTCAAATATTCTTAACCCTCGTAATGCATGGGCTGATAAAGAAGCGTATCTTGTAGAACGTGACTATTTAGCGGGAATGTTTATCAAAAATTTTGAAAAATACAATGGACAAGACGGATTTGATTTCTCTGCTGCAGGTCCGAGAGTAATTGACTAAATAACTGTTTGTGGTGAGCCTGTCGAACCCATAGATACCCTTTGACAAAACAAGGGTACCGCTCGCGAAGCGATGTTTCCTCGAGCTCAGGGCGAACGTAAAATTATATTACCAAGGAACTTCATCCGTTGCTACGTAGTTTTTCCCCGTACCGTCAAGGACATCTGAACACTCTTGCTGTGCCTCATCCGTTTTAAAGCTTCCGCAATCAATCTTATAAACCACTTTTCCCGTTACATGATCTAATGACATTGTGGCGTGAACTTGTCCGTCTTCCTTGTATTCATAGCTTTGGTTATTATCTGAAAGCTTCCACCCTTTTTTCTCCATCTCTGCCACTTTGCTTAATTCAATAACCTCGCTACCCTCTGATTTTAACTTCGTTGCCGATTTTGCCGCTTTGTGCGCACCACTGATGGTTGTTGCAATAACCGAATCAACCTGCGCAAGACGATATTGTAAATAAGCGATGTAGCCTAAGCCGGCTGCTACTAATAATGCGATTGCCAAACTGGCACGTGTGTAACCATAACGTTGCATATGAACTTCCTTAGATTAAGTAATAGTAATTATTATGCCTAAGATTTCTTAAAAATAGTGGACAATTGTCATAAAAAAGTAAGATTTAAATTCCCGCAAGGGCGGGAAGTAAAGAAGTGTTAGATTAGCAAGAGTAAGTAGAAATAAACTCAAATGCTGTTGGACGTGCTTCGTCAGGCCAAACTTGTGTTTCAAATTTGTAGTGCTGATACGTATCGATAAATAATTGACTCATTACTGGTTTCAAGAACTCGTTATCGCGGATAAGTGATTCCAATGAACCACGTAGCGTGTGTGGCATTTGTGGAATACCTTTTTCACGGATCTCATCGAGGCTGAGTTCAAACAAATCTTCATCCATTGGTCCAATCGGAACCGTTTTGTTTTTGATACCGTCAAGTCCTGCTAGCAACATAGCCGTAAACGCAAGGTATGGGCATGAAGTTGAATCTGGGAAACGCATCTCAATACGTGTTGCTTTTTCACCAGCACCATATGGTACGCGGCAAGATGCTGAACGGTTTTGGCTTGAATACGTCAAAATTGATGGCGCTTCAAATCCTGGGATAAGACGCTTGTATGAATTGGTTGACGGATTTGTAAATGCTGCGATAGCGCGTGCGTGTGCAAAAACACCACCCACGTAGTGAAGCGCTGTTTCAGACAAGTTGCTGTAACCACCCTCTTTGTAGAATGTATTTTTACCGTCTTTCCAGATCGACTGGTGAACGTGCATACCGCTACCGTTGTCACCGTAAAGTGGTTTTGGCATAAAGGTTACTGTCTTGCCATTGAGGTGAGCTACCATTTTGATAACGTATTTAAGTTTTTGTACGTTGTCTGCTGCGTTTACAAGCGTATCAAATACGATACCGATTTCGCCTTGACCCTGTGCTACTTCGTGGTGACCCAAGATAACTTCAAGACCAACTTGCTCTAGTACCAACATCATCTCTGCACGTAAATCAACCATAGTATCGATTGGAGCTACTGGGAAGTAACCGCCTTTATTACGTGGGCGGTGACCTGTGTTGTAACCGTCTGGGAATGATTTTGAATCGTTCCATGAACCCTCTTCAGTATCTACTTCATAATATGAACAGTTTACTTCATCACGGATTTTGACATCATCAAATACGAAAAATTCATTTTCAGGACCGAAATACGCAACATCGCCCACACCTGCATTCGCAAGGTGCTCTAACGCTTTTTTAGCGATAGAACGTGGACATTTCTCGTACAATTCACCTTTATAGATGTCAAAAACATCACAGAAAACGATAATGGTCGGATCAGCCGTAAACGGGTCCATAAATGCAGATTGCGCATCCGGTTTCAATAACATGTCTGATTTGTTAATCGGCTGCCATGCGTCGATAGAAGAACCGTCAAATGGCAAACCACCTTCAAATTGACCTGCATTAACTGCACTGTAACGGTAGGTAACATGATGCCATGTCCCTTTCATATCTGTGAATCGAAAATCTACGAACTGAACATCGTTCTCTTTACAAAAACTAAAAAACTCGTCGACGCTGTTTACAAACTTACCCATACGGATCTCCTGATACTGTAATTATATAGTTCAAAAAGTATAGCGAATTTAACGTTAAATCCATGAAAGTTAGTGCCTAAAATTTAATCATTGTCCGTTCTTTGTTTCGGTATAACGCACATTCGTTATATCCGAATTTCCGTGCGAGTGCTTCTATCTCATCACTAAACATTCCTACCTGATCACTTCTATGGGCATCCGAGCCAAAAGTAATCGGTATATCAAAACTGGCGATCTCTTCAAGCAGTCCATCGGAGGGGTAGGCCTCTTTGACAGGTTTTCGCAAGCCTGACATGTTGATTTCAATCGTCATATCCGCTTTTTTGATCGCTTTGAGGGCATCTTGAGCCAAAAGACGAATATCCGTTTTTGGAAAAAAATTAAACACTTTTAGCAGATCAAAATGACCGACGATGTTAAATTTTCCCAATTTTGCCATCTCTTCTACAAGTGAAAAATAACGGATATAGATCTCATCCATATTAATATCGTTATAGTATCCTATGAATTCAGGATTATCAAACCCCCATTCATCAATAAAGTGGACCGAACCGATCAAATAATCACATGGACGTTTTAAAACGCGCTCATCAAGATGGCCAGGAAGATAATCGACTTCATAACCCAATAAAACGGTGATCTGATCACGATAGCGCTCTTTTGCTTGGTGTACCCAGCTCTCATACTGCTGCATCTCTTCGAATTTCATTCGATATTCAGGGTCAAATGTCATTGGAGCATGATCGGAAAAACCAAAATACTGTGTACCGCATGCAATTGCAGCTTCCACGTACTCATTAACGCTTCCTGTTGCGTGATTACACAGTATGGTGTGATTGTGAAGGTCAACTTGCATGTAATTTCCTATTGAAAATAATCATATTCATGATATTATAGTGCAATATTTCGCAACCTGAGGTACTAAGATTATGACTCAAGAAGAACTTGATGCACTGATGAATGAAGATATTGACATGGACATGGAAGAGATGGCTGATGAAGCAGCAGCCGATACCATTGAAGAACACAGCGAAGAGCTATTTAACAGTATAGACGATCCTGATGGATACCGTGCTTCTGCCGTTCACAGTTGGCCCCCTCCACCTCCTACTGATGATAATAAAATGGTTCATCAACTCGATGATGTCACCAAAGAAAGCGAAGAAAAAGCGACAGAAATTTTTGACCTTATTGAAGGAATCAGTAATGATCTGACAGATTCCCAAGACTCTGTTGAAGAAATCAATAGTGTTTTAGATGCCAATATTGCTCTTTTTGAAACATTGTGTACTAAATTTCCACATGTAGAAGCATTTCAAACGCAATTGGCACAAAACAAAGAAGCAAAAGACAAAAATGCTTCGTTAAAAGATATGATGGAAAGTAATATTGACACCGTCATGAACATTATGGACATCATGCAATATCAGGATATTCATCGTCAAAAAATTGAACGTGTCATCAATGTAATGCGTGCTCTATCTACGTATATGAATCACCTGTTCTCAAGTAAAGTCGATGACTCTAAACGTGTCACCTCTGCAGTTCACCTTCCAGGCGATACCACTGCGGATATTGTCAGCAGTGATGATATTGAAGCTTTGCTCGCTTCATTTGGCCAAAAATAGTATATTTTTTGAAACGCCATTGGAACCCGTCCCAATTGGCTACGTTAACACGTGGGGTTCCTTCGGCAGGAAGCCAAAATGCACTTGCATGCTTTTTATATAACCTTTAAATTTCATCTAACAAACACTTTTTTTCGCTAAAATTTCCTTAAAATTACATACGAATCGAGAATAGGCTTTGAAAAAAGTGGAACTCCTCTCCCCTGCGGGAAATTTAGAAAAACTCAAAATTGCTATCGATTACGGTGCAGATGCCGTTTATGGCGGAGTAAGCCACTTTTCTTTGCGTATTCGATCGGGTAAAGAATTTGATCTGGAAAGCTTTAAAGAAGGGATAGACTACGCACATGAGCGCGGCCGAAAAGTGTACGTCACCATCAACGGTTTTCCGTTTAACTCTCAACTCAAACTCCTCAAAGAGCACATCGCTACGATGGCGTCACTGAACCCTGATGCGTTTATCGTTGCAACTCCCGGAGTTCTCAAACTCGCACATCAAATCGCTCCCCATATTCCCCTTCACCTCTCGACTCAAGCCAACGTCATGAACGTTCTAGACGCTCAAGTGTATTACGACATGGGGGCGCGCCGTATTATCGCGGCGCGCGAAATCTCTCTTAAAGATTTGACCATCATCAAAGAAGAACTCCCTGATTTGGAGCTCGAAGTATTTATCCACGGTTCAATGTGTTTCGCCTACAGCGGCCGATGTTTGATCTCGACACTCCAAAGCGGCCGTGTTCCTAATCGCGGAAGCTGTGCTAACGATTGCCGATTTCCCTATGAAATATTTGCGTCCAATCCTGAGACAGGAACCCTGTTCAAGCTCGTTGAAGAAGAAGGTCTAGGAACGTATATCATGAATTCCAAAGACCTCAATCTGGCCAGCCATATGAAAGAAATTTTGGAAAGCGGCTGTATCGATTCGGTCAAAATTGAGGGACGCACCAAGTCTCCTTATTATGCCGCCATTACCGCAAAAACCTACCGCCGTGCCATCGATGATTTTTATGCGGGAAAATTTGACGGCGATGCGTATCAGCGCGAGCTCAATACAACGCAAAATCGCGGATTTACCGATGCCTACCTCATCAATCGCCCTTTTGAAAAGCATGATGGGCAAAACCTCGATTTTACCATGATGATGGGAACCCATCAAGTTGCGGCGATCGTGGATGAAAGTTGTGAGTTTTTTGAATGCAAATACAAAACTTTTCCAGGTGATGTGATGGAGCTTGTCGTTCCGGAAGGTTCTGTATTAAATGCAATCGATAACGACATCGGAAGTGTTTTTTGCGATGAAGGACAATGGAATATCCGATTTAAACAGCTTATTGCCGAAAATGGAAAAATTTGGGATCAAGTCCACAGCGGTAATCTAAACCGGTTTAAACTTCCGTGCATACTGCCTGCCTATACTTTTTTCCGTATCCCTGCCACTGAGGATATGGGGACGATTACTAAATCTTAAATTTAATCCAAGGGAACAAAAATATGAAATTCGTATCCATCATCATGGGAAGCAAAAGTGACTATGAGATTATGAAAATATGTGCCAATATGCTTGAAGAGTTTGGAGTCCAGTATGAGCTCATCATCTCATCAGCCTACCGAAGCCCGGAACGCACCAGAGAGTATATTCTAAACGCGGAAGCCAAAGGAGCTCAAGTCTTTATCGCTGCGGCCGGCATGGCGGCTCATCTGGCAGGTGCCCTGGCTGCAAAAACGGTCAAACCGGTCATCGGTGTCCCGATGAAGGGAGGAGTGATGGATGGAATGGATGCGATGCTCAGTACCGTTCAAATGCCATCTGGAATGCCTGTTGCAACCGTTTCTCTTGGACATGCCGGAGCCGTTAATGCTGCGTATCTTGCCATGCAGATTTTAGCATTGGACAATGAAGAGCTACGGATGAAACTCCTCGAAGATCGAATTGCAAAAGCGAAAAAAATAGAAATGGATTCAATGGAAGTTGAAACTATTTTATAAGTAGGTACGCATTTTGCTTTTAATAAATTATGTATTTGCCCATTAGGGTAAGCTTTAGTGCCTTAGCGGCAAGCGTAGATAAAGGTATTTCATTCCTTTGTCGTTCTAAATAACTATAGAAGGGTATTAACGATGCACGAACATTGGATGAGCATTTATGAGTATGCCGAAATGACCCATATGGATGTTGAAGCGGTAAAAGCTTTGATTGTTCGCGGCAAACTCACAACATTTGTTGAAGAGGGTGTTGTTCTCATCGATCCTTCACAAAGTATGGGAGAGATTGTACCTGCAACGCTCGGTGAACTTAGTGCATCGCAAGCTGACATCACTATGGGTGCGAGCTTCGTTGAAAAAACCATCGGCACTATCATCAACCTTCATGAAAAGGTCCTCTTTGCCAAAGAAGAGACGATCGAATCGATTAAAAATGAAAATCTCTTTTTAAAAGAAGCGCTTTCTTCTTTGCAAGAACTCTACGACGAAGACCGTAAGACGATCGATACACTCACGACACAACTCAAACTTTCCCAGCAAGAAGTCGAATTTATGCGTCGTAAATACAAACTCATGTGGGGAAAAACAGTCGAAGAACACGCCGCACAATGACCATCGAGAATGAATGCATCGCCTGTATTATCGGGCAAAGTAAACGTGTTTCCGAGGCCATTGGTGCAAGTGAAGCGCTCTCCCTTGCTTTAGTTTCCTACATAGAGACTTCCCTTGAAAATCCTGATTTCACTCTTTCTCCTCCTGTTATTGCAGCACCTTTGTATGAAGAAATGGCACGAAAAGCCGGAAAAATCGATCTCTATGATGAGCAAAAAGCACATGCTGTTGTTCAAGCAAATCTTTACATGCCATTTTTACGAGACACTATTGAAAAAAGTAACGATCCCTTTATGGCTTTGCTCAAAACAGCCGTTGTCGGCAATGTGATCGATTTGGCCGCGGAAGTAACCTTCGATCTTCATGGAGCTATCACTTCTGTGTTTGATACCCCTTTTGCCCATGATGATACAAATAGACTGCAAGAACAACTCAATGATGCCAAAAGCCTGCTTTATATCGGTGACAACACGGGAGAGCACATTTTTGATGCTTTGGCGATTACACATCTCAAACTTCTTTATCCCCAACTCGAAATTTTTTACCTGGTACGCGGAAATTTCATCATCAATGATGTGACTATGAAAGAGGCACAAGAAGCTAATATGGATCAGCTCTGCACCCTCATCGACAGCGGTGTCAATACCCCCGGATTTGTCTATGAACGAGCTACACAAGAAGCAAAAGATCTTTTTAACACTGCTGATCTCATTATCGCCAAAGGGATGGGAAATTATGAATGTCTAACCCCAATTATGCGTAAAAACATCTGTTTTTTACTCAAAGTAAAATGTTCCGTCGTTTCCCGCTCACTGGGACATGAAATAGGTTCTATTGTCTGTAAGATAGACTAAGTTATACTTCCACTACTATTTTACGGAGACTTTTTATGATTACATTCGGTGATATGCTTTTAAAACTTCAACAATTTTGGGCGGATCAGGGCTGTGCGATTGTTCAGCCTTATGACATTCCTGCGGGTGCTGGGACTTTTCATCCTGCTACTTTTTTGCGCTCTCTGGACTCACAACCATGGTCGGTTGCCTATGTCGCGCCCAGCCGACGTCCTACTGATGGACGATATGGCGAAAATCCAAACCGCCTTGGGAGCTACTATCAATTTCAAGCCCTGATCAAACCTAGTCCTGAAAATATTCAGGAGCTCTACCTCAAAAGTCTCGAATATCTGGGACTCAATCTCAAAGATCATGATATCCGTTTTGTCGAAGACAACTGGGAATCTCCAACATTGGGAGCCTGGGGTCTGGGTTGGGAAGTATGGCTCAATGGTATGGAAGTGACACAGTTTACCTATTTTCAACAAGTAGGAGGGATCGCGTGTGATCCGGTTGCGGTTGAAATCACCTATGGGACTGAGCGTTTGGCGATGTATCTCCAAGGGGTCGATACGGTGTTTGACATCATATGGAGCGAAAACCAATATGGTAAGACTTTGTACCGTGATATCCATAAAGAAGGCGAGATACAGTTTAGCAAATACAATTTCGAAATTGCCGATACGGCGATGCTGTTCGCCGAATTTGAAGCAAAAGCTCACGAGTGCAAAAAGTGCTTGGAAGCCGAACTGCCACTGCCAGCGTATGATCTGTGCATGATGGCATCGCATACGTTTAATACCCTCGATGCGCGCAAAGCGATCTCTGTAACCGAACGTGCCAACTACATCCTCAAAATCAGGGAACTTTCCAAAGGGTGTGCGGAACTGTATAAATCCCAAGAAGCCGATAGAATTTTACGCGTTAAAGCGTAGTTTGGCATTTTGACCCTCCAAATACTTCCTCTTTTCTGATTGTGCTACAATCGTACCATGCAAACACTCATCGGACAAATCGATAAAATCATCTACGAAAACAGTGGCTTTTTCATCGCCGCACTCAAAAGCGGTGAAAAAATCAGTGCCCACTATTATGAGAGTGAAGTCGAAAACCTCCTCAATGCCGCCATCACCCTCAAGGGTGAATGGGAAGTGCATAAAAACTACGGCAAAACCTTCAAAGCCGAATCCCTGCTGGTCAACCAAAACGAACTTTTTTTCTTCCTCAACCGTGTAGTAAAAGGCTTTACCAAAAAACTGACCGCTGAGCTCATTGAAAAATACGGTCAAGAGGGACTCATCGAGATTTTGGAAAACGACATAGAGCGTCTGATGGAGATCAAGGGAATGAATGCCAAACGTCTCGAAAAACTCTCAAGCGGGTGGAAACAGTTTCGCTCCATGCGTCTGCTAGGTGAATTTCTAGCCCCTTACGGCGTTACCCCTACACTCCTGCGATTGATCGCCACAGCGATGAAGGGGGTTGCCGAACCCATCGACGTCATCAAGAAAAATCCCTACGGTCTCATGTCCATCAACGGTATCGGTTTTAAAAAAGCGGATGAAATCGCTCACCAAATGGGAATTTCCCATCACGATGAACGCCGTATTCAAGCTGCAATGGAATACACACTAAGCGAATATTGCGATGCTGAGGGAAACAGCTGTATTACCCAAGACATTCTTTACAATAAACTCGATTTACTTTTGGAACTTAACGACGAAGAGATCTACGGTCATGCCCTCGAAGACCGAATCCGTGAAGACAAGATCATGCTGCTTCCAAGCGGAAGACTCTCCCCCTCACGTCTATATGAAGCCGAAAAAGTACTTTTTGATCAGTTTGTTCGTCGCGGAAAAACAAAAGGGGAAACGATATGTAAAGATTTGGAGAGCTTTTTAACACAGCATTCTCTCACTCTGGGTGATCAGCAGCGCATGGCGCTCGAGCAGATCAATGCAGGAGTAGGCTTGCTGTTTCTCATCGGATACGCGGGTACGGGGAAAAGTACGACTGCCAAAGCACTGCTCGATCTCTTGGCGCTTAAAATGGATCCCTCACTCATCATGACCTGCGCCCTCAGCGGCATCGCCTCACAGCGCATCCGTGAGCGCAGCGGGTATGACGGAGGGACTATTCAAAGCTTACTTGTCAAATTCGAGTCCCAAGACACCATGCCCTACAAAGTGGTACTCATCGATGAAGCCTCCATGATCAACTCCACTCTCTTTGCAAGACTCATGGTCAAGATTCCTGCCGATGCCGTTGTCATCATCGTGGGAGATGACGCACAACTTCCCCCTATCGGTGCGGGCAACCCTCTCACTGATGCCATTGCTCTCCAACTTGCTCCCACCGTCATGCTCACCCAAATCTACCGCCAGCGTGCTGAACAAGCCATTGCCCTCATTGCCAACGATGTACGGCAGGGTATTATTCCTCCCTATCAAGAGCACTACGAAGATTTTACCTTTATCGGGGTCGATATTTCCAATCGCCATGCGCTCAAACGCTCTCTTAGTGCCATGGAATTTGATGAGGCCATCAAAACCAATGCCCATAATATTCTAGCTTCTATCGCACAGATAACACTTGAACATCTACCTTCTTCACGAGCGAAGCTCGCCGATAAAAAAATACGTGAATATCTCACAGCGTTTCAGGTGATCTCTCCCATGCGAGGGCATGCATTGGGAGTCGATAATCTCAATACCCTGCTGCAAGAGTATTTTAATCCTAATCCCAAAAAGAGAGTCAAAACCCATAAAGGGGAATATCGACTGTTAGATAAAGTCGTCCATACCAAAAATGAAAATATGCCCTCCTATACCACCGAACAGTTCAAAGAAGGTGGTGACCCAAGTGAGCGCCGAATATTTAATGGGATGTGCGGTCTTATTTTCAGGCTCGATGAAGACGAAGAACTCTGCCATGTCTTTTACCCCAATGAAGAGATCGTCGTGCAGTATAAATACGACGAGATCAATCATCTGCTGAGTTTATCGTATGCGCTGAGTGTTCACAAAGTACAGGGGATGGAATACGATACTGTTGTCATGGTGATGAGTTTTTCCCACCTCATCATGCTCAATACCAAACTTCTATACACCGCTATCACCCGTGCAAAGGGACATTGTTACATCGTCGGTGAATCCGGAGCTTTTGAAGCGTCATGCAGACGGTTGGAACACACCAATCGCCACACGGTGATGCAAGAACTGTAACCGTAATGTGACAAGATTTTGCTACAATATAACATTAAAAAAACCATTTCAAAGGAATCTTCATGAAAGTATTTGTTTTATCCGCTCTTGTAGCCGCTTCCCTCATGGCAGGAACACTGCAAACTGATGCAAAAAAAGCAGGTTTAAAACCAATTCCCGCTTCTGTGGCAGCATTAAACAAACTCACTTCCAATCCAAAAAATCCGACAACAGCTGCTAAAGTTGAATTGGGGAAAATGCTTTATATGGACCCGCGTCTTTCAAAAAGCGGTTTAATCAGTTGTAACAGCTGTCATAACGTAGGATTGGGCGGAAGTGACGGTATGAGTTCTGCAGTTGGACATAAATGGACGTTAAACCCACATGGCTTGAGTTCACCGACCGTTTACAATGCCGTCTTTTACAGCCAGCAATTTTGGGATGGACGCTCACCTCACCTAGAGGATCAAGCACAAGGACCTATTCAAGCAGGTCCAGAGATGGCAGCCCCTAAAGAGCATGTTACTGCTGTTGTAAACTCTATTCCTCAATACGTAGCAATGTTCCAAAAAGCATACGGCAAAGACGTAAAAATCACATTTGAAAAAGTTGCCGATACCATCGCTGTTTTTGAGCGTACCTTGGTTACCCCATCACGTTATGACGACTTCCTTAACGGAAACAAAAATGCACTGACTACTCCTGAGAAAAAAGGGCTTAAAACCTTTATTGACAAAGGGTGTGCTACGTGTCACAATGACATAGCATTGGGTGGAACGATGCAGGCATTTAACGTAACCGGTCAATACAAACACATGAATGTTGGTGATTTCAAAGGGGATAAAAATGGTATGGTCCGTGTTCCAACATTGCGTAATATTACCAAAACCTCTCCGTATTTCCATAATGGTCAAATCGCAACTCTTGGCGAAGCGATCAAAGAGATGGGCCGTATCCAGCTTGGAGCTACTTTGAATGACGACGAGACAGCCTCTATTGAGACTTTCCTAAAAGCACTTGATGGACGTATGCCAAACATCACTTATCCGATGTTCCCTACTTCAAACGCAACTACTCCTAAAGTAGACGTGAACTAATCAATCTGATTCCCCCCTGGGGAAATCACTCACATGCTATTCCCATAAACTCTTTTTGATATTCTTCACACGCACTTTTTGGTATTTGCAATAATTTCGGTTTTTTATCTGGATTAAACCAGCGGATAAGCTTCAATAACGGCTCTTCTTCCATCGCAGTACATCCCGCTGTTGGACGCTTATTGGGATGATTGAGATGAAAAAAAATACACGAACCCCTACCGCTTACGCCCTCACGGTTATAATCGATCACCACACCGTTGCGGTACACTGCATCGTTACGACGCATTTGCTCGAAACTCTTTGGAGGATTTTTTTGGTCTAACCGTCCCATTGTATTGTAGTGAGTATCATTGACGTCATCTATGCAAATAAGATACTCATCTGCGTACCAATACGGCAATGTAGAATTAGCCGTAGGATCTTCACCAAACGTGGAAGTAATGTCAAAAATACCAGCAGGGCTCCTACCATCGCCCTCTCTCTTCAAGGGCTCACGGCCTTGATCCCAACCCAATCCGCTTCGTCCCAATATGACAGAGACAGGCACAGAAATAGCCCTGTATATGCCACTTTCTTTCTCGTACCGCGTCATCATCCCTGATGCAGCATTCATATCAGGTGACAATACCACTACGAGTTGCTGTGATCCGAACAACATAGGGGGAAGAAATATTAAAAAAATCAATAACCTAAATTTTGACATAAAATGAATCACCTTAGTTTATTTTAAAGTGATGTAGTATAGCATAATGAAAAATTCGGCACAGAAGGAGAAAGTATGAAGGTCACAGTTCGAAAAGCAACCGAAGCCGATACCGTGATTATCTGTAAAGCTTTACTCGAAAGTTCTCGTGCCGGTAAACGGGTCGGTCTTTTTGATTTTGTTTTTCAAACCTCCAGTGATCCTCAACTCTTGGATTATCTAAAACGTTTAACCACTGCGCCAACCAAGTGCTATTGCCATTATTCTAACTTTTTTATCGCCGTTGTGGGAATGCAAAGTGTTGGTGTGATTTGTGCCTATGAACCTCGTATTGCGACACATGATGCGTTTGCAAAAGCCCTTCAAGAGATCGGAATAGATGAGAGTTATCATGAGCGGATTGCCGGCTATTTGCTATGCGAACCTGAAGTAGACAATCAAACATGGGTACTGGATTTTCTGATGCTAGAAGAAGAGTTCAAAAGCATCGAAAACTACAAAGAGCTTATTACAAAAAGCATGCTTCCTGCACGTCTGAAGGGATACCGAAAAGTACAAACCATGATAGAAATAGGCTCCGTGGAAACCGAACTGATCTATAAAAGGTTGGGCTTTACCCTCATTGATGAGAAAAGAAGCGATTATTATGAAGAGCAATTTAGCCGTGCCGGACTTATGCGTCTGCAAATGATATTGTAAGGATTTTCAATCGAATTTGGACTTTTAGGGCTTATCCCTCCTTTTATTGCAATTATTCTCGCGCTTTTCAGCCGTTCTGTTTTTATCGCTCTGCTTGCCGCGATACTCGTCGGTGAATTACTTATCTCAGGTTACCACCCTCTCACAGCACTGCTTCTCATGGGAGAACGCTTTTGGGGATTACTCAATGAACTGTGGGTTCTAAAAACTCTTGCTTTTGCAATGATGGTAGGAAGCGTTATGGCACTTATCGAACGCAGTGGCGGCGTTGATGGTTTGGTTCATGAGCTCAGCACTAAACGTTCGTTGGTTACCTCCAAACGTGCGGCACTCATGCCAAGCTTCATTGCAGGGTTGATTATTTTCATCGAATCTTCTATCACCTCACTTGTTGCAGGTGCTATCGGACGACCATTTTGTGATCGTTACGGTGTCAGCCGCGCCAAACTTGCCTTTGTTTGTGACTCCACCTCCGCTCCGGTATGTTCCATCATCGCTATTAATGGATGGGGTGCATTGCTGTTGGGACTCATCGGTGGGCAAATCGCCGCAGGACTTATCGCTGGCGAAGAGGCACGCTGGCTTATCAGCGCCATCGGCTATAACTTTTACGCCTACATTGCGCTTATCGTTACTTTTATAGCTGTTTGGTATAACATTGATATTGGACCCATGAAACATGCTATGGTGGTTGAACCTACTATCGAATGCGAAGATGATAAAGGTTCACTGGGACTTTTTTTATGGCCAATGGTTTGGATGATCGGTGGCGTTCTCGTCTTTATGCTCATCACGGGTAACGGAAATCTCCTCAAAGGCTCAGGTTCAAGTTCGATCTTCTATACGCTCATCATGACATTGCTTCTCATGTTCGGTTATTATCGCACCAAAAATGCCATAAGCAGTATCGAATTTATCCATGCAACCCTCCAAGGGGCAAAAACAATGATGCCCATCGCATCCATTCTCCTGTTAGCATTTGCAATCGGAGGAGTGAGCTCAGACATGCACGTAGGAGAGTATCTGGCTTCTTTCATCGGCGATTATCTCCCTACCCCTTATCTTGCAGCCGCTATTTTTATCCTCAGCGCCATCATTGCCTTTGCGACGGGGACGAGCTGGGGAACATTTAGTATCATGCTTCCTATTGCCATTCCGCTGGCTGTTGGTCTCGATGCTCCCGTAGCCCTTGCTATGGGTGCCGTCATCTCAGGAGGAGTATTTGGAGACCATTGCTCCCCTATTTCGGATACCACCATCATCTCTGCTATGGCATCAGGATGTTCGGTCCAAGAGCACACAAAAACGCAACTTCCCTATGCACTCATTTCAGCGGGAATTTCTCTTCTCTTGTTCATAGGGGCAGGACTGCTGATTGCCTAAAATTATTTTTTACTGCCTTATCGTATTGAGCGCACATGCTATGGAGCCTTTCCAAGAGCAAACACCTCTTAGCATGACCACTCCAAATACTGCCAAAGATAAACCGGTCAAATGGATTCCTCTAACATCGAGTCCACAGAACAACCTCGATCAGAACACCAAAACATCTAATAAAAGTATCGACGAATCGATCAAAAATAAAATCTACAAAAAGATGCAGGCACTGCTGAAACCTCTAAAGGATGATGAGGATGAACGGTAAATATTTTCTTTTTGACTGCTAATACTCCGCTAACGTTTTTTAGTGACAATGACACTATCAAAACACAAGGAAACACCATGAAAAAGACATTAACCTTAGTTGCTCTTTTGAGCATTACCACTTTTGCCGCTGATTACAGTGCAATGACTATGACAGAAATGCAGGCCTTAAGAGGGAATGTACCGACAGAAGATCGTGCCGCGTTTCAAAGCGAAATGCAAACTAGAGTACAAGCAATGACACAAGAAGAGCGCCAGAGTATGCAAACAAGCATGAGACAAAGCAAATCAGGACCACAAGATGGATCAGGCTCAAAAATGCGAAAAGGTGGTAGTTCAGGCAGCGGCATGCAGCGTCGTGGTGCAAAATAATTGCACCTTACTACATCCACTAAAAAAAGATCCTAGTCGCGATCAATAAACTCAAGGGGTTACACATCCCCTTGCCCCAATAAAGATCAGTGGCTATACTTCTATTTAGAACTATAACCAGTGATCATACCTTTGCATCAGGAAAACATGTGCGCATACTGCTACTCGAAGATGATTTTATTTTGGGTGAAAGCATTGAAGAGATGCTGCAAGAAGCCCATTATAAAGTCGATTGGGTTCGAAGCGGTGATGACGCTGCACAACACTCTTTTGACCATTCCTACGATCTCTATTTATTTGATGTTAATGTCCCTGATATCAATGGTTTTGAGCTTTTAGAACAATTACGTGATGCCGACGATTCAACACCCACTATTTTTATAAGTGCACTTAGCGATATATCCTCTATTACCAAAGGTTTTTCACTAGGGGCTGACGATTATCTCAAAAAACCGTTTTTTCCCGAAGAACTGCTCGTGCGTATTGAAGCTAAATTTGCCAAAGTCAACCGAACCATCCACTATGGTGCAATCACGTACAATCCCAAAACAAATGATGTCACCAAAGATGGATCACTAATCACCCTGGGAGATGTTCAACTGCCACTGCTTCGTCTTTTTATCACCAATATCGGACGTACCCTCACTAAAGAGAGTCTCTTTGATCTCATGGAACACCCAAGCGATACGGCGCTGAGAGTCGCCATCAATAAACTCAAACAAACGACCACCTGGGATATCCTCAATGTTCGAGGGATAGGATACCGTATTGAAACACGCTGAGATCGAGTCTTTTCGTAAAAGCTTTTTGGTTTTCTTCCTCTCTCTGGCTATTTTGAGTGCATTTCTCGCCTATTTTGAGTATTTAAAACAGAAGCAATCACTTGAGACAACCCTCTTTAATCAAATGAAGCTGTGCAGTTTTGATCTCAAATGCAGCCAGTTTGAGTTTGACTTTGTCCCTTTGCAATCCAGTAAACTTTATACCCTTACTGCTGAACCGCAGGGTCTGTATGCCCTATTTACGATCCCAAAGAATGACACTTATGCCCTCAAGCTTCGTTTTACACAAAAACATTATGCACAGCAGCTGCATCAGATCCAAATCACTGTTTTAAAATACTACCTTGGAGCAATGCTGGTAATAGTTCTTCTCTCTTTTTTATTCTCCCTCTACGCACTTTATCCTCTGCGCAAAGCACTCAAGCTCACGGAAGAGTTTAGCCGTGATATTCTGCACGATCTTAACACTCCCCTCTCTTCACTTCGACTTAATGTCTCCAGGCTGAAGATACCCCAAAGCGAGACAAAAAAAGTGGAGCGTATTGAACACAGCATTCAAGCTATCATGTCACTGGGCAATAATCTTCGCAGCTATCTCGACGGGCACGAACTTCAACAAGAGAGTATTGAACTTTCCAGTCTCTTACAGGAGCGTCTTTCTATCGTACAACGGCTTTATCCGGATATCACATTTCATTTGGCTGAATCATTACTTGTCGTCCGTGCCAATCGTGATGCCCTTATTCGGATTTTTGATAATCTGCTGAGTAATGCTGCAAAATACAATAACTCTCATGGAGATGTTTGGATAGAGCTCTCTAGCAGCATGGTAACCATTCGTGATAACGGCAAAGGAATTAAAAACACCGAAAAGATATTTGACCGTTTTTACAAAGAACACGACCGTGGGCTTGGAATCGGTCTACATATCGTCAAAAAGCTCTGTGATGCCATGCATATAACTATCCATGTCCAAAGTACGTTAGGCTCAGAAAGCCTTTTTACTCTAAACTTTCAAGCGCTAACACAGCGCTAATACTCCCGTGTTATAATTGTCATATCAGACACAAGGAACTACGCATGAAGATATTACCAATAGTATTTATGACCATCATACTCACAACCTCTATGCTATTTGCAGATGATTCAATCAATGCACAAATTGAAATGATCCAAAAAGCTCCTTCACAAGAACGTGTAGAGTTAATGAATAGACTCAAAGTGAAACTCGCATCCATGAATGAAGAAGAACGTTCCGCTGCCATCAGCAGTCTTCGTACTGGTATGAAAAGTGACAGAATGACGACCAAAGTACCTCAGAGAGAAATGGTCGGCTTCCAAAAAATGAACCAAATTCAATCTACACAGCATACAACACCAATGCAGAATTCAGGTAATTCACTGAATACGCAAATGCCACGGATGAGACATTGATCATGAACAAGATACTTTTATTGCCATTATTGTTGAGTGGATGTCTATTTGCCATTGACAGTGATATGGACGGAGTAGATGATGTTCAGGACCAATGTATGAACACACCCTTTAGCGATCTTGTGAATGCAAAGGGGTGTACGATACGCTCATTACAATCCGATAGCAACTACGATATCATTTTAGGAGCTGGCTATTCCCAAATCAATTATGCTTCTCAGGAAAAAACCGATACCTTTACTCAAACGATGCAAGCCGATTACTATAACGACAATATTTTAGTACAAGTAGCAGGTTCTTATTTCCAATCTTCCTCACCAAGTTTTAAGCAAAGTGGTTTGGGTGATACGCTTATCGCCCTTTATTATAAATCACAATTTGGAAACAATCTTACGGTGCAAACTGGTGTCGGTATTTTGTTGCCGACCTACAACAGCGGCTACCATAATGAAGCGATTGATTATCAAGGCTCCATTAGCTTCCAATACGATTTTAATGATCATTATAACCTCTTTGGCGGATACAATTACGCCATGGTTAATGACACCGATATTCCAAATACAGTGCAATACCAAAACACTCAGTCATTTTATGCAGGTGCGGGCTATGCTATCAGTGATGGAACCCGTATCAGTGCATCCTATGCACAAGTTCAAAGTATGTATGTCGGTACCCAAACCGTTAACACGGCTTCCATCGGATTATTTTATCAACTAGACACCCATTGGTTTAGCATGCTTGATTATCGATACGGACTCAGTGATACTGCGAGTGATCACGACGGCTCTGTCCGAATTGGTTATTCTTTTTAGAAATTACCCACTATAATAGTGCCAAAACAGGAACTATTATGAACAAAACAATTATTAATCATGCAATAACAGGAGCATTAGTAGCCGATGCTTACGCATTGGGTGCGCACTGGATATACGACGAGACACAACTCAAAAATCTTCCCATCGACTGGGAAGCCCTCAATGCACCACAAGCGATGTGGCACAAGGGAAAAGAAAAAGGGGACTTCACCCACTACGGTGATCATGGGAAATGGCTTCAAGAATATGTTCTGGCAAGCGGTCATTTTGATCCATCCGAGTACGCTTCTTTTTGGGTTAAAAAAATGGAGAATTATCAAGGGTATATTGATGGATCCAGCCGTGAAACTCTTGAAATTCTCAAAAACAATTCACAGACCCTCTGTGGTGCCAGCTCTCACGATCTCTCCATCATTGGACGTATTGCCCCACTTCATTTGGTCTCAAAAACAAAAGAAGAGCTTTTGACAAATACACAGGGTTTTGTCTCCTTAACCCATAATTCTCCCGCAGTACTTAAAGCGGCACTGTTTTTTGCTTCCGTGCTATTTGATGTTGCTTTAGGTGCTGATATTGCGGATACCTTAAAACATACACCTATTGATCCTCTCTTGGCTCGTGCGCACGGTGTTGCTATAAACAGTAAAGGTCAAGATAGTTTTGACGCTATTCGTACCTTTGGCCCCGCATGCGGTGTTGAGGGAGGCTTTGAGGGAACCATACATATTCTTCTAAAGTTTAGTGATTACAAAGATGCCATGATTGCTAACGCAAAAGCGGGCGGTGACAATGCCGCACGTGGGATGATCATCGGAATGATCATGTGTGCCGCGAACAAAGAGATTCCGCAGATGTGGAAAAATAGCGTCAAAAACCTCTAGGTACCCACTCACATGACAAAAGCCAAACTTTTTCTTTTAGAAGATGACCCTAATCTCAGCGAGAGCGTAACAGAATACCTGGAAGATCATGGGTACAGCGTCACGTGCGCCTATGATGCTGCAAGTGCCGAAGATATTTTGTATGAAAATAAATTTGATCTACTCTTGCTGGATGTGAATGTTCCGGGTGGTGATGGGTTCTCACTACTCAAAGATTCACGAGCCAATGGAAATACAACTCCTGCTATTTTCATCACTTCACGTAATGCCATGAACGATCTCGAAGAGGGGTTTAAAAGCGGCGGTGATGATTACTTGCGCAAACCCTATGAGCTTAAAGAACTTCTATTACGGATACAAACGATCCTCAAACGCAATTTTTATCACCCATCCAGCGATCTTATCACTCTGGGAGAAGCAATTAGCTACGATACCGAAAATCAATCCCTCAAAATCAATGGCGTCGAGCAATCCCTTCAACCCAAAGAGCACAAACTGCTCAAACTTTTCATACAACATACCGGAGAACTGCTTACGCATGAGACCATCATGGACCATTTATGGGAATACGATGAAACCTCCAACGACGGAAGCCTGCGCACCTACATTAAAACGCTTCGAAAATTATTAGGAAAGGACCGCATTGTCAGCCACAAACGCATCGGGTATCAATTCCGCTAAATACCAAACCCTCAAACGCTTTTTAGCGCTGTATGGGGTGCTGGTAATCGTCATTCTGGCATTATTGGGAACGTTGTATCACCAATATTCCAAAACGCAGATGATCTCTTCGCACCGTTTGGCGATGCAGCTGGAAAGTGAATCCTATGTTCCTGCTTTAAAGCAATGGCTCGAACAGGATCGAAACCTAAAAACCTTCCCTGAAGACCTTGCGTATACAACCGCTCTTTATGGATACGATCAAAAACTCCTTGTAGGAAATCTCAAAAACAGCTCATTGAACTTTAAAGAGAGTATTACTTTGGAAGAGGGATATGTTCATCTCATCGTCCCCTTGGCGCCCTATGGGTTGGGAGACTTTTATCTCGTCTTTGAAACCTCCGATGACGGACTGTGGCAAACTCAGGCGATTGAAACAGCCTTTCTTTTAGGCTTACTCCTTTTTGCCTTTTTACTGCTGATCGGATTTATTCTGGCACGGCTGCTGTTGCACCCCATGAATGAAGCAATCGCCCTGCTCGATAATTTCATCAAAGATACCACCCATGAGCTCAACACCCCCATCAGTGCGATCTTGACTAATCTCGAAGCGCTCAAAGAAGAACCGATCCCTGTCTCCCTGCAAAAAAAGCTCAAACGGATCGAAATCGCATCCCGCACCATCTCTACTTTGTATAATGATCTCACCTACCTCGTCCTCAACCACGATTTGGCCGTGATCAATGAACCCCTAGATGTAAGCGAACTCTTAGAAGAGCGTTTGGAATATTTTCGCCACCACATAGAGCAAAAGAAAATTTATCTAGAGCTGACCATTACCCCCCATATCCTCCTCGTCATCGATCGTACCAAAATGACCCGTATAATCGACAATCTCCTTTCTAATGCCATCAAGTACAATAAGATGAACGGAACCATCGCTATTGCGTTGAATGAGGGAACTTTGTGCATTGAGGACAACGGAATCGGTATTCCCTCTTCCATGATCACACAGGTATTTGAACGCTACACCAGAGCCGATAAAAGTGTCGGAGGGTTTGGGATCGGCTTGCACATCGTTGCCATGATCGCCAAGGAGTACAGCTTGGACATTGCCATCAATTCAGAAGAAAAAAAAGGGACGAAGATTTGTGTGGGGTGGAAACTTGACACCTAAACACTGGTATGATTTGATTTTACATACCAAAGGTTAATACAATGATGTGGTTTTCTTTTTTCCTCTTACCATTATGCTGTATCCCTACCCTCACCAATGCTTCGGATTGGTCCATGACGTATGGGGTTCATGATTTCTTCGTACGTGAAAAAAGCTCCCATACTTTTGGAACCGATCTGGGAATAGGAATAATCGCTGAAAAAACAACGGATTCAGGAACACACCTAAACGGTAGTTTTACCGCTTTTTTAGCAAATGACCAAGATAAACTCGATCCTGATTATGAACCTATCTGGTACCAAACGGATGTTCAAGCTACAGGAGAACTTTATCCCTTAACCTCTAATAGCGGATTTGATTGGCTGATAAAATTTGACGGTAAAGTAAATACACCGAGCGGGATTGAACAACAGCTTAAACTGTTTGCAGGGTTTGATGCACATTACACGACATCCGCGATCAAAGTATCTCTTAAAAGCCTTGTCGGGTATTATTTTTTAGAAATTGACGACGATGTGCCTCGTCTACAC
This sequence comes from Sulfuricurvum sp., assembly GCA_030692765.1. Classification (GTDB taxonomy): domain Bacteria; phylum Campylobacterota; class Campylobacteria; order Campylobacterales; family Sulfurimonadaceae; genus Sulfuricurvum. The sequence goes on from JAUYUB010000004.1 coordinate 124,174, forward strand.
GGGTATGATACCGGTGATTTACAAAACAAAACAACCGCCTACAGCATAATGGCAGATAGTAAGATCAAGCTGAATTTAAAAATGAATGCCTACGCCCGAATCCAGCAATACAGACATGACGATCAATGGCTGGAAAATCAGTATGAACTGATGATCAACCATGATGTCACGCAATGGATACAAAACAGTACCCTTACGCTCAGCGCCCAACATACCCAATACAATCTCGCGCCCTATCAAAGAGCAGACTTAACGCCTATTCTTCCCTGGAACTCGGACACCCTTATCCGCCTCTATTTAAGTGTTGCTATATAATCAGCCAGTGCCTTCATATCCCCATCGCTCAATGCAGCGGTTTGCCCTTTCATAAGTGCTCCCATTCCTTTGGTATTACGCGTTCCCGCTTTATACCCTTTGAGGGCTTCGAGCGTTTTATCTGCTTTCCATCCTGTAATCGCCTGAGATTTTCCAAGAGCTGGCTTTTCCCCTTTGGCACCGTGACATGCGACACATTTTGTATACAAAGTACTGCCATCAGCAGCGCCCAACATAACGGTAAGACCTAAAATTGCAAGTAACGTTTTCATCATAAATCCTTTTTATTGTAAACGCCATCGGAATACATCCCGATAGCTACGCTAACGCTAAGTTCTCTTCATCAGAGAGCTCACGCGCAGCACGCCGCGCTCTTATTTCATACTTCTTCTAACCGCAAGATGGGACATTACCCGAATCGTTGCCGTATTCTTTAGCGAAATCGCCAATGTCTTGAAGCTTATCCGCATTCGATGGATTGTTTAATTTTTCTTTTGCACTTGGAAAACGTTCGCCGTATTCTTGGATAAACCCTTTTGCACCATCCGCAAAAAGTACTTCCCACTGGGCTACTGAATGCTCTACCGCAAACCGAGTCCCATTCATAGCAAAATCATTCTTAAACGTTTTGAGATAGGCCTTTTGACCTTTTTTAACATCTGCTTGAGCAGCGGAAGCCATAAGGGCGACTGAGGCCAAGATCATCAATAACTTTTTCATTGGATACTCCTTTTCTAAGTGAACCTCTTAGTTGAGATTCTCTTTTGATAAGGACAGTATAAAAAAGGATTGTGGAGGGATTGTGAAGAGAATTAAACGGTTTGAATCTTTTCGACCAAAGCTGTAATTTCTTTTTCTTGAGTGTAGAGGGCAAAATTACTGCGGACATACGCTTGCAGCAGTGCACGAAGATCGTTGTTGCCTTCTATTTGAAAATCGTGTTTCATATGCCCTGTCAAAAAATGGGCAAAATCTTCTTCAACATCAATATCGTATCGCTTTGCATTGAGTGTTAAAGAGACTTTGACCTTCACAATTTATCCCAATAAACTTTCGATCTTTGAGACAATGGCTTCTATTTCGGTATCTTTTTCGGCCAATTCTGCATTTTTAGCTGCTAGTTCGGAATCTTTTGTGCGCAAGATGGATTCAAGGCGTTCAATCTCTTCATCTTTCCCCCCCTGATTGGCATGCAATGTCACAAGTTTTTCCTGAAGAATGGCAGCTTCTTCTTTGACTGCATTGTATTTGGCTACAAGATCATCCGCTAATGATGTGAGTTTTTCCATAGGAGTGGGATTAAAAAGCATAGTCAACCTTGATAATAGAGTTTTGTTGCTAATTCTAACACATTTTGGCCTAGGTTAAAACTCTTTGCCCCTATCTAAATTTTATATTTCTCTTTAATATACATAAAAAAGAAGTTTATAACATTAAAAGGTTATACTTAAATTGCCATTCATTAGCAAGGTTTCATATGCATTTTTTACTTCTTTTCTTAGTTACTATCTTCATCTCTGTATCCTCCTATGCAAAACCATTGGTGTTTGGAGTCGTACCTCAGCAAAGTCCTCTTGAGCTGATAAAAGCATGGAAACCTTTGACGGATTATCTCGAAAAAGAAACGGGAGAAAAGATTGTTCTGAAAATAGAGCGCTCAATTCCTGAATTTGAGAAAAATTTGTATCAGGGCGACTATGATTTTGCCTACATGAACCCTTCTCATTATGTGATTGCACATCAAAAAAAAGGGTATCTGGCAAAAGTTCGTGATAAAAAAAATCTTGTCGGAATATTAGTCGTTCACAAAAACAGCGGTATTAAACATCTTTCCGATATGAAGGGCAAACGATTTTTGTTTCCGGCACCCAGTGCTTTTGCGGCAACCATGATCAATAAATATGAATTGCTCGTTGAGCATCACATCAATATCGAATCCGATGAAAACTTTCGGTATGTCAACTCTCATGATTCGGTTTACAAAGGGGTAGCTCGGGGACTCGGTGAGATAGGTGGAGGCATTGAACGAACCTTCAATGACCTCAATGACGAAGAGACAAAATCCTCTCTTATCATTGTGCGTAAAACCAAACCTTACCCCAGTCATCCATTTGCTTTTAATCCTACCCTTCCCAAAGAAACACAGCAAAAAATCACACAGGCATTACTCAAAACCCCTGATGCTTTATTAATAGCGCTGAGCATGAAACATCTCGTTGAGATCCAACACTCTGAATACTCCAGCATCCAAACGATGATGAAACTATTGCCAGATGCGAGGAAATAGAGAATGAAACTGTCGTTTAAATACCGATTTATCCTCTCTTTTTTATTGATTGAAATCGTATTTATTGCTTTGATCGTCCTTGTAAACTTTAATGCGCTCACAAAACTGTCCGATTCCTTGATTGAGGATAAGATCAAAATAGGGACACAACTCTATGTCGAAATGATCAAAACCCCTCTGGCAGTGGGCGATCTTGGGACACTGGATGATCACAGTGCCAGCTTTACCGGTATCAAAAATAGTAT